>NZ_JAOQJV010000007.1:0-118143 GCF_025567415.1 Dorea ammoniilytica
CTTCGCCGTCGGGGTGATTACCCTACGCATTACCTGAGGTTCATGTCAAGGCTGGCGGACGGCTTAGAAAACCTATAACGTGGTAACGTCAATCCCACGAAAAAAATGATTGACCCTTAATTAATCATATGTTTTTGTTTAAATATTCTAATGGTTTAAAATATGAACAATCAACAGAGATACAAAAAAACCCCATATAGGACTTTTATATTTCATTGTCCTATATGAGGGTAGCATATCATTCTGGCACCCGGAGGTGTGATATATCTTTCAATATTCTTTTTATAATAGTTTCTATACTACGATGAACTCACACTTTTTTCAACCAATACTTTTAACCCAAAATAATATCCTGGCAGTTAAAAACCACCAGGATATTATCTACATTATAAATGAAGGGAAAATTATTGTTCTATCTCTTCCATAACCGGTACTTCCTCAATCTGGGAAAGCAGTTTTCTAGAAAGAACTGCTACTCCGGCAGCAGACGCACATTCCAGAATTCCAAGGAATACCATCCCGATTTCCGCCGAAATCTGATCATATTCGCCGGTTATCATGAAATAAATACAACTGAAAACTGTAACGCCAGCAAAGAGTGCTCCAAACACGCCACATCTGCAAAGCCTTGCCGGTCCATTCTTATGTTGTTTCGCTGTCATTTCGTCCGTGATCTTCATAGAAGTCGCAATGCCGATCCATGCAAATAAAAGCGGAACAAAATATACTAACCAGCTTAAATATACGGCAAGATCGCTGATACTCTGACAGGAATGTGTACCAGTAAGTACAAATGCTGCCGTCATAACCGCAATTAAAATCGCAGCATATTTATTTATCTTAGAAACGTAATCCGAATCGCAGATATAATGCATCTTAATCGCAATCGGCTGTGTCTGTACTGTCCTGTTTGTTTCCTGTGTCTTCGTTTCAGTCATAATCAATCATCCTCTTATCTGTTATATTTTAGAGAGTCCGTCCGCCATCCATCAAGATAATCTGACCATGTATATATGAACTCTCTGGAGCTGCCAGGAAGCATGCAAGATTTGCAATATCTTCCGGATATCCAAATCTTCCGATCGGGATTTTAGCCATCAGCTGCTCCTTTGACTCTTCTGTCGGATATAACGTATCAAACAAATCCGTAACAATAACACGTGGTGCAATGGCATTTACATTCACGCCGTTCTTGCCGAATTCCTTTGATACCGTACGCATCAGACCATGCTGGCCTGATTTGGATGCAGCATAATGTGCTCCTCCTCCGGTTCCGGTAATACCGGAACCAGATGTTACAAAGATAATCCGTCCTTCATCTTCAGGTTTCTTATCAGCAAAACAATCATAAAAAGCTTTGACTGTATAGAATGATCCACTCAGATTGATAGAGATAACTCTCTCCCATTCTGCCGGTTCGATCTCAGCAATTGTATGTTTTCTGCTGACACCCGCATTAATTACAAGAATATCTATCTTACCAAAAGCATCTACCAGTTGCTGCTTTGCCTGAACCAAAGACTCATAATTTGAGACATCGGCTGCTGCGAACACGCATTTATATCCTTTTGCTGTGAATTCTTCCTGAGCCGCAAGTCCTGTAGCTTTATCAAAATCAATAATTCCCACAGCTGCACCGCTCTCAGCCATTTTCTCCGCGATACTTCTTCCGATACCTTTAGCTGCGCCAGTCACTACGGCTGTCTTTCCTTTTAAACTTAAATTCATTTCAATTTCACCTCAACTGTCTAACTGCGTGTGTACAAATCTGTTCTAACTTGCAGGCACTGCTTAACTTAAAATGTCAACGATTTTCTGAATATCCTGCTCCATTCCCATACCTGTCAGGAAAGACAGTGCACGGATTACCGGAATCTTGTCATTAGAATAACTTGTTGTGGTTACAATAAGATCAGCTCCAGCCATCTTAGACTCAATCTCAGCTACTTTACACTGAACGATCTCAGCCTGAACATTTGCTTTTGCAAGTGCCTCTTTGATTTTTACACATACTACTGTTGATGTTGCAATACCTGTTCCGCAGGCAACGATTACTTTTTTCATAGATAGATAACTCCTTTCAATTCAACCTTTAAAGTCCTTTTAAATTATGCTCTAATTATTTTGCTGCATTAGCGGCTTCAACCTGAGCCTTAACGTCATTTCTTGTCCAGTACCACAGTCCAAAGTAGATAACTGCTACAGCAATACCTGCGATGAACATTGGCATGTTAGCTGGATCACAAAGTTTAGCAAATACCCATACAAGAATATGGCATGATGCATCGATACCAGAAATCTGTGTTGCACCTTCTGGGAAAGCGAATCCTACAGCTTTACCCATTGCTGTTGTAGCCTCAGCCATGTTAGTAGCGATGAACAGGATACCACACATCATAACTGAAGAGCTAAGTACGCTTCGTACGATGTTACCACGGGAAGCAACTACTGCCCAGATTACTGTGAATGGAAGTACAGCAAAGTCAGCGTACGGAAGTAATCTGTTGTAAGGCAGAATGATTGCCAGCGCCAGTGTAATAGGGATCATGATCAGGGATACTGTTACAACTGTCGGATGTCCTGTAGCTACAGCTGCATCCAGACCAATGTATACTTCTTTTCCCGGGAATCTCTTCTGAATAAAGTTTCTTGCGCCTTCTGAAATAGGCATCAGACCTTCCATAAGCAGAGATACCATTCTAGGAAGAAGTACAAGTACAGCAGCCATGTTAACGCCTGTCAGAATAACCTGTTTTGAATCGTATCCGGCAAGTGCTCCGATAACAAGACCAAGAACAAGACCAAGGAACATAGGCTCACCGATGAAACCAAGTTTCTTCTTCAGTGTATCGCCTGTAACGTCCACTTTGTTAAGTCCTGGGATTTTATCCCATACACGATTCAGTGCGTAACATACAGGTGCCCATGCAACAGTCTCAGCATGTGGCAGACACACGCCTGGCAGTTCCAGGAAAGATCCCACTGCAGGTGCTGTCCAGTCAGCCAGCTTGAAAGTAACTACAGCGTGGATCAGTGCACACAGCAGACAAAGCGGAAGGCTTCCTGTTGCGTAGTAGATTACACCACCTGCAAAAATCAGATGCCAGTAATTCCAAATATCAACGTCCATCGTCTTTGTCATATTAAGTGCTAACATGATCATATTGACGATAAACAGGAGCGGAATCAGCATTACTGCAATTGGTGTAGCCCATGTAATAGAAGCTGCTACCGGCCAACCTACGTCCAGTACATTCAGACTTAAGTTCAATCTGTCAACCATTGCCTGTGCTGCTGCTCCTGCATAGCTACTGATCAGTCCGATAACCAGGTTAATTCCGATGAAACCAACACCTACTGTCAAACCTGCGCGGAATGACTTAACAAATCCCTGTCCCAGAATCAGACCAAAGATTGTCAGAATAATTGGAAGCATGGCACTTGCTCCCAGGTCCAAAATGTATT
Organism: Dorea ammoniilytica; assembly: GCF_025567415.1. Taxonomy (NCBI): domain Bacteria; kingdom Bacillati; phylum Bacillota; class Clostridia; order Lachnospirales; family Lachnospiraceae; genus Dorea; species Dorea ammoniilytica. Next base: position 3,466 of record NZ_JAOQJV010000007.1, read on the forward strand.
GAACCGCACTTGTGATAATACTCATAGTTTCTCATCCTCTCTTTCTTTTGTATTCCTTAAAGTGTCTATAAAATCATGGAATAAGCTATGCCATAAGCTTTTCCATAACTTCCTCAATTGTGTCCATATCTTCTGCCGCTTTTACGGTCTGCAGCACAGATACGTTCTGGCAGGTCTCTACCAGTTTAGAAAGCATTTCGATCTGATCATTTGGCTTCATAATAGCGAGCATAAAGATCACTTCAACGGATACAGTTGCTTCATCATCTCCCATAACCACAAAGTCCACAGGTTTGTCAAGAATGCCACAGAACACAGCTTTCTTATTAACATGAATAGCATCTGTATGTGGAATAGCCACTCCCATAGCTTCCATTGGAAGACCTGTTGGGAATACTTTTTCTCGTTCAATGACTGCCCCTGGGTAAGTATCTTTTACCCATCCTTTTTCAACCAGCACATTGCCCATCTCACGCAACACCCCGAATTTATCAGACGCATCTACCTTTGCTACAAGATAGCCTTTCTCAATATTTTCCTTTAAGATTTCCATACTTCTTTCTCCTTTTGTTATACATAATAAAATTTTCTTATATTTCGTCTGTATCAGCTACCTGGATAACTACCTTTACTTCCTCTGCATTTTTACTCTTCGTAAATCCTTCTTCCCAGTTATCAAGATCTGTGATCATAGTTACTACCTTCTCCGGATGTACCAGTCCCTCTTCCATCAGTTTTAAAGATGTTCTCCATGCACTTGGCTTCTGTGTTCTGGTTCCCATATAATGAATTTCTTTTGGGAAGAAAATACCTACGTTGACTTCATTGATATCTTTTGCAAATACACCAATCTGGACAACCTCACCCTTTTTACGAATCAGCTCAAATGAACGATTTAATGCCGGAATAGCACCGGAACATTCATAGATTTTGTCTGGTCCGATACCATCTGTCATCTCATTCATTACAGTTCCCAAATCTTCTTTCATCTGATCAACAATACGATCAAATCCGAGTGTTCTTGCAACTTCAAATCTCTTTTCATCTTTGGTAAGACCGGCAATAACTACTTTCGCACCCTGTGATTTACATACCATACCTGTCAGAAGTCCCATAGCTCCTGGTCCGAAAATCAACACTGTCTCCCCCGGCTTAACCTGTGATGTTTCCATGGCTCCATGTACGCAGCATGCAAGAGGCTCCGTCAAAGACGCCTGTAACAGACTTACTTTTTCTGGAAGTTTATGGATTCTCGCTTCATGGTTAATTACATATTCCGCAAATCCACCATCAGCCTGTGTGCCAAGTCCCTGTCTTGATGAGCAGAGATTATATTCTTCATTCTTGCAGTAAATACATTTGCCACAGGTCTTAAATGTCGTCTCACTTGTTACTCTGTCTCCCACCTTCAATTCTTTTACATCTGGTCCAACCTCTTCTACAATACCCGAAAACTCGTGACCCAGTGTAACCGGTGGTTTATTGCTGGCATACTCACCTGCCCATGTGTGAAGATCTGAACCACAGATTCCTGCATATACTACTCGGATCTTAACCAGATCACCGCTTACTTTCGGTTCCTCAACCTCTCGGATTTCCAAATTACCAGGTCCCTTTGCATATTTTACTAATGCTTTCATCGTCGTCCTCCTCTTTTGTCAGTCCATCATACGTGACATTGATTGCATTATCCATTATCTATTTAACAGTCTTCAGACTATTAATCGCATGTAACAGTTCTTCTGCTGTCGGCATTCGATCCAGCATATGTTTGATCTTTTCATTTCCGAAGATCATCATGACATCATATAATGCAGAATTAATACTTTCAGCACTCTGTATACTTATTCCTATAAGATATCTCACCGGATCATTCGATTCATGATGAAAATCCACCGGTTTTTTTAATCTAAGCAACGAGGCTGCTTCTTGTTTAACTCCCTCCAAGCAGTCTGCATGCGGAAGTGCTGTTCCCGGCCATATTACAACATAAGGACCATTTTCTTTTATGTTTTCCACCATTGCATCTACGTAAGCATCTGTCACGGCACCGCTATCTCTCAAAAGTATTCCAGATTGTCTGACAGCATCCTCCCAGTCATCTGCTTCATAATCAACCATCACTCTGTCCTGTGACAGAAGATTGTAAAAAGCACCTTGAATATCAGATTCTACCGGATTGATTACATCCAGCTGCATTTCTGGTATTTCTTTATCACCATCATCTTCTATTAATTCAAATACCTTACGCTGCACATCCAGCAAATCATCAGTATTCAATATTGCAGATCTAACGACCACACATGGCAGTTCACTCTCCAATGGGATCGTTGAAACAATCATTTGTGCCCCACTGTTTTGAATTTCTTTGGTATTATGCACAGACGAGACGCTGACAATATCGATCATCTCATCTAATGTATGCAGCTTTGCCAACATGAATTGCGCTGTACCTCTTCCGGTCTCGCATACCAATGCAACTTTAATTTTGGAATTCTTAGAGCTTTCTGCTTTTTCTTTTTCCAGTACAGATGCAAAATACAAAACCATAAAAGACATCTCGTCTTCGGAAAACTCTTTTCCTATATACTCTTCCAGGCTTCCGACATTTTCACGAATAATCGCAAAGATTTCCGGGTATTCCTGAAGCAAAGATTCTTTCAATGGATTTTTAAGCATTTCTCCTGACTGCAATCTGAATACAGCCGACCTCATGTGCGCTACCAGCAAATCATACAGTGAAAAATCCAGATAAAAATCAATTCCAAAACAATTTGATATATGATATAAAGTTTCTGCAATCAACAGGCGGATATCTAATGCATTTGCCTTATTAGATTTACTGTCTTTCAGATAACTTTTTCCCTTTAGACATTCTGCATAATACAAAATCTCTGATTCAGGAATCTCAAGACTATATCTTTTTTCTATAACTGCAAATAAATTACTGCTAAATTCATATTTGGAACTTCGTCTGAGATTTTTCCAATTTTCTTCATAATATGCAGGAATGATTTGATTATTATGAATACGATTTACAGCCAACGTCAGTTCCCTCACTGCTTCAAAGAAAGAATAATCCGAAAGAAAGGTCTGTTCTTCTTCCTCTTCCTGAATGATCAACTGTTTTATATCGTTATATATATTCATCCTGTCCATCTGGCGAACCATCAAACACCAGAATGCTCCCAGACTGTATCCCGTCTCATACTCATTGTCATCTCCGTTGACTTCAAGGAGTTTTAATATGCCTTTTCTCACATCTAATTCCGGCACATTAACAATGTAACCTCTGTGTACCTGCGAAATCAGTTCCATTTTATTTTCTTCAAACCATTTTTTGATTTCCGGAAGATCACGAAGAAGTGTGGTTCTGCTGACTCCAATTGTCTCTTTCAGCTGTTCTACCGTAACGTATCCTTTTGCGTTTAGCAGAATCATTACCAACACCGCTGCTCTCTCGTTCTTAGATAAAAAGTATGTATAAAATGTATGCTCACAAATAAATTTTTCAAAGGCGTGCACATCAACTCGGACGTCTGTATCAAAAAATACCTCTCCATCAGACCCAATTTGAATTACCGGAAGATCATATTCTATCAACGAGTCATTCAATTCCCTGATATCTGCACGGATAGATCTCTCCTGTACTTTGTATTTTTCAACCAGTTCCGTAACATTTTGTCTGCTGCCTAAAATTAATTCCCGTAATATTTTGTTACTTCTTCTGTTCATGCTGTCCTCCTCGATAGCCATATTATAAGTCATACTCTCGTCTCTCAAAAAGTCCCATCAAATGCAACTAAAATGCAAAGATTGGTATTATATACAAAAAGAAGTCATTTTTCGCGTAATTTTACGTAAAAAATGACTTCTTTTCTTAATATTTTGTTATGAAAATTATCTAATTCTTATTCAGTCATCCCATGTTGTCTATTCATTCTGTCCACCCAACAGATACCGGTAAATTGCTTCTGCACAGCCGCCATGATCATTATCGGCCACATTCACTTTGCATACTTCTCGTACGCACTCTCTCGCATTGCCCATTGCCACAGGCAGTCCTGCTACCTTCATCATCTTCACATCGTTATCAGAATCTCCCACTGCAATCGTATGTTCAAGTGGTATTTTGACGATTTCACAAAGTTGCTTTAACCCAATCCCCTTTGACATATGAAGCGGCGAGATTTCAAATCCTGTATCCTCTGCATAGACTACCGTCACTGGCAATTGAATGATTTGCTCAAACAATCTGTCTCGTATTCCAACGCTTGATGCATATACATTCATTTTCTCCATCGGAAAATGTTCTTTGCGATATGCATCATACAGGCCATCATAATGTTTGCCGGTCTTACGCTGCAGCTCCTTGTATCTCGTAACATAAAAATAATCCATACGCTCAGCATCGATGCTGTCTACAAGATTGCGACCTTTTGAATAGCCAATCAGCATACAGTCTTCGCCATCTATAATGTCTATGATTTTCTCAACGATTTCATCTGGAATCACAGTTGATGATAAAATTTCCTTTGTCTCCGAATCATAAAGCAATGCTCCGTTTTCACACACAAAATACCGCACATTCTGCAATTCATTTTCCTCATACGGTTCTATTTCACCAACTGCCCGTCCTGTGCAGACCGCTATCCTCTTCCCCAGTTCAACGGCTCTCGCAATTGCCTCCCGCGAAGATTCACTTACTTTATTTTTACTGGTCAGAAGCGTTCCATCCATATCAAACGCGATTAAATCATATCCACTCATGTTTTACTCCTATAACTATATCTCTTACTTACATTTCTTTCTGGAAATCCGTCCATGGAATATTCAGCGTCGCCCCCTCATTAAGCAGCGCATTCACATGCATCAGCAACGGAAAATCAGACTCTTTCACCTTTCCTGCTTTTGCAAGGGCTTTCACTGCGCGAGCGGTTCTTGTAGCAATAACTACTGCTTCCAGTGTCTGCCCTTTCAGCTGTTCCATAACCTCATCGATAGACAGTCCTTTACCAAGGAGGAGTCCCACTGTACGGCTTCGTCCTGCTGCAACTGTTACATTCAGATCGCCGGCAGCATACATGATATTATCCACACCGCCACCGACAATTTTAAGCAGATCTAGCATCTCTTTCACACTCTCCTGGAACAGGGCTGCTTCAGAATTATTGTGATTAATTCCATCATCGCCTGCTTTCTCAGCCATACCGATAGCAAGCGCTGTTCCCAGTGCATAGCCATTTTTTAAAGCAACTGCACACTCCAGCCCTACCACATCCAATGTCAGGCTGATCACATAATAATCAGTTGCAAACAGACTCCGGATCCAGTGCAATGTTTCCATCTTCGGTCCGCAATATCCGACAAAAGACGGATCGTGATCTGCCAGATCTCTTGCGGTACAAGGCCCGCCGATCGCATAGATTTCCTGTTTACTTCCTTCTGGTAATTTACTCATCCAGTATTCTGGATAAGTCTGCATCGTTCCATCTTCATAATCCAGCATTCCTTTTGTCACAGAAATTACCGGGACGCTCTCATCAAGTATCGGGAGTATCTTATCTGCAAACCAGTCTACGCCAAAGCTTGACACACCACATACGATCAGATCAGCACCCTGGATTGCCGCTTCTTTTTCGCTCTCTTTGTAATAATGAATACCGTCATGTAGTGTGCGAAGCAGATTCACATGATAATTATCCTCTCTCAGTCTGTCGATAACCTGATCATCTAACGGACTTCCTACCAGTCGCACCTCATGTCCATTTTCATACAATGGAAATGTAAGTGCCGATGCCATCTGTCCTGCTCCGATTAATGTGATTGTGCTCATTGTGTCGTCCTCCTCTTAGCCGTGTTTCTTTCTCAACTCTCTGCGCAATACGCTTCGATCCCATTCATACTGTTCCTCTTCCGTCTCAATGATAAGTTCCGGAACTATCGTTGGCTTACCATCTTCCCCTACTGCTACCTCTGTTGCATATGCACAGTTAATCAGAAACTGTTCTCCTGTTACCGTCTCTGCATAAGTCTCCACTTTGACATCCATAGATGTATGTCCTGCATAGACAATCTTTGCCTTGAGCACGACCGTATCTCCCGGATAAGCTCCCCGCAGAAACTGCAGATTATTAAACGATGCTGTGATGATCGGTCTGTGTGCATGTCTCTTTGCCGCCATTGCTGCAGTCTCGTCAATCCACTGCATCAGTTGGCCTCCGAACAGACGCCCCGCACTGTTCAAATGATTCATTCTTACCAGATGAACACTTTCCAGCTGCGAATCCACCACACGTTTTTTTCCTCTTTCCATACTTAATCCTCTCTTTTCTGATCTGATATATTAATCAGAGATTATCGCCTTTCTCTATACTACTATGAACGAACATTTTTTTCAACCGATTCTTTTCAAAACATTCACCGCGTTCGTTCTCCATATACGTTCAAGTTGATCCTCGCTCACACCTTTCTTACGAAGCATCTCCCATAATTTTGACATATCAGATACCTTCTGGATTGGCTCGTATGCCTGTACACTATATCCATCTACATCCGTACCGATTGCCGGAAATTCACTTCCTCCGACATTGATCATATGGAGAACGTGTGCTGCCATTGCTTCCAGTTCCATGCCAGGTGACAGGTTTTCACCAAGAAACATCGGGAACAGATTCAATCCTGCTACACCTCCAGCTTCTGCAAGTCTGCGGATCATTTCGTCGGTCAGATTCCTCGGATGCCTGCATAATGCACGGCAATTAGAATGTGATGCGACAACCGGACCGTCTGTACATTCCAGAATATCCCGGAAAGACTGGTCTGATGCATGAGACACATCAATAATCATTCCCAACTCTCCGGCACGGTTTATGATCTCTTTACCAAACTTTGTAAGTCCCTTTGCCATAAGTTCAGGCTCACGACTGTTAGGATGACCCAGACAGTTCGTATAGTTCCACATCGGTGTCATCAGACGTACGCCCTTCTCCCACAATTCTTCCAGACGCTGTGCTTTTCCGTTAATAATTCCTCCTTCTTCTATTGTTAAAACTGCTGATATCTGACCGTTCTGTTCATTTTTCAGTATGTCCTCATAGTTTCCTGCCATGCATATTTCTTCGGAATATTTCTCGCAGTTTTTCTTTAACAGCTCTATCATAGCCAGTGCCTGCTCGTAACATTTCTCATAATCCATATTCTGCTCTTCCAGGCAGGTAAAACATGCAAAGAACTGTGCCAGTGTCCCGGCTTCTTTCATCGCAGGAATACTGACACTCCACGGATTCTCCATCAGATCATACTCATTCTGCTGTATCATTTTCCACAGGGTATCACAATGCATATCAATCAAATTCATAGTCCCACTCCTTTCCCATCTCGAACCACATATGAAATTCCTGTGTCCCGCTGGACATAGGGAAGCCTTTTCTGCTATACTGTATGTGTTTTCAATACTGTTAATTATCACATTTTATAATAGAGGTGTCAATTATGCGAAATATACGTTTAACTATAGAGTACGACGGCAGCCGTTATCAGGGTTGGTCACGTCTGGGCAAAAATGAATCAACCAATACCATTTCCAACAAGATTCTGGATGTAATCAAAAAAATGTCCGGTGAAGATGTGGAACTTTTCTGCGGCATGCGTACCGAAGTCGGCGTCCACGCCTACGGACAACTAGCGAATTTCAAGACTTCATCCCGAATGGATCTTACAGAGATGCAGCGGTATCTGAACCGTTATCTTCCGATGGACATCGCCATTACTGATATTGAGGAAATGCCGGAACGCTTTCATGCGCAGCTTAACGCCAAGCGTAAGGTCTATGTGTACCGCATGATCACCGGCGCTGTACCAAGCGTATTTGACCGTAAGTATGCATACCACTGCTTCCGTCATCCGGATAAAGAACTGATGGATGAGGCGGCTGATCTTCTGATCGGCAAACACGACTTCCGCAATTTTACCTCTGCCGGTAAGTCAAAATCCACTGTAAAAGAGATTTATAATATCGAAATCTATGCAGACCCTGAAGAAATGCAGATTACCATTGAGGCCAATGATTTTCTCCACAATATGCAGAGACTGATCATAGGTACACTGATCGATATCGGTCTGGAGAAACGCCCGGTCAGTGATATCCGCGCAATCTTTCGCGGCGAAGAATCTGCATCACTCCCTTGTGATCCAAAGGGTATGTATCTGCAGGAGATTCAATACTAGAAAAACATCACACATAATTTCATACACACAGCAAAAGGCAGGATACTTTAACGTCCTGCCTTTCTTACTCAATATCATGATGCCAGGGTCAAAAGGTCTAAATCCACATGAGCTTGCTCATAAGTGGATGAAAGGCCTTGAGACCCGCCCCAATATGAGCCTAAAAGTGGGATGACAATCCCACGATATGCGAATAATTGGGAGGATTGTGGGAGTGCAAAGCACGGAACAATCCGTAGGCATCATAGTTGGGGCTTTTGACCCCAACATCATATCATATTCGTGGTATATTACAATCTTTTTGCAATCGCCTTAATAAAGTCTTCACTGTTCAACACTGTCGGATTCTCAAGTGAGGTGATCAGTGCCAGGTCTTTTGTCATTTCACCTGCCTCAATCGTATCAATTGTAGCCTTTTCCAGTTTATCTGCAAATGCCATGAGTTCTGCATTATCATCCAACTCACCGCGTTTTCTGAGTGCACCTGTCCATGCGAAGATTGTTGCTACAGAGTTGGTCGAAGTCTCTTCCCCTTTCAAATGCTTGTAATAATGTCTCTGTACCGTACCATGCGCTGCCTCATACTCATAATAACCATCCGGAGATACCAGTACAGAAGTCATCATTGCCAGGGAGCCAAATGCAGAAGATACCATATCGCTCATCACGTCTCCGTCATAATTCTTACATGCCCAGATGTATCCGCCTTCAGACTTCATCACTCTTGCCACTGCATCATCGATCAGTGTATAAAAATACGTGATTCCTGCCTGCTCGAATTTGTCTTTGTACTCTGTATCGAACAGTTCCTGGAAAACGTCTTTGAATGTATGGTCATACTTCTTGGAGATCGTATCCTTGCTTGCAAACCACAGATCCTGCTTCGTATCTAATGCATAGTTAAAGCAGCTTCTTGCAAAGCTCTCAATCGATGCGTTGATATTATGCATTCCCTGAATGATGCCTTCTCCTGTAAAATTATGGATCAGTTCTCTCGTCTCCGTACCATCTTCTGCGGTATATACCAATTCTGCTTTTCCTGGTCCCGGTATCTTCATTTCACTCGCGCGGTATACATCCCCATATGCATGTCTCGCAATAGTAATCGGCTTCTTCCAGGTACGGACATATGGTTCAATACCTTTTACCTTGATCGGAGCACGAAATACGGTTCCGTCCAGAATCGCACGAATCGTTCCATTCGGGCTCTTCCACATTTCTTTCAGGTCATACTCCGTCATGCGGGCTGCATTTGGTGTGATCGTAGCACATTTCACTGCAACACCGTATTTCTTAGTCGCATTAGCTGCGTCAACGGTCACCTGGTCATTCGTCTCATTACGGTATTCCAGTCCCAGATCATAGTACTCTGTATTCAGATCAATATATGGCTCCAGAAGATTCTCCTTGATCAGCTTCCAGAGGATTCTTGTCATTTCGTCACCATCCATCTCTACGAGAGGGGTTGTCATCTTAATCTTTGCCATTATGATTCTCCTTTTCTGTCCTTCGATGTTATCCTTCGATGTGAAGATTCTCCATTACTTTCATAACATGCTCGTCCGCTAATTTTTCTGCAAGATCAGCATCCTTTGCTTTGATCGCATCCAGAATCGCACGGTGCTCTTCAATAGACTGCTCTGCACGATCCGGTGCTCCAACAGACATCTGTCTGGTCATCTTGACATATTTATGAAAATCTGTCAGCAGATGCTCCAGAATGCGGCTGTTGGATGCTTCATACAATACTTTGTGGAACTTGCTGTCAAGTTCTGATACCTGGATAGTCTTTACCTTCCCATTACGTTTCAGATGAAATTCAGATAAGAGTAACGTCTCTTCCATATCTAAAATCTGCTGTTCCGTAATATTCTTGGTTGCCCATCTGGCACAGAGGCCTTCCAGTAGTGACCGAATCTTATAAATATCTTCTACATCTTTTCTGGAAATGGACGTCACATACGCACCTTTATTCGGAACGATCGTTACCAGACCTTCCAGCTCCAACTGCCTGAGTGCCTCTCGCACCGGCGTCCGGCTTACGCCAAGCTTCTCTCCCAATGTGACTTCTCGTAGCTCTTCACCATCCTGATAGACCCCCGATAAAATTTCTTCTCTGATTTTTTGAAATACCTTTCCCCGCAGGGACTGATCCTGATATTCTTCCATCATTACATCTCTCCATAACTATATAATCGAAACGCCTAACTGATCGCACGCTTCGTCAATAACTCCCAGCAGTTCTTCATCGGTCAGTACCGTAATACGTCCGCCTTCGTACTGTTCATCTACCCAGCTCTTTACCATAGCTACCAGTTCTGTATTCTTATCTACCTGTTTTTCCTCCGGCAAATGGAAATAGCTGTTGATCCAGTGAGCAATTCCTGCCAACCCAGATGTATTAGACACTGCTACCAGTGGCGCTCTGTTCAGGAACTTCTCTGTATCGAAGATGTTGTAAATCTCTTCATTCTTCAGCAGACCATCTGCATGAATACCTGCTCTTGTTACATTAAAGTTCTTACCAACGAACGGTGTTCTGGACGGAACACGGTAACCAATCTCTTTTTCATAATAATCAGCCAGTTCTGTGATTACGGTTGTATCCATGCCATCCAGCGTTCCCCGAAGCTGTGCATACTCGAATACCATTGCTTCCAGCGGTGTATTACCGGTACGCTCTCCGATACCGAAAAGCGAACAGTTCACGCCACTTGCTCCGTAGAGCCATGCTGTCGTTGAATTGCTGACTGCTTTATAGAAATCATTGTGACCATGGAACTCGATCAGTTCACTCGGCACACCCGCATGTACACGAAGACCATAGACAATACCAGGGATAGATCTCGGGATTACAGCTCCCGGATAGTTTACACCATAACCCATCGTATCACAGACACGGATCTTCACCGGAATCTGATACTCTTCCATCAACTTCATCAATTCCAGACAGAACGGAATCACAAACCCGTAAATGTCTGATCTGGTAATATCCTCCAAATGACATCTTGGACTTACCCCGGTCTCCAGACATTCTCTGATCACGGACAGATAATGATTCATACATTCTCTTCTGGTCATTTTCATTTTATAGAAAATATGATAATCAGAACAGCTTACCAGAATACCTGTCTCCGGCATACCAAGATCCTTTACCAGTTCAAAGTCTTTTTTGCTAGCTCTGATCCAGCTTGTTACTTCTGGAAATTTATATCCGCGCTCCATACATTTGTACACAGCATCACGGTCCTTCTTACTGTACAGGAAGAACTCGCTCTGACGAATCTTACCATTCGGACCTCCAAGTTTATGAAAATAATCATAAATGTCTACGATCTGCTGAGTACTGTAAGGTGCTCTTGACTGCTGTCCGTCGCGGAACGTAGTATCTGTAATCCAGATCTCATCCGGCATACAGTGTGGAACAATTCTGTCATTAAACGCAATCTTCGGAATTTCATCATAATGAAACAGATTCCTGAACACGTTTGGTGTATCCACATCTACCAATGGATACATATGCTCCTCTAGCTGCAGCAGATTAGAATGTTTATTTAAATATACTTTTCTGTTCTCCATGTGTCTTCACTCCTCATTAAGCATTCACCTTTGTATGAAACAATCTTGTATCATTGTATACATTAATACATGTTCTGTCAAGGTCGTTTCACGAACAATTTAGCACTTTTCCCTATTCAAGTCGAACGTCCGTGAGACTTGGCGCGTGATTCTGGTCAGCGAAGCTGACATATTCTTATCAGAATCACTGCGCATCCTCGCGGAGCGTTTATCTCAGTCGCAGATTGGACTCCCACTGAGACAAATTCGCTATTACTCACCACCTGAAGCGGTGGGAGTCTTCTCGACTGAGATAAACAAAACGGCAGCACAGATTATTCTCTGTACTGCCACTTTTACCATACTATATTCACTAATACAGATATGTTAAGTTGTTATCCTATAATGTCGCATCAATCTCGTGCGGTTTCAGGCCTTCTTTTTCCAATGCCGCAAGTATTTCTTTCTTGTGCCCGGTTCCAAATGCTTCCATCGTAATCCGAAGCTCTACTGCCGCATGGCGGTTGGTAGATACGAACTGATTATGCTCCAGCTTGATTACATTACCTTTTGCTGCTGCAATGATAGATGCTACCCTGGCAAGCTCACCTGGCTTATCCGGAAGCTGTACTGCTACAGAGAAGATACGGTCTCTCTGGATCAGTCCAAGCTGTACAATAGAGGACATTGTGATCACATCCATATTACCACCACTGAGGATCGCAACTGCTTTCTTACCCTTCAGATCTAACTGTTTCAACGCTGCCACACTTAAGAGTCCGGAGTTCTCTACAACCATCTTATGGTTTTCTACCATATCAAGGAAAGCGGTTACCAGTTCATGATCTTCCACCAACAGAATATCATCTACATTCTCCTGTACATACGGCAGATTCTTATCGCCAACTTTCTTAACAGCAGTACCGTCTGCAATAGTGTCTGCACTGTCAAGTTCTACAGGTTCTCCGGCTTTTAACGCTGCTGTCATGCTGGCTGCATTTGCAGGCTCCACACCAATCACTTTAATCTTCGGATTCAGCATCTTAGCAAGCGTAGATACACCTGTGATCAGACCGCCGCCACCGATTGGTGCCAGAATATAATCAACAGTCGGAAGTTCCTGAATAATCTCCATGGTAATGGATCCCTGTCCGGTAGCCACATCCAGATCATTAAATGGATGTACAAAGGTGTATCCTTCTTCTTCGGCAAGCTTCATAGCATATGCACACGCATCATCGTATACATCTCCATGCAAAATGACCTCTGCGCCATAGCTCTTGGTACGGTTAACCTTGATCAGTGGTGTGACTGTCGGCATTACCACGATTGCCTTGCAGCCGAATTTCTGTGCTGCATATGCCACGCCCTGCGCATGGTTTCCTGCAGATGCCGTGATCAGTCCGCGGTTTCTCTCTTCTTCTGTCAGGGTACTGATCTTATAGTAAGCACCACGCACCTTGTATGCACCTGTAAACTGCATATTTTCCGGCTTCAAATAAATCTTGCCTCCGGTCTGTTCACTCAGATATTCACTGTATAACAGCTTGGTAGGATTGGTTACCTTTTTGACCACCTCACTGGCCTCTTCAAACTTCTCTAATGTCAGCATAGTTTCCTCCTCGTTCGTATGTCTGTTCCGCCATCTGTTCTGTATCTTATTATTTTAAATGTCTATTCCTTTTCACCATCTTCCTCTTCCGGGGTAAACAATGCTTTTACAAACTGATCCGGGTCAAATCTCTGCAGATCTTCCATCTTCTCGCCTACACCGATATATTTGACCGGAATACCAAGCTCAGCCTGTACCGCTACAGCGATACCTCCCTTAGCTGTTCCGTCCATCTTGGTAAGAATGATACCGGTAATGTCTGCAACTTCTTTAAATTCTTTTGCCTGCTGCAACGCATTCTGACCAGTCGTCGCATCCAGTACAACCAGCGTCTCGCGGCATGCTTCCGGATATTCACGGTCGATGATACGGTTCATCTTACGCAGCTCTTCCATCAGATTCTTTTTATTGTGCAGTCTTCCGGCAGTATCGCACAGCAGGATATCCGCATGTCTCGCTTTGGCTGCCGCTACCGCATCATATACAACTGCAGCCGGATCAGAGCCTTCCTGTCCTCCGATCAGTTCTGCATGTGCGCGGTCTGCCCATTCCTTTAACTGCTCACCTGCAGCAGCACGAAAAGTATCTGCAGCAGCCACGATAACACGCTTACCCTGTGCATGATACTGTCCTGCCAACTTACCGATCGTAGTCGTCTTACCGACACCGTTAACTCCGACTACCATAATTACCGGATTCATTTCCTCAAATTCATATTCTACCGCGCCTACGCTCATCTGATCTCTGATGCTTTCGATCAGCAGTTCACGGCAGTCTGCCGGATTCTTGATATGACGTTCTTTAACCTTTTCTTTCAGATCATCCAGAATATCATAGGTCGCTGTCACGCCAAGGTCTCCCATGATCATAACCTCTTCCAGCTCTTCATAAAAATCATCGTCAATGGAAGAGAACCCGCCAAATACGCTGTCCATTCCGGATACGATATTATCTCTGGTCTTATTAAGTCCTTCTACCAGACGTCCAAAAAAACCTTTTTCTTCTGACATACTTTCCTCCTGTCAATTACTTATCTAATTCATCCTCCAGCAGACTTACGGATACCAGTGTGGACACACCTTTTTCCTGCATGGTAATTCCATACAGACGGTCTGCCGCTGTCATCGTACCTCGTCTGTGGGTAATTACAATAAACTGTGTATGCTCTGTCAGCTTATGGAGATACCGGGCGTATCTGGTGACATTAGAATCATCCAGCGCAGCCTCAATCTCATCCAGCAGACAGAACGGTGATGGTTTCAGGTTCTGAATAGCAAATAACAACGAGATTGCCGTCAGTGCCTTTTCCCCACCGGAAAGCTGCATCATATTCTGCAGTTTCTTGCCCGGTGGCTGCGCAATGATACGGATACCCGCTTCCAGAATATCCTCATCCTCCATCAGTTCCAGCGTGCCCTTGCCGCCGCCAAAAAGTTCTTTAAATACAAGATCAAACTCCTTGGCAATCCGTGCAAACTGCTCGGTAAACTGTCTGCGCATCGCCTCATCCAATTCATCAATAATCTTCACCAGTGTTGCTTCTGCTTCCACCAGATCATCATGCTGACCTTTCAAAAAATCATATCGCTCGGACAGATTCTTGAAATCTTCAATAGCATTGACATTCACCGGTCCCAGTGCTTTGATCTCACTTTTCAGTGTCTGAATCTCTTTCTTCATCATCGCCAGATCTGTCAGATTCTCGTTGCGCAGTTCCAGAGCATGGCTATAAGTCAGCTCATACTCTTCCCACATATAATTGATCTGCTTGTCAGCAGCCTCTTCATAACTTTCCTTACGGCTTTCCAGACGGAAAATTTCTTTATCCAGATCTGACATACGTCCGGACAGATCCTCGCGTTTCTTTAGAAAAGACTTGTGACGTCTGTTCAGTTCTTCGCGTTCATGAACTGATTTCTCAATCTCTGCTTCAATCTCAGCGAAAAGATCTTTGGAATCTTCAATGGTGAGTCTGATATCCTGAATCTTTTTCTCTTTCTCACGTATCTCCTGTGATGCATGATCCTGATTATTCACCAGACGTTCCTGTTCTTCCTTAAATTTGACCAGTTCTTCTTCTATACGTGCAGTATTCTCTCTGATAAAGGCTAACTGCTGTTCCAGACCGGCAGTGGCAATATGAAGACTCTCTGTCTCCTTCTGTTTGCTGCTCTCCTGTTTGCGAAGTTCTTCTAGTGCTTTCTGCCCCTCAGAAGCCTTGCGGTTAATCTCCTGCTCCATCTGTTCAGAATCTTTTAACTCCTGTGCAATAGCTCCCTGATTATCTCCGATATCTGCAATCTGCTGATTCAGTTCCGCCGTCTCATCCTTTGCCTGCTTGGCTGCCTGCAATGCCGCCGAAATCCGTTTGGATGCCTGATCCACATTCATCTTAGCTGTATTCTGGACAACATAAGCTTCCTGCAATTCTTTCTGTACTTCATCCATAGCCGTATAACAGGCAGTTCTTCTGGCGCGGAGTGCTTCCGTCTCCAGTTCCAGCAGCTCCATGCCTTCTTTCCAGTGTGCTACACGTTTCTCAAGATCTTCAATCTCACGCCTGCGGCTTAGCAGATTACTGGAATTACGAAATGCTCCACCAGTCATAGATCCGCCCGGATTCAACAGATCTCCTTCCAGTGTGACCAGACGCAGGGACTGCTTATACTTTCTTGCAATCGCAATCCCACGGTCAATATTATCTACAACCACTGTTCTTCCAAGAAGGCTTGCTGCAAGCTCCCGGTACTTTGGATCTACCTTTACCAACGTATCTGCAAGTCCGATGACACCAGTTTCTTTTAATACCTCCGGACGGTTCAGACCGCTTCTTGCTGACACGCTGGTCAATGGCAGAAATGTCGCACGTCCATATTTATTCTTTTTCAGAAATCCGATCATTCGTTTAGCGGTGTCTTCATTATCTGTAACAATATTCTGGATACTACCGCCAAGGGCTGTCTCGATCGCCGCTTCGTAAGCCTTTTCTACCTTTACGATATCCGCTACGACACCAAGAAGACCCGGTTCTCTGTTGCGGCACTCCATAACCTTACGGATACTATTACCATATCCGTCATAGCGTTCTGTGATATTGCGCAGAGATTCCAGTCTGGATCTGTCCCTGTGATATGAAGTCTGTCTATTACGCAGTTCTTCGGATTTGCCCTGCATTTCCTTCTGGATCTCTGCGATCTCATCTTCATTCGCCTGATTGGATTCTGTCAGTTCAATGATCTTATCCGAAATCTCTTTCAGCTCCTGCTCATAAGACTGCAGATTCTCCTGTACAGAGCCTGCCTCGCTCTGAGAAGTCAGCAGTCTGCTCTGGATCTCTGCCTTACGCACCTGAATCTGCTCCAGCATCGTATCATAGCGCTGCCCCTTCGCCTGTGTAGAAGCACGGTTGTTGAGCAGCTCGATCATATCATTTTTCCAGGTTTCAATATCATCACCAAGCTTACCAATCTGGCTCTGTAATGCGGCAAGCTTTACTTTCGATTCCGTTTCCTTTTTCTGCTGCTCAGATAACTGTTCCTGCAGTCCTCTTTCCTCTTCCTGCAGATCCTGTTTCTGAGCCTGTCTGCTCTCTATCTCCTCGCGGATTGCATTAGAACGCTGAGCGAAATGTTCATCGCTCATCTGTGCACTGTTGATCTGCTCCTTTAACAAAGCGATCTGATTCTCCAGATTCTGTTTCAAAAGGCTTGTCTCATTCTTCTTGGACTTATAACTTTCAATGGACTCATCAATCTGTTCCATCTCTTCCTCAACAGCCTCGTATTCGGTCTTCATATTGTCATAGTCCGCAGTATCCTTCTCAAGTTCACCCTTAGCAGTCTGAATCTTATTCTCCATATCACGAATCTGCTCTTTCAGGCGTTCGCTTTCCAGAAGGAACATATTGATATCAAAGGTCTTCAAAGACTCCTTCTTTTTCAGATATTCTCTCGCTGTCTCTGACTGTTTTTTCAGAGGTTCCCACTGCTTCTCAAGCTCACTCAGAATATCATTGACCCGGACCAGATTCTGCCTCTCATCTTCCAGCTTCTTCAATGACATATTCTTACGGCGTTTGAACTTCACAATACCCGCTGCTTCATCAAAGAGTTCTCTTCGTTCTTCCGGCTTACCGCTTAAGATACGGTCGATCTGTCCCTGGCCGATGATCGAATATCCCTCTTTACCGATACCGGTATCATAAAAAAGCTCATTCACATCCTTCAAACGGCAGGAATGACCATTGATCAGATATTCGCTCTCACCGGAACGATACAACTTTCTCGCTACAGTCACTTCCTCGTAATCGACCGCGAGCTGATGATCAGAATTATCCAACGTAATTGCCACATAAGCGTAACTTAACGGCTTGCGGTTCTCTGTTCCGGAAAAGATAACGTCCTGCATGCTACCGCCTCGAAGCTGCTTAACTCTCTGTTCGCCAAGAACCCATCGCACGGCATCGGCAACATTACTCTTACCACTTCCATTCGGACCTACGATGCCTGTAATACCGTTATGAAAATCAAATACGATTTTATTTGCAAACGATTTGAAGCCCTGTACTTCAATGCTTTTTAAATACATACAACACCTACTCTTTATCCATTTCACGCAGCATCAGAATTGTCTTGTATGCCGCATCCTGCTCTGCCGCTTTCTTTGTACGGCCGCAACCGATTCCGTATTCTTTCTTGCCGATAAATACAGACACTTTGAAGGACTTATTGTGATCCGGTCCTTCCTCACCTAACAAATGATACGTCATACTTTCCGAATACTTTGCCTGTACAATCTCCTGCAGGATAGTCTTGCTATCATAAAAGAGCTTTTTATTCTCCATGTCGTTAAGCACAAATTTGTGGATGAACTCTTTTGCATTAGCAAAACCACCATCGAGGTACACTGCCCCGATCAATGCTTCCAATGCATCGGATGTTACAGAATCTCTCTTTCTTCCTCCGGTTGCATCCTCGCCCTTGCCAAGTAACAGATACTCTCCCAGATCGATCTGTTTCGCACAATACGCCAGGCTCTTTTCGCACACCATAGCTGCACGGAGCTTCGTTAATTGTCCCTCCGGCATCTCTGTATGCTCGTGAAATAAGAAATCGCTGGATACGATCTCTAATACAGCATCTCCTAAAAATTCCAGACGTTCATTACATTCATATTTTGGCAGATGTTTTTCATTTACATAGGAACTGTGTGTCATGGCATTCTTTAACAAATGAAACTCATCAAAATGATACCCAATACGTTCCTCCAATAATCCAAGTTTTTTTCTCATAATCTCACTCCAAACAGAAAAAGCCCGCAAATGGGCTTTTTCCGACTTTCCCTAATTTGTAGCATTCTTAATCTGTTCTACAGCATCGCCTACTGTAACAATCTTCTCTGCTTCATCATTATCGATCTCAATATCAAAAGCGTCTTCAATGCCCATGATAATCTGAAATACATCCAGCGAGTCCGCACCCAGATCGTTTTCAAAAGAAGAATCTTCTTTAATCTCCTTCTCATCAATGTTCATTACATCCGCAATAATTTCACGTAATTTTTCAAATTCCATAGTTCTTTTACTCCTTTCTTGTAATTAATCTATTCATCGGAACGGCTTTCCGTTTGAATACATTCCATAATCTTGTCATTGATTTTTTGTTCCTTAAATGTAATACACTGAATAATGGAATTACATACTTCCTTCGCCTTTGCACTTCCATGTGTCTTAACCACCAGACCACGAAGTCCCAGAAGCGGTGCTCCGCCGTATTCTGTCGCATCAAATGCCTTCAGCGTCTCCTTCAGTGCCGGCTTCACGAGCAGGGCACCGAGTTTACTTCTTGTCGATGTCATCATACCGTCCTTGATCTTACTTACAAGCACTGCCCCAAGTCCTTCGTAAAGCTTCAGGATAATATTACCGGCAAATGCTTCTGATACGATTACATCTGCATCCCCGTAAGGGATATTTCTTGCTTCGATACTTCCGGTAAAATTAATATCGGTCTGTTCCTTGAGAAGCGGGAATGTCTCTTTAACTAACGCATTGCCCTTTTCTTCTTCTGCACCGATATTCACAATCGCTACCTTAGGGTTCTCTACACCTACCACATGTTCCATATAAATCGAACCCATCTTGGCAAACTGCACCAGATGAGACGGTCTTGCATCTACATTGGCTCCGCAGTCAATCAGCAGGGATACACCCTTCGCGGTTGGGATCAACGGTGCAAGCGGCGGACGTTCAATACCTTTGATACGTCCTACCAGCGTCTGCCCTCCGACCAGTATCGCCCCGGAGCTTCCTGCTGATACAAATGCATCTGCTTCGCCCTTCTTTACCAGCTTCATTCCGACTACGATGGATGAATCTTTCTTCTTGCGGATTGCATTCACCGGGGGTTCTGCCGTCTCGATAACTTCGGTTGCACCAACCACCTGAATTCGTTCTTTATCATAAGAATACTTACCAAGCTCTTCCCGGACAATCTCTTCTATACCAACTAAGAGCACGGTAACATTCTGTTCTTTATTTACTGCATCCACAGCACCTTTTACCATTTCTACAGGAGCATTGTCTCCTCCCATGGCATCCAGGGCTACTCTCGTCATTTCTGCCACTTTTCTTACCTCCCTGTGCTAGGATTAATTCTACTAAACATCAGGTAAAAAATCAATCATTTTTACCAAGTGCAATCTGTTCCGGAGTGATTGGCAGTTCTCTGTGCCATACTCCCGTTGCACGATAAATGGCATGCGCAATAGCAGGTGCCGGTGTGTTGATTACAATCTCACCGATGGACTTGGCGCCGAACGGTCCGGTCGGTTCATAGCTGTGTTCAAATTCTACCTGCAGTTTTCCCATATCCAGTCTGGTCGGGAGCTTATACTGGGCGAAATTACACTCCATTGGTCTGCCGATCCGGTTATAGGTCACATTTTCCATTAAGGTATGACCGATTCCCTGTACCAGCCCGCCTTCGGTCTGGATTCTCGCAAGCGCAGGATTGATTGGGATACCACAGTCCACAACCGCCTTGTAATCCAGAATATCCACTTTGCCGGTCAGTTTGTCCAGCTCGATCTCAACCATGCCGACCATGTACGGCGGTGGTGATACCGGTGATGTATGCATGGCTGTAACTTCTGCACTTTCATCATTAAAGAGCTGCGATTTGGTTGCAATTTCTTCAACGCTGACTGACTGATCTGTTCCAAGCCGTTTGACCATATTTCCTTCAAACTGTACTTCTTCTTTCGAACAATTCATCAATCCAGCAGCGATCAGCTCCATCTTATCGATTAATTTCTCACAGGCTTTTACAACAGCACCGCCTGTAATATATGTTGTCGAAGAGGCATAAGAACCGGAATCATATGGGGATGCATCCGTATCTGCTCCAAATACTGCAATCTCATCTACAGAACAGTCCAGACACTCTGCCGCCATCTGCGCCAGTATCGTATCACAGCCTGTTCCCATATCCGCCGCACCGATCATCAGATTATAAGTTCCGTCATCACTGAGTCGGATTGTAGCTGAGCCCACATCCAGGTTCGAGATACAGGAACCCTGCATTGCCATTGCCACACCCGCTGTGCGGACTTTCCCATTCCCCATATTCCTAACCGGATACTTGTCTTCCCAGTTAAAAATCTGCCTGCAGCGATCCATACAGCGATCCAATGCACAGGCATTCGCCGTCTCTCCAAAATATGCCGGCATAAACATGCCTTCTTTTACCATGTTCTGGTCACGAAGTACGGTCGGATCCATATGCAGTTTTTCTGCCAGTTCATTCACCGCAGATTCCAGCGCAAAGATTCCCTGCGTTGCCCCATAACCCCGGTATGCACCCGCCGCCTGAAGATTCGTATATACAACATCATAATCGAAACGGTACGCTTCCAGTGAACCGGTATACATCGGGATTGATTTATGTCCGGACAATCCAACTGTCGTCGGTCCATGTTCTCCATAGGCACCAGAATTAGACAATGTATAAATATCAATCGCACGAATCTTACCATTCTTATCTGCGCCCAGACGAAGTTTGATCTCCATCTCGTGTCGCGGTGATCCTGCGATCTGTGATTCTTCTCTTGTATAGATAATCTCGGACGGACGCCCTGTCTTCCAGGTAACAAATGCAGGGTAGACATCACATACCGACGTCTGCTTCGCTCCAAAGCCACCACCAATACGAGGTTTCTCAACCCGGACTTTACTCTTGGAAATGCCCAGCGCCCGTGCGATAATTCGTCTGGTGTGGAACACGATCTGCGTAGATGAGATCATATGAAGTCTTCCATAGCGGTCGATTTCTGCATAACTTCGGAATGTCTCCATCATTGCCTGATTGAAGGCTTTCGTGTGATATACATGATCAACGACCACATCACAGTCTGCCATCACGGCATCCACATCACCTTTAGAATCTCTTTCTGTGGCAACCAGATTCCGCTTATGGTCTCCGCCCCATGGACCATACTGCACCCATTCTTCCTCCGGATGCACCAGAATCTCGCCGTCTTTTGCTGTATGATAATCAAGTACCGCTTCCAGTATCTGATATTTCACCTTAATTAATTTCATTGCTTTCAATGCAGCTTTCTCCGTCTCCGCTGCAATGATCGCTACCGCGTCTCCGCTGAATCTGACATGACGGTCAAGAATCAGTCTGTCATACGGTGATGCCTCTGGATAGGTCTGTCCCGCATTCGTAAACCTCTGATTCGGCACATCCTCCCAGGTATAAATATCTACAACCCCAGGCACTTTTTTTGCAATAGCAGTATTAATCTCTTCCACAATTGCATTGGGATGCGGACTTCTTAAGATCTTGACAACCAGCGGATGATTATTCACCAGATCATCTGTGTAGACTGGCTTACCAAGCAAAAGCTGCATGGAGTCCTTTTTACGGACAGACTTGTTAATCGACTTATATTCTCTGTGTTCCATCCTATTTTTCCTCCTTACGGCTGTTCAAGAAACTTCTGATTCCTCTGAGCTGTCCTTCATATCCGGAACAGCGGCACAGATTACCTGCCAGAAATGCGCGGATCTCATCATCCGTCGGATCCGGATTCTCACGCAGCAGCGCGATCGTATTCATCACGAATCCCGGATTACAGAATCCACACTGATCCGCACCCTGATCTGCAATAAATCCTACAAATTCTTCCGCTTCTTCCTGCAGCCCCTCCAGTGTGTCCACACGATGTCCGTCTGCTCTTGCCGCAAGTACGGAACAGGAAAGTACCGGAACTTCATCCATTAATACCGTACACAGGCCGCAGTTGGAAGATTCACATCCCCGCTTTACACTGTAGCAGCCATGTTCTCTCACAAAATCTAACAGTGCCATATCCGGCTCGATCTGATCCTGTACTTTCTTTCCATTCAATATAATCGTAATATCCATCATGCTTTCACACCTCCAAGTTCCACAACACCACGCCCGGTCAGTATTTTCACGAGATGCGTCCGGTATTCGGCACTCCCTCTCATGTTACTTCCTGTCGTCACCTGTTCTGCTACGTATTCTGCAAATGCTTCTGCTTTTTTTTCTGTCACTTCACCGTCCAACAGATGTCTGTCATCATGAATACATACTGCCTTACCAGGTCTTGCTCCGATTACTGCCTTACAAACTCCATCCATACGTGATACTCCACAGGTAAGAATCGGGAAATCTGTCTTCTGCGCACGCATTGCCTGATAACTGAATACTCCTGGTTTCTTTTTAACGATGACCCGTACCAGCAGATCTCTGTCATACTGCATCCTGGCAAATTGCTCCAGCGGAATCACACCGCCCTTATATAATTCTACATAGGTATCCAATGCCATAAATGCAGTCAGTACATCAGAGAACCCGAATCGTCCCCAGATACTTCCTCCTACAGTAGCAAGATTGCGGAATTGTACCCCGATAATATCTTTGACCGCTTTTGCAACAATGCCATCACAATAATTTTCAAAACTATCATGCTTCTGAAGCTGTCGCAGTGTTACCATTGCGCCGATGGAGAATTCCTCTTCATTTTCTTCTATCTTGTCAAGTCCCAGATCGCACAGATCAATAGCAACCGGCACATTTCCAGACTCCATTCGCGTCCAGAGCATACCTGCCAGGATTCGATTCTTCTTTTTCTGATTTAATGTATATGCTTCTTCAAGGCTTTGTGCCCGTACGTATTTCTGAATATTTATCACGGTGATTCCTCCTTATTTTTATCCAAGCATAATAACTTAATTTATTATAGCAACTGAAACTCTTATTGACCAGAAAAAAATCCCGGACAGTCAAAATTCCTGTCCGGGACACTTCTACTTCCTATCTATTTCCAATATTTATTTATCCTTCGGCAGCAGGATATTCAATACAATTGCCACAACCGCCGCCGGAACGATACCAGATCCGCCAAAGATCAACGAAATCATCTGTGGCGCATTTGCAAGAATCGCTGAGTTACTTCCGATACCATATCCCACACCAAGCGCAACGGATACAATACTTAAGTTTCTTCCAGTCAGTGGTTCTTTCGTAATCAACTGAATACCACTGATGACAATAGATGAGAACATCATAACTGCTGCGCCGCCAAGTACAGCCTGTGGCATAATAGACACAATCGCACCAAGCTTCGGAATCAATCCGCACAGAATCAGAAATACTGCTCCTGTAGATAATGCAAAGCGGTTCACAACCTTAGTCATAGATACCAGTCCTACATTCTGGCTGAACGAAGTATTCGGAAGTACACCGAACAATGCAGCAATTGTGGAGCCAAGTCCGTCACACATAACACCTCCGGACAGCTCTTCTTCTGTTGCCTCACGGTCCATACCACCCATGATTACACCGGAAATATCTCCGACAGTTTCTACTGCTGTTACAATAAACATGATCATAACCGGAGCGATAGCGCGCATGTCAAATACTGGCTTCACCGGCATCAGCTTTGGAATCTCAAACCAGTTGGCAGATGCTACTTTATCCCAGTTCAGTACCCATGCCTTAGTAAATTCGACGCCATCTGCTGTCACACCTGTCGTCGGAAGGACAAATCCCATGATAAATGCCGCTACATATCCCACGATGATACCGATCAGGATGGAAGAAGAACTGAGCAGCCCTTTTCCCGTATGTTTAAAGATCAGAATGACTACCAGTACCAGAATTGCCAGGAATAAGTTCTCAGCAGACCCAAAGTCATTCGCAGTACTACCGCCACCAAAAGAATTCACACCTACACCGATCAGACTCAGTCCGATAGAAAGTACAACTGTACCTGTTACAACAGATGGGAAAAATCTTCTTAATGGTTTCAGGAAAAATCCAAGAACAGTCTCAAACAGACCACCCAGAATCGACGCACCCATGATCGCGCCATAAGCGATCACACCGCCTCCCATGCTGGAAGCTACTGCATTAAACACACCGATGAATCCGGAAGATGTACCCATAATGATCGGTACTTTTCCGCCGATCGGTCCTATACTAAACAACTGAATCAGAGTAACGATACCTGCGATCAGCATCGCATTCTGAAGCAATGATACCTGTAAGTCTGCAAACTCACCGCCGGATAAGCCACAGGCGCCTGTAATGATCAGGAGCGGAGTCAGGTTGCCGACAAACATTGCCAGTACATGCTGCATTCCCAGAGGTATTGCTTCTTTCAGGGACATCTTGCCCTCAAACCGAAATGCCTCCGGAGCCAATTCGAATTTTTTACTCATATTACTCTTTCTCCTTCGTGTGATAAATCTTGAGTTATTATATCAAATTATAAAATTTTAGTAAATTTAGTAAAAGTTCTAAGTATTAATAAGATGCGCTTATTAATACTTAGAACTTCAAATCCTCTCTATAATCAATATCCTCTAACTCCCGTTCATTACCAGCTTCCACATAGACACATTTATGTCTTCGCAGAACTTTCCTTCCGCCCTCGTCTCCTCGCAGTTCCATCAACTCTGGAAGCAGTGTTGCCGAAAACATTACCGGATTACCCATACGGTTTTCACACTTTACTGACGCGCACTCTCCCGTATCACATCCTGCATTTATCAGCTTTTTTACTGTATCCGCAGTAAGCCCTGGCTGATCTGCCACTACAAACATTACAAAATCCTCAGGTCGCACATCTTCCAATGCCAGGATACCTGCTTTAATGGTATAGGAGGCTCCATTTTTACTGTCCGGATTATATACAACATGAATATTTTCTTTCCACAGACTGTCATAAATTGCCCATTCCTGCACAACTACAGTAAGTGTTGTATCCGGATAGTTTTTCTGTACTTCTATTAATGTCTCCAGTCCATAACGATACAACGCCTTTCCACTTATAGTATATAAAAGCTTATTCCCCTGAAAACGTCTGCTGTTGCCTGCAGCCATATAGATCATGTGTACTTTCCTATGCTTCATCGGGATTCCTCCCAAAAAATAAGGAACTGTTTTCTTCCATAAGCTTACCGCAGATCACTTCCAGTACACTTCCGGCAATACATCTGGCCTTATCAGAGATCGTAAAGCAATTCTCCAGTTCTTCTTTACGTGGATCGATGTCTGCGATCTTAAATCCCTTTGATACATGATAACCGGTGCGGATCAATCCACGCAGGATACCATTCAGGGTAGCCTTAACCGGAACTCTTTCACCTGTCATTGACAAATCTTCATAAATCTCGGCTATAATCTGCCCCTTTTCAACTTGGTCACCAATCTTACTGATATTCTTCATATATCCTGCACCGGATGCATGGATCACCCGTTCTTTATCATAGCCGCCGACCTTTCCCGGAATCCCAGTATTAGCAATCGCTGCCCCTTTCGTAATCACACGTCCGAGATTGTGTCCGCGCATAGATTCAATGACTACATCTACATCTGCACCTGCAATAAATCCAGGTCCCACCCCAATCGTAAGCGGAGCCATATCTTTATATGTTCCCAGATTCTTCTTAGCAATAATCGCATCTACAACTGCAACCGGCTTCAATTCTTTAATCCATTCTCCCTTCGGATCTATAAGAACCGGAACTTCTCTTTTCTGCCACGCAGTGAGAATATCCTCCATATTCTTCACGCGAACAGCCTTCATGCCATCCACAGACGTCTCACCATCATAGACTGCTTCGCTGAAACACACCTGTCTACGAATGGAACTTGGCCGCTCCGATTCCAGACACACTACCTGGAGTCCTGCCTTCACCAGACGATGAATGATCCCTGTTGCGAGATCTCCTCCGCCTCTGCACACGACAATTCTATTGTAATCCATACTTTTCCCCTGCTTCTTCATATCCGATATAATGTAATTCTCCATTTACTTTCTCTGTAAATAATATCTGCATTTCTATAGAATTCTCTTCTGTCAGAAGTTTCTTCATGTATCCATCTCGGATTATCACATTCAACATTTCAAATGTCAAGACATCCTCTTCCCGCCATCCAAATCTTTTTATCAGTTCTTCATAACGAAATACTGTCTTTTTTATTGGCTCTCCTAGTGTCCACAGTCCCATTACAAGAATAATCTTTGTAGAGTATGGATATATCACCGGCTCATGAGCTCCGGGATATTTTACCGGCAGATGTTTCGAACCATCTGCTTCTATCAGTGTAACATCTGCATGATTCATCGCACGTCTCAGCACATCTTCCGAGAGACTGGTAATCTTATCCGAGTTCTCCTCGTCCAGCTTCCCAGCCATACAGCTTCCCTGTTGTTCCATTTTTGCGATAATCTGCTCTGCATTACAGGATATATCCGTCTCCGGCTCCCGGAACATGTGGGTTGTTGTACAGATCAGTACTTTATTATTCTGTTTTCTGTATTCATCAGCCAATCGGTGAATCAGCGTCGTCTTGCCTCCGGCACCGATGATGGATATTATTTCCTTATGCATAATCTTATTCCTATATACTATGATGCCAGGGTCAAAAGGTCTAAATCCACATCCGCAGGCATCATAGTTGGGGCTTTTGACCCCAACATCATATTATATAAAAAGGAGTCAAGCATAATGCTCAACTCCTTAACTTCTCTGCAAATTAATCCATTGCAATGATTTCTTTTTTGTTGTAAGAGCCACAGTTCTTGCAAACTCTGTGAGGCATCATTAACTCGCCGCACTTGCTGCACTTAACAAGATTCGGTGCGCTCATTTTCCAGTTTGCTCTTCTCTTATCTCTTCTTGCCTTTGAAGATTTATTCTTTGGACAAATTGACATAGGTTACACCTCCTTAAAATTCTTAAATACGTCGCGGATAACTGACATTCTCGGATCAAGGCTTGTATCCTCGCAATTGCAAGTGCCTCGATTAAGATTTTGACCACATACATTGCAGATGCCTTTACAGTCATCGCTGCACAGAATCTTTGTCGGCCACCCTGTCAATAACTCATTGTAGACCAATTGTTCCACATCTAAGCTGTATCCGTCAATATAGTTATTCTCGTCTAATTCTTCTGACTGATCTTCTGCCTCAGTGTCGGTCGTAATCTTATGCTCAAATTCAAGCTCAACCTTTACTTCCACATCATCCAGACATCTGTCACACGGAGCAACTGCGGTAATCTCGCCTTTGCCTCGTATCCACAGCTTACGCTCACCTGCATACTCTACAGATAACTCAAGCGGTGTCGTGTCTGTAATGTTATACGTCCCCATCTCCGACTTAAATGAAGTCATCTCAATCGGAACGTACTCTCTGATTGCTTTATGTTGTTCAGACAGAACGTCGGATAGGTTTAATATCATAGTATCTTCTCCTATTCACACACTAGACTATTATATCATGCAAATAAATTTTGTCAACAGAAAATTTTATACTAATTTAACTGTTTCGCGGGCAATTGCAAGCTCTTCGTTGGTCGGAAGTACAATAACCTTAACTTTTGAATCATCAGAAGAAATTATTGCAGTATCACCTGATACATTCTCATTTTTCTTTTTATCAAGTTCAACACCAAGATATCCAAGTGATTTACAAACATTCTCTCTGATCGGTACAGAATTCTCACCAACGCCTGCTGTAAATACGATCGCGTCAACACCGTTCATTGCAGCTGCGTAAGCACCGATATATTTAACAATACGATATACATATGCTTCAAGTGCAAGCTTAGCTCTTTCATTCTCCTCACCAGCAGCTTTAACTACATCACGCAAATCCGAAGATACTCCACTCAATCCGAGCAGTCCTGACTTCTTATTCAGAATATTCAGCATTTCATCTACGCTGATGTGCTCATGGTTGCAGATAAACTGAAGAACAGCCGGATCTACATCTCCGCTTCGTGTTCCCATGATCAAGCCTTCCAAAGGTGTCAGTCCCATACTTGTATCTACACATTTACCACCGATGGATGCTGAAATACTTGCTCCATTACCAATATGGCATACAATAACCTTAGCATCGTCCTTGCCAAGCAGTTTAACAGTCTCACCAGACACAAACATATGACTTGTTCCGTGGAAACCATATCTTCTGATGCTGTATTTCTCATAATACTCATATGGGATTGCATACATAGCAGCTTTCTGTGGCATATTCATACCAAATGCTGTATCGAATACTGCTACGTTCGGCTTGCCAGGCATAGCCTTCTCACAAGCCTCAATACCGATCAGGTTAGCCGGGTTATGGAGTGGTCCAAGGTCGAAGCAGTCACGTACGACTTTCTTCACATCCTCTGTAACCAGTGTAGCATCACTATATACAGTACCTGCATGCAGTACACGATGTCCGATTGCTGTGATCTCATCTGCGCTCTCGATCACACCATGCTCCGGATCCTGCAGTGCATCGATTACCAGTTTGACAGCTACGCTGTGATCCGGCATTGGCTGCTCTGTCACAAATTTGTCTTTTCCTGCAGGCTTGTGGGTCAGGACAGAACCTTCTGCTCCGATTCTCTCACAGATACCTTTCGCAAGAACGCTTTCGTTCTCCATATCGATCAGCTGATATTTTAAAGATGAACTTCCACAGTTGATAACTAATACTTTCATTCTACTTTTTCTCCTCTTATCCTTACACTTTCTTACTGATTCTGGCACTGTACTGCTGTGATAGCAATTACACCTTCGATATCCTCAGCACTGCATCCTCTTGAAAGGTCATTAACCGGTGCTGCGATTCCCTGTGTCATCGGTCCGTATGCTTCTGCCTTAGCAAGTCTCTGAACCAGCTTATATCCGATATTACCTGCATCCAGGTCTGGGAATACAAGTACATTAGCCTTACCAGCTACCGGGCTTCCTGGTGCCTTTGAAGCTCCTACAGATGGAACGATTGCTGCATCAAGCTGCAGTTCTCCATCAACCATAACACCTTCCGGTGCATTTGCCTGAGCGATCTTAACAGCCTCTACTACTTTATCTACATCAGCATGCTTAGCACTTCCCTTTGACGAATGCGAAAGCAGTGCTACTCTCGGCTCGTCACCAACCAGAAGCTTGAATGACTCTGCTGCTGAAAGAGCGATTGCTGCAAGCTTCTCAGAATCCGGATTCTGCTCCAGTCCACAGTCAGAGAATACAAATGTTCCGTTCTCTCCCATATCGCAATCCGGCACTACCATTACGAAGAAAGAAGATACTAACTTTGTATCTGGCTTTGTCTTCAGGATCTGCAGACATGGTCTCAGTGTATCTGCTGTAGAGTGGCATGCTCCGGATACCATACCGTCTGCATCGCCCATTTTAACCATCATAACGCCATAATATGTATAGCTGCTGAGAAGAAGTTCTCTTGCTTTTTCCTCAGTCATACCTTTCTTCTCACGAAGTTCTACCAGCTTAGCAATGTATGCCTCTGTCTTATCGCTTGTTGCCGGATCTACGATAGTTGCTCCGGAAATATCGAATGAACCTTTATTCTTAGCGATCTCTTCTTCGCTTCCGATCAGGATCAGCTTAGCAGTTCCCTCTTTCAGAACTTTCTCTGCTGCTTCATAGGTTCTTGCGTCTTCTGTTTCCGGAAGAACGATTGTCTGTACATTTGCTTTTGCTTTTGCTTTGATTTCATCAATAAATCCCATGATTTAAAGACTCCTTTCCATTTTTCTCATATAGTTCCATTATAACGCAAAGAGACCTTGTCCACAAGGTCTCTTTCCAAGTTATATTAATAACAATTGTACTTAATTTAATCCAAACACATAGCTGACAATAGCAAAATATACACTGATTGTACTGATATCAACCAGGGTAGAGATCAGTGGCGTCGCCATGATCGCAGGATCAAGTCCTACTTTTTTTGCTACCAGCGGCAGCGTACATCCAACCACTTTTGCGATGATAACCGTACATGCCATGGTAAGTCCGATGGTAAGTGCCATCAGCGCATCCCCCTGTCCCATGATCATGATACGGATGCCATTGACCGTAGCAAGTATCAGACTGATGCATACCGCCACCCGCACTTCTTTCCAAATTACTTTAAACAGATCCCGAAATTCGATCTCTCCCACTGCCAGACCACGTATCACCAGCGTCGAACTCTGAGAACCACAGTTACCACCTGTACCGGTTAACATCGGCACAAAACCTGCGATCTGAGGCATCATAGCAAGGGCAGCTTCATAACTGTTCATGATCATTTGCGTCACTGTTGCAGAAAGCATCAGAAACAACAGCCATGGGATACGACTCTTCACATGCTCAAAAATTGTCATCCCAAAATATGAATCATCATCCGGATTAATACCGGCCATCCTGCTGATATCTTCCGTTTCCTCATCCTGCAATACCAGCATGGCATCATCTACCGTAACAATACCAACCATACACATCTCGTGATCCACGATCGGCAATGCGATCAATCCGTACTTAGTGATCGTTCTTGCCACATCCTCCTGATCATCTGTTGTTCTTGCATACAGCATATTCGTGTCCATGATTTCCTCGATCAGTCTGGCTTCTCCGGTAGTCAGAAGATCCTTGATATCCACCACGCCGATCAACTTTCTCTTTTCTGTTACATAACAGGTATAGATCGTCTCGCGGTTCAGTCCCACCTGACGGATTTTTAGGATCGCATCTTCTACCGTCATATCCTGTGATAGTGCAATATAGTCTACGTTCATGATACTTCCTGCACTGTCTTCCGGATACTGCAAAAGCTGATTAATCTGCTTCCGCTTTTCTTCATCCGTAGCCATGAGGAGTCGGTCAACCACATTGGCAGGCATCTCTTCCAGCACATCTACTGTATCGTCCAGATACATCTCTTCCATAACTTCCTCAAGCTCCGAATCTGTCAGAGCATTGATCAGTATCTCTCTCTGGTCACTGTCCATATAGGAAAATGTCTCAGCCGCCTCTTCCTTCTCCAGCAGGCGAAAAATCAGCACCAGCCACTTTTCATCTACTTCCCGCAAAATCTCAGCAAGGTCTACGGGATACATATTGTTCTTTAATTCTTCCTTTAATTCTTTGAACTGATGCTCATTGATCATTTCTTCAATTCGTTCGATCGTCAGTTCTTCTCTCTCTTCTGGAATGTCATGATCAAATTCACTGGTCGCGACAGCATGTCCCCAGTCTTCCGCATTTAACTGCTCCGGATCGTGTCTCTCTCCCATGTTCCCACTCCTTTACGGTTACTCTTTTTTATCATGTTCTGAAATTTTCCAACGATTACCGATATTTGCACTTTTATACTCATTATAGTATAATCAATTTTAAACGATTATACAAGAGGAGAATCTTATGAAAACCGTCGGATTAATCACAGAATACAATCCATTTCACAACGGACATGCCTATCATATCGAAAAAGCAAAAATGCTGACCGGTGCCGACCGTGTGATTGTCGTTATGAGCGGCGACTTCGTACAACGTGGTGCTCCTGCCGTCATGCCCAAACACCTTCGCGCCGAAAGTGCGCTTCTATCCGGTGCCTCTCTCATCCTAGAACTTCCGGTATGTTTTGCTACCGGGAGTGCTGAATATTTTGCACAGGGTTCCATCTCTCTGCTTAACCGGTTGGGATGCATAGATTCCATCTGTTTCGGCAGCGAATGCGGTGACCTCCATCTGTTAAAAGAAATCGCGCAGATTCTTGCTGACGAACCTATAGAGTATCAAACTGCTTTAAGACAGGCTTTAAAAGACGGCGCATCCTTCCCGGCGGCAAGACAGAAGGCACTTAATATTTATTCTGATAAATATTCTGAGATTCTCGCCTTGCCAAACAATATCCTGGGTATCGAATATTTAAAAGCATTGGCAAAACTTCACAGCAAAATGGAACCATTTACCATAAAACGGATTGGTGCCGGTTATCATGATATGGATATCGACGGGCAGTTCAGCTCTGCCACTGCCATCCGTTCTGATATTTACCAGCTTGCTGATGTGAATTCTTCATCCGAAAGCCTTCCCCTGACTCATATTCAAACACAAGTACCTTCTTCCTGTCATGAATTGATGAAGAAAAACTATCAGACACGTTATCCGGTAAAGGCTGATGATTTTTCATTACTTTTAAAGGCAAAACTATTATCCGAAACGGCGGGCAGTCTCAGTCATTATCTGGACATGAGTCCGGAACTTGCCAACCGTATCCTGCGGCTCCGTAATGATTATCTCAGCTTCGAGCAGTTTTGTGACCTGTTAAAAACAAAAGAGCTGACCCGAAGCCGGATCAGCCGTTCTTTCATACATGTATTACTCGGAATCACAAATGACTGGTTAACCGCCATGAAAGCACCAGCCCCTTATGCGAGAATTCTGGGATTCCGTAGGGATCACGCAGATCTCTTGGGAATCTTAAAGCGGACTTCTGACATTCCACTGATCACAAGTCCTGCAAGAGCTGTGCTTGCAGATACAGCATACCAGATGCTGGAACTTGATATCTACGCATCCGATCTGTATGAGTCTGTGATCACTGATCTGTATGGAACACCCTTTCATAATGAATTGACCAAACAGATCATAAAAATCTGAGATTAATAATAAATCCTGTCTTCTGCCAGAATAACCGGCACTCCGTCTCTTACATCAAGGATTGTCACACCACAGTTATGACTGCATCCATCTCCCCAGAAATTTTCTTTGGGGAGTTTTTTTATATTTGCGATCATAGATGCAAGTGCTCCACCATGTGTAGACACCAGAATTGTATGGTTCTGATATTCCTTTTTATGACAAATTTCCTGAAGAAACTCTCCTGTTCTCTCTTCCAGATGTTCTAATGTCTCTCCGTCATCCGGAGCCTCATATCTGCCAGGCTCTGTGAAAAAGCACTGAAAATCTCTCGGCATCTCCTCATCCCAGGTATCCGGATTCCAGCAACGTCCCTCGTATCTGCCAAAAGATATTTCTATCAGACGTTCGTCAGTAATGATCGGTATATCTCTTCCTTCCAGGATAATCTCTGCTGTCTCTCTGGCTCTGGACAGCGGACTGCACAGACACAGATCAAACGGCACCTCTGCAAGTCCCTCTCTCGTCTTTCTCGCCAGTTCTCTTCCGTATTCATTCAACGGAATATCGATCTGTCCCTGATTGCGTTTCATTTTATTATAATCGGTCTCTCCATGACGGATCAGATAAAGCTTCATCTTCTGTTCCTCCTGTATTTTCTCCATTGGAATTTATTATAGCATGTCGAAACACTACTTGCATACCGGAACATTTTAAACTAGAATAAATAAAGAATATTTACACAAAGGAGTAGACCCGTCATGAAAAAAATCACAAGCTTTACAATAGACCACATTCGTCTGGTACCAGGCGTATATGTATCCAGAGTCGATGCTGTAGCAGGACATCCGGTCACTACATTTGATCTGAGAATGACCGCACCGAACGACGAACCGGTTATGAATACAGCTGAAATGCATACAATCGAACATCTTGCTGCTACATTTCTCCGCAACCATGAAGAATACAAAGACAAGACTCTGTATTTCGGGCCTATGGGATGCCGCACCGGATTCTATCTGCTGTTAGCCGGAGAATATACATCCAAGGATATCGTACCTTTGATGATTGAGATGTTTACATTCATCCGCGACTTTGAAGGCGAAGTACCTGGTGCCGCTCCAAAGGACTGCGGTAACTATCTGGATATGAACCTCGGCATGGCAAAATACCTTGCAAATAAATATCTGGACGAGGTACTGCTGCATATTACTGATGCGCAACTTAATTATCCTGCATAAATCATATAGAAAAAATCATCGGAATGTGCCTTTTACACTTCCGATGATTTTTCTATTTCTTTATTAATTTACGGAATAACCGTATCGTTCTCTCTGTTAACGAATTTTCATTGCGAAGTACGGTTCTGCGTATATACGCACAGGTCGCATCTTCTCCTTCTTCAGCAAGCATTTCCAACAGATGCCGTAATAATGCCGCCGTCTCCGGATGAATCATATTGCCAAGCTTTGCCGCTCCACGGTCATAATATTCTAACGGATTCCAGTCTTCATAAGCATCTTTCTGATAAGTCTTAGATGCCGATACACGGTCTACAAACATCTCTACCACATAACGTGTCGGCATGCGCATACCCACAATTCCTTCTTCTTTATTCAGACTGTAATCAATCCAATATTCGTAATGATGCTTATTGCGTCCCTTATGATGAAGCCACGCCGAAGATACTCCGGTTGCTTCCCGTTCTGCATTATTCGGACTACGGTTGCCCTGATAATACTTGCATCCCACCAAAAATTCCGAAGGTGTATATTTGGACAGGTCATGCATCAGTCCCTGACGGTACAGTCCAACTTTAAAACACCCTTTCATAACCAGTAATTTGTGATGATTAATCGTACGCAAATGCTCAATAGCTTTCATAGCACATCCCTCTTTTTCGATATGTTACCGACCGATGACGATCATTTGTGATATCCCATATAATATCAACAGATGTACAGGATAGTATAAGTAAAAGAAGTATCCTGTGCTCCGTCCCTTTTTCCCATTATACAATGCAATTGGAAGAATCGCAAATATTCCTGCATACTGGATTGGAATTCCAAACAGAAAATTCCATCCGCCGACAAGAACTGGCTGATACCATTTATATTCTCTGGTAAACCAGAAAATCGCGATCAGAAGTACCCCCCATGCTCCGTAATCTGTATGCAGAAATTCTGCAGCAAACATCGCTACAATGACTACTTCTGCTTTCATCGCGTTCCCCGATGCCTTTACGCAATAATGCAGCATAATCAGACCGATCAACAATGTAAAAAACACATTCTGATGTTCAATTGAAAAAATCTGTCCGGACTCTGCAAGGTTAAAGGGAATCTCTGACAACAGTCCGACAACCAGCATCCGTTGTATATATCGCTTCAGATCATGGGTATGACTGAATCCTTCTGTTAGGGTAAAACAGAAAATAGGAAACGCCAGCCTGCCAATCCCACGCATCCAAAATGCCTGTGGAAACAGAATAAATCCCATATGATCTATGGTCATTGTAAGGATTGCAATCATCTTTAAAGCAAAAGAACTCAGACCGATTTTTTGCTGTATGTCTTGCCATTCTGTTGTTCTTTGTTCTGCAACCTTCATGTTCATTCCACCTGTCGGCTTATCAGAAGCATAACAGTACGATCTTCCACCTGGATATCATGTTGATTATCAAGCAGCAACGGTTCCTTAAGCACACCTTCTTTTGTCGATGCTGCCAGATACCATTTCCTTTTTGATGTCAAAGTCGGTAATGCAAAGACGTGCTCTACCCAGTGCATATTATAGATCACAAAACAATCTGACGTACCTTGTGCCTGTCCGGAATAATATACTCCAAGCTGCCTGCTGCTCACTTCATTCGGAATCCTCCATGCATGCTCACCATGAAAAGAGATGTCCGGGATTCCACATTTTGCCAGATCAGCCCCCATCAATGGTTCTGCCTGAGTAAGTACCGGCTGTGCCTTTCTGAAGCTGATCAGGTCTTTTACAAGTTCTGTAAGCCAGCCATATTGTTTCGCACGACTCCAATTCACCCATCCGGTTACATTATCCTGGCAATAGACATTATTATTGCCCTTCTGGCTGTTTGCAAATTCATCACCTGCAAGAATACATGGCGTTCCCTGTGCCGAGAACAGCAGCAGGAGTGCATTGGTCATCTGCTTCTTTCTCAGCCCCATAACTGCTTTCTTTCTGCTTGGACCCTCAGCTCCACAGTTCCAGCTGTAATTGTATTCCGGACCATCCTGATTATTCTCGCCATTCTCCTCATTATGCTTGCGGTCATAAGACACCAGATCATTCAATGTAAAACCATTCTGGTTAGTAATATAGTTATAAATGTGTTCCGTATGATGATTGACCCAATACATTACATCATTCACCATACCCTCGTCTCCTTTCAGGAAACGACGCATGATATTCTGATAATCATTCAAATGTATCAGAATCTTCGTCCGACTGAGGATTGGATCCTTCGCAATCTCTTCCGCAGAGAAGAATACCGGATTCACAATAAAGCCATCCACATGGTACTCCATGCGATAATATCTCAGGCACTCTTCCATCAGCTGTCTGCCGGCTGATGCGTCAAATGGCATTTCGAGAATCACCTCAATTCCTGCTTTATGGCAGGCTTTGATCATATCTTTTAATTCGGTTACAGGATGCTCTCCTGCCGCATAACTGCTTTTAGGTGCAAAAAAGTACCCAGGACCATATCCCCAGTAGTTCACACCATTCTTACCACCGTTATCAAATTCATACACCGGCATACAGTGAATCTGATTAATCCCAAGTCCTGCCAGATACGGTATTTTTTCAACCAATCCTGCAAATGTTCCCTTATGGCGTACTCCTGATGCACTTTGTCTGGTAAAACCTTTAACATGCAGACTATATGCGATCACCTCATGCTGAGGAAGCATGAGCGGCGCATCCTTTTCCCAATCATAAGACTCCTGAACAACCACTCCTCGTCTCTGGCCTTTCATCACAGATACTTCCCTGACATAAGGATCCAGATACTCTTCACCATCTATTCGATACAGGTATTCTACGTCTCCGCCCAGACCTTCTACTGCCACAAACCGCACATTACCAATCAATGGTTCCTGTTCAAGTTCACAGACGGAAAATGGCTCGGTATATCCTTTTTTATATAAGCACAGTTCGCAGACACTGTCCGGGTCAGCCGCAACTGAAAAATTAATCTTTTCTTCTGAAATTGTCACTCCAAGAGGTAATGCAGCTCCCCGCACATGCTTCATAATCTTTTCTCCCTGTTTTCTCTGATTATCTGGTGTATCTTTCTGCTGTTACTGCCATCCATCAACACCGTACATTTCTACATTATCACTGTTGATCATATATACTTCTTCATAAGTCTCTGGTTCGTACTCATTATCTTTCAGAATTGCCAATGCAATCTTCGCAGCATCCTTACCCATGTGAATCGGAGACTGTGCCACTGTTCCTGCCACAACACTGTCTTTTTTCACCAGTTCCTTCTTAATATCCGGCGATCCATCGATTCCATAGACAATGATATCTTTTCGTTCTGCCAGGTTCAATGCTGTGATCGCACCTACTGCAATCTGATCATTACCACACATAATAGCGGTAATCTCCGGATGAGCATCCAGCATCTCTTTTGTCTCATCAAGTGCTTTCTGGAACTGTCCGTCTGCATCCGCTCTGTCCACAATCTCAAAGCCTACTTCTGCTGATGAGAGCGCTTTTTCAAATCCGGTAATACGGTCATTGACAGAATTCATCGTCGTGCTTTCAAGGATAAGAACGTTACCTCCATCCGGACATCTCTCAATCAGATCCTTCCCGCACAGATACCCGGCTGCCTGATTATCAGATCCTACATAAGCATCTACATATTCACTTTCCTTTACCTGTGTATCTACATTAATAATCTTCACACCGGCATCCTTCAATGCCCGAAGTGATGTACTGATTTTTTCCCAGTCAACCGGGCTCAGGAATATAGCATCAATGCCCTCATCAATCATCTCCTGAATCTGCTGGTTCTGAAGATCAGGATCACTTCCCGGATCCTTCGTGATCATCCGATAATCTTCATCTCCAAGTCCTTCTTTTACAGCACTTTCCAAAGTGATAAAATACGGATTCTGCATATCGATGCCACTGAAGCCAAACTTATATTTGACTTCTTCCTCTTCAGATGTATCCTCTTCTCCCTCTGCATCTGTCTCTGTATTCTCATTTGCTGTTGCATTATCTTCCGGTGTACCTACTGACTTTTTGCATGCTGCAAGAACAACCAGGCACGCAGCCAGTACGATAATCACGCTCCATGTTCTTTTTTTCATTCTTTCTTCCTCCTAATGTATAACGCTTTAGATATACATGCCTTTTTATTTTACAACATTTCTTTCTACATTTCCAGTAGAACATCGTTTCTACCAGTCTAACAGATTGCAAACAGATTACAGCGCTCACAGCTTGCTTTTTTGCAGGCTCTCTGTTAAAGTTAAATCATCATAATAATACAAAAAGGAGATTCAGTATGGATGAATTTTTCAATCAGCCAGATGATCTTGGTACTGTCACCCTGACTCTGGATAATGACGAAGAACTGGAATGCGATATCATCACTTTCTTCACTGCCGGTGACAATGAATATGTCGCACTGGCACCGCAGGGTGATGAGTTCGACGGCATCGTATATCTTTATCGCTACATCGAACATGATGGCGAAGAAGAGCCGGAGCTCATAACGATCGAAAGCGATGAAGAATATGAAATTGCATCTGATGGGTTTGACGAATGGTTAGATAACCTGGAATTCGAAGAATTACCGACTGTGGAGTAATTCATCGACAAAGCGGGAAGGATCCAGATCCTTTCCGTTTTTCATTTTTGCATAGCTTATGATAAGTTTCCGTTTTGCTCTTGTCATCGCCACGTAAAACATACGTCGTTCCTCTTCCAGCTCTGCATCTAGCTTTGCTTTCTTATACGGAATCACGCCCTCGTTACACTGGATCATAAATACGGTATCAAACTCCAAGCCTTTTGCGCCATGCATAGTCATCAGCCATACACCGTCATTTCTTCCGGACTGTCTGCTCTTCTGTCCCAGAAGTGCGGCCGAATATCGTTCAATATAATCCAGCCATTCCTGCATATCTGAATAATCTTTCGCTTTTTCCTGAATCTCTGTCAGCACAGTAAACAGATCTTCTTCACTGATTCTTCGTTCTCTGGCATATTCTTTCAGATAATCATCATACCCGATATGCTTGCGTATGTACTGGATTGCCGCATATGGTGTCTGTCCTTCCATCATACTGAGATCCCATTCAAACTGATCGATCCGGTCTAACATCCAACTCTTATCCATATAAAAGCAACGGATATCCTCAAATGATACCACTGCATTCTCCAGACTGTCTCTGCTGATATATCGAACCGGAGCATTCATGACATCCAAAAATAATCTCCGATCACGTTCTCCCAATGCCAACCTGACATAGCTTATCAGATTTCTTGCAATAAAATGATCGTAAATATTCTGAATGGATTCTTTCGCCTGGAATGGAATCTGATATTCCAGCAAAGTCTCCATCATCACTCTTGCATCATTCGCTGTCCGGTAAAGAACCGCCATATCAGAATGCGGAATGCCTTCCTTTTCTGCCTCTCGAATCTTATCGATCAGATACTTACTCTCTTCTTTTGCATCCTTTACTTCCTGTACATGGATACAGGCACCCTTATCACCGGACGTAACCAGCTTCTTCTTATAGCGTCTGCTGTTATTGGAAATAACCCGAAGAGCTCCATTCACAATATTTCTGCTGGATCTGTAATTCACATCCAGCAATATCGTCTCTGTCTCCGGATAATCCTCACCAAAACCAAGCATGATCTCCGGACTTGCTCCCCTGAAATGATAAATTGACTGATCATCATCTCCCACCACAAACAAATTATTCTCCGGCATGGCAAGCATCCGCACCACTTCATACTGAATCCGGTTCACATCTTGAAACTCATCGATCAAAATATAGCGAAACCTCTTCTGCCACTGTTCCAGAATATCCGGTCTTCTGCGGAACAGATCATAACATAGAAGCAGCATATCATCAAAATCAATCTTCCTCATCAGCTTTCTCTGTTTCTCATAGGTCTTGTAAATTCTGGTAAATACTACGCCGTAACGGATAGACTCATATTTTTCAATACTGATCCCGCGGTTCTTTACATTACCAATCTCTGTGATCAAATCTCGTATTTCTTCTTTTTCATCGGATAATTCCGGCTCAAATCCGATCTCCGGCATAGCAAGAATCTGGCGGATCAACTGATACTTTTCTTCCTCTGTCAGGATATTATCTGATGTCAGACGGTATGCCCATTTCAGAATACCAAAATACACTCCGTGAAAGGTTCCAAACGTAACCGGATAGTTCTTCCCTTTGGTATAACCCTGAAACCGCTCTTTCATCTCTCTGGAAGCTGCCCTGGTAAAAGTAATGACCAGAATTTCTTCTGGTCTTACTTTGTAATGCTCTATTAAATACTGTGTTCGTCTGGCAATCGTATATGTTTTGCCAGATCCAGGTCCTGCCAGCACCATGCATGGTCCGTCACCATGCTTTATTGCCCGTTCCTGTGCCTCATTCGGCCCCATGTATTACCTCGTTTCTAACTTCTCAATAGCTTTCTTGATTCGTGCAATGGACTCCTCTTTGCCAAGTACATCCATAATCTCCGTTGCTCCTCCCGGTGTATTCTGCTTACCGGAAATAGCAGTACGGATCGGCCACATTACATAGCCGACTTTCTTCTCGATCTCTCCGGCAAATGCTTTCAGCGTCTCAAACAATGCATCGTTGCTGAAATCTTCCTGCGCTTCCAATACCGGAAGTACGGATTTCAGAAGTTCCAGAGAATTCTCTTCGTTCGTCTTCATCTTCTTATGACAGTACATTGCTGTGTCATACTCCGGAACAGCCTGGAAGAAATCAATCTGATCTTTGATATCCGGCAGAATCTCGATACGAGTCTTCACCAGAGCAGCAATCTTGCGCAGATCATAATCTCCTGTGATCACCTCTTCGATATATGGCTTAGCCAGGTCGAAATATTTTTCAAAATCCATAGCCTTCAGATATTCACCATTCATCCAACGCAGCTTCACAATGTCAAATACTGCCGGGGACTTGCTCATATGGCGATAATCAAATGCTTTTACCAGATCTTCCAGTGAGAAAATCTCCTGATTATCTGTCGGGCACCATCCAAGCAGTGCAACATAGTTCACAATAGCTTCTGATACAAAGCCCTGATCCAGCAAATCTTCGTAAGAAGAATGTCCGCAGCGCTTACTAAGCTTCTTATGATTCTCATCTGTGATCAGCGGACAGTGTACATATACCGGCACATCCCATCCAAACGCTTCATAGAGACGATTATACTTCGGTGCAGAAGAAAGATACTCATTACCTCTTACTACATGTGTAATTCCCATCAGATGGTCATCAATAACATTGGCAAAGTTATAAGTCGGATATCCATCTGACTTAATAAGGATCATATCGTCCAATTCTGCATTCGGCACGGTAATATCTCCATAAATCTCATCATGGAAGGTTGTCGTGCCTTCTGTCGGCATATTAATACGGATAACATATGGCTTTCCTGCTGCAAGGTTCGCTTCAATCTCTTCCTTAGAAAGGTGAAGGCAATGCTTGTCATATACTACAATCTCTGTACCGGACTCTGATACGGTACTCTTCAGCGATTCCAGTCTCTCTTTGTCACAGAAGCAGTAATAAGCATCTCCCTGCTCGAT
Organism: Dorea ammoniilytica; assembly: GCF_025567415.1. NCBI lineage: Bacteria > Bacillati > Bacillota > Clostridia > Lachnospirales > Lachnospiraceae > Dorea > Dorea ammoniilytica. The sequence continues at coordinate 45,680 of NZ_JAOQJV010000007.1, forward strand.
CAACTGCTTGGCATATTTGAGGTACAGACCTGATTTATTACGCTCACTCTGGACGTACGGACCCACACCGCCATCCTTGTCCGGTCCTTCATCGTGAACCAGACCTGTCTTAGCCAGTGTACGATAAATAATCTCAAGTGCTCCTTCTACAAAACGCTCCTGATCTGTATCTTCGATACGAAGGATAAAATCTCCATCCTCATGCTTAGCGATCAGATATGCATACAATGCTGTTCTCAAATTACCCACATGCATTCTTCCTGTCGGACTTGGGGCAAATCTTGTTCTCACTCTACTCATTTCTCTATCTCCGTTTCTTTTATTATTACTTTATTATCTTATCTGTAAACCAGCTTTCATTGTAACAGAGATAGCCGGTTCATTCAAGGTTTTCTGTACAATTCACCATTAGAACTGCCATACACCGGATTATCCGGATGTACCTCAATGTAAAACAGTTCAGAGAGACCATCAAATGCCGAATCGCTGATATCTACGATATTTACAGGTATATACACTTCAAAGACCTCACTACCCAGACTGGTAAATGCCCCACCTGCAATAGCTGTACATCTGCTGTCAGCCGGAATATTCAGTACTCCATCTGTAACTGTAATCCCATCACATCCTACTATTCTTCCATCAACATCACATAGAAACCCATTGATACTGGTCACCGTACCTGCATTCTCATCAGGTTCTTCTGTGTTCGATCCCTCTGTCCTGTCATATGTAACATCACCTTTCGGCGTATCTGGTACTATGACAGCAGTCACATCCGATGCTCTTTCAGACACATTGCTCTGCATCGGCATTGCAACCTCCTTCGCTGCAGTACCCATCTTCTCCTTAAAATTCTTCATCCCTTCCACTGGTATACTGCATGAATATCGTGCTATATCCACATTCATCTTGTTCCATGCATACATATGCAGATCATATGTGGTTGCAGTTGGCACAGTCCACGCTTTTGCGGTTCTGTATTCACCATGTTCCATCATACTGAGCGCATGAATCTTTTCTCCAGATCCCATCAGAAGTGCTACAGTTAACAGTACAGTGGCTCCCTCTCTGATGCTTTTCTTCTGCAAAATATTTTCTTTTATAGTGTCGTCTTTTGTCAAATCATATTCTACCATGTTTTTATTATATTATGGTTACCGCTTCCAGACAACAGTTTTGGAGGTGTCAAAATGACACCTCCAAATAATCGACATTCATGAAATTATAACTATCTAATATTTAATTACATTTTCCAGATATGTGTACAGCTGCAATCGCACCATCCGCTGCAGCGGTAACCACCTGCCGCACACTCTTTACACGAATATCACCGGCCACATATACACCAGTCACGCTTGTCTGCATCTCTTCATCCGCACGGATATATCCATTCTCATCCATATCAAGTATTCCCTGAAAGAGAGCTGAATTCGGAATATTTCCCACAAAACCGAACAGACCGATCATACCATCTTTTGGATCAGCTTCAATCTGCTTCTTCTCTCCGGTCTTGACATTGCGAACAGTCAGTCCCTGCAGGATTCCTGCTCCATGAACCTCTTCTACCACACTGTCCCACAGAAAATCTATCTTAGGATTGGAAAATGCTCTCTCCTGTATAGCCTTCACTGCACGAAGTTTATCTCTTCGGTGGATGATCGTCACCTTTCTCGCAAATCGCGTCAGGTAAATTGCTTCTTCCACCGCAGCATCTCCGCCTCCGGCCACATATACTTCAAGATCTCGGAAAAAATTAGCATCGCAGGTTGCACAATATGAAATACCGCTTCCCCGGTACTTGTCCTCACCTTCACATCCGATTGGACGTGCATGGGCTCCGGCTGCTATGATCACATATCGTCCCTGATAAATCTCTTTTTCACCCTGAAGCTTTTTCACCTCACCATTAAAATCAACCGACTGGATCTGATCTCTCACCCGCACTGAGCCAAAACGTTCTGCCTGCGCCGACATCCGCTTGATCAATGAAGCGCCGCTCTCGCCTTCCGGCATCTGTCCAGGATAATTCTCAATCTCATCCGTGACTGCAATCTGCCCGCCATCGGCTCCTTTTTCAATTAACAGTACTGACAGCCCGCTTCTGCCGGCATACAAAGCTGCTGACAGCCCGGCAGGACCTGCCCCCAGAATCATTACATCATATATCATATTCATACTGTGTCCCTGTTTTTTTATTTTTATACGTTAATCTCTGCTTTTACACCAAGAATGCCTTTATTCTCTTCCAATAATGGTCGAATCACCCTGGTCAGATACTGATCTACCTGAACAGATGCACGTCCTGTGTATTTAGTCGGATCCATGGTCTTCTTCAGTTCATCCAGTGTCAGATTGAATGCAGGATCTGCTGCGATCAGTTCCAGAAGATTGTTATCCTTTCCTTCTACCTTGACATTACGTCCTGCTTCCATAGACAGCTCACGGATACGTTCATGCAGCTCCTGTCTGTCTCCGCCGGCCTTAACAGCATCCATCATTATATTCTCCGTAGCCATGAATGGAAGCTCAGCCATCAGACGCTTCTCGATAACCTTTGGATATACCACCAGTCCGTCTACAACATTCAGGCACAGATCCAAAATACCGTCAATCGCAAGGAACCCTTCCGGTACGCTCAGTCTCTTATTTGCAGAGTCATCCAGTGTACGCTCAAACCACTGTGTAGCAGATGTGATCGCCGGATTCAATGCATCAATCATCACATATCTTGACAGAGATGCAATTCTCTCGCTACGCATTGGGTTTCTCTTATATGCCATTGCTGAGGAACCGATCTGGCTCTTTTCAAATGGCTCTTCTACCTCCTTCAGATGCTGCAGAAGGCGGATATCATTAGAAAACTTATGGGCACTTGCCGCAATACCTGCCAGCACATTCAGTACACGAGTATCCACCTTACGGGAATAGGTCTGACCGGATACCGGGTAGCACTGTTTGAATCCCATCTTCGCAGCGATCATCGGATCGATCTTATCAATTGTCTCCTGATCTCCATCAAAAAGTTCCAGGAAGCTTGCCTGTGTACCTGTCGTTCCCTTGGAACCAAGCAGCTTCAGCGTGCTCAGTACATAGTCCAGATCTTCCAGGTCCATAGAGAATTCCTGAATCCAGAGAGTTGCTCTCTTACCAACTGTTGTCGGCTGCGCCGGCTGGAAATGAGTAAACGCCAGTGTTGGCTGGTCTTTATACTTATCCGCAAAATCTGCCAGCTCTGCAATCACATTCACCAGCTTGGTGCGCACCAGCTGCAGTGCTTCATGCATCACGATAATATCGGTATTATCCCCTACATAACAGGAAGTTGCTCCCAGGTGAATGATTCCCTTTGCCTTCGGGCACTGCTGCCCATATGCATATACATGTGACATTACGTCATGACGTACCTTCTTTTCTCTCTCTTTTGCCACTTCGTAATTGATGTCCTCTGCATGCTCCTTCAGCTCTGCAATCTGCTCATCCGTAATATCCAGACCCAATTCTTTCTCGGTTTCTGCCAATGCAATCCATAATCTTCTCCAGGTACGGAACTTCATATCCGGTGAAAAAATGTACTGCATCTCCTTGCTTGCATATCGCTCTGATAATGGACTGCGGTATCTGTCGTTACTCATCATATTTCCTCCTCGTTAATCAAATGCGTGTGAGATATCCCCATCCGGCACTTCCATCGGATAATTACCAGTGAAGCAGGCATCACAATATCCCAGATCTCCCACCATTTCTTTTAATTTATCTACTTCCATATAACCAAGCGAATCTGCGCCGATCAGCTCTCTGATCTGCTCGGTTGTATGAGAATGAGCTATTAACTGTTCATTGGACGGTACATCGGTTCCGAAATAACACGGATAAAGGAACGGCGGTGAGCTTATCCTTACATGTACCTCCTGTGCTCCGGCTTTCTTTAACATCCGGATAATATTAGCACAAGTCGTACCTCGCACAATGGAATCGTCTACCATAACGATCCTTTTATCCTTTACGACTTCCTCTATGACATTCAGTTTAATCTTTACGCTGGACTCACGTTCATTCTGCGTCGGCTTGATAAATGTACGTCCTACGTAACTGTTCTTGTGAAATGCCATACCGTACGGAATACCGGAAGCCTCCGAATATCCCTTGGCTGCCACCAGACCGGAGTCCGGAACGCCTACTACCAGATCAGCCTCTACCGGATAGGACTGTGCCAGTGCCTTGCCGGCAATGATCCGTGAATGATAAACATTCACCTGATCAATGGTACTGTCTGTTCTCGCAAAATAAATATATTCAAATATACATCTGGCATGCTTAGCCGGATCGATTGCCATACTCATATCAGACTGGATACCCTTCTTCGTAAATGTAACAATCTCACCAGGTTCTACATCCCGCACAAATTCGCCGCCAACAGCAGCGATCGCACAGCTCTCGGATGCAAGAAAATATGTATCGTCTCTTTTACCGATGCAGAGCGGTTTCAATCCAAATGGATCTCTGGCTCCGATCATCTTACGTGGCGATGTAACCACCAGTGCATAGGCACCTTTGATCTTCCCCATCGCATTGCGGACAGCTGCTTCCGCAGTTCCTGCTTTCAGACGTTCTCTGGCAATATGGTATGCGATTACTTCTGAATCAATGGTCGTCTGAAAGATCGCTCCTGTGCGCTCCAGTTCATGACGCAGCTCAATCGCATTGGTCAGATTACCATTATGCGCAATTGCCAGTACACCTTTCACATAATTGATAACCAGAGGCATCGCATTCTCTGCCTTCGATGCTCCTGCTGTTGAATACCGCACATGGCCAACCCCCAGATTGCCATTTAACGCATGCAGAGATTCACTGTCGAACACTTCATTCACAAGCCCCAATCCCTTCTTGAAGTGTACCTTCCGTTCTCCATTTGTATCCGTTACCGCGATACCACAGCTCTCCTGTCCTCTGTGCTGCAACGCAAAAAGCCCATAATATATTGTTGGGGCAACATCGCCTCCACTCATATCATAGGCTCCAAATACACCGCACTCTTCTCCAAGACCTGTTGTAATCTTCTCAAATTTATCCATGAATGTTCGTCTCCTTATATCATATTAATATTCATAGTTCAACACTCAATGACATACATGATTATAATATAGCGTATTCGAAAAATCAATTATCAATTATCCGTTCTCCGATACTCACGCTTCCACTTTTCCAAAACCTGCGCTTCAATATCCAGATCTGCCTGCTGCAAGGCTTCTTTCATATCTTCTTTCAGTTCACTGTTCAGATTCAGATATGTCTGCTCTTTGGACAGCATTTTCCCATAAGCATCCTCCGGCAAATATCTGTAACAGCAATAAAGGTACGGTTTTAAAATAGAAGCATCCGGATTCACCTCATAAGCTCTCTCATACATATGTGCAGCTTCTTCATACAGAAACATCTTGCCATATGCCGCACCAAGGCAGCTGTATACTTTGCTGTAGAATTCTTTGCCAATGGACTCATCCCAGTCCTTGTTCACAATAGACTGATACACAAGAATCGCAGATGCAGTCTCACCGGAATTCAATAGATTATCTGCTTTGTATTTCTCGCGTTCTACTTCGTTCTGATTCTTCAAATGTTCCAGTACATTGTGAATCTTGGTGATCTCCGCTGCAGAATAAATCGCAGCATGACTCAGCACCGTCAGCAGGAACTGTTCTGTCGTGCAGTTCTGATCTAACAATACCCTGAGTTCTGCAGCGAGATCGTCTAATTCCAGTTCCTCTTCCAGCCAGTCACACAGCTTTTTATTGATGATCGTATAATCGATCAGATACAGATTATTGCAGAAATAATAGCAGAGTTCTTCTATGGTATAGATATGCATATGAATTCTGGTGATTTCATATGGATGCTTTGCTTTTTTTCTATGACAAAGAATTAAACTGCCCATGACTTCCTCCTAAATGTATGATCTTCTCTACCTGAAAATCCGATGCCGGATAAAATTCTCCGAATCCGATATCCTTAAAAATGATCTTGCAGGTACGTTCGTCCAAAAAGATGGTCTCAATCTGAAGCCGGAGCGCATAATCTCTCCTGCTTTTAAGCCCTTTCAACGAGACAGTCTCCGCCTCTAATTCTCCGGTTGCCAGCGATTCAATATGAATCTCAATATCCGAAGTATCTTCCAGAAGCACCTCCCACTGTCCGTCGGATTCATACCAGTGGCTTCCCCACTGCACGATCGGATACCAGCCCTCCTTACCGTGTACCCGCATACGCAGACACACCTGTTCCATCATCTTGCTGTCATCCAGATAAACCGGGATTTCATCCTCTTCTCTGGTCTGATGCCACGCATGATAGCAGGCACCTTTACTATATAAATTATTACCGATAAATGCACGCCGTCCGTTACACAGTACCTTCAGGGATAACGGATACCAGTTATTCTCAAAGCCTTCCCCTGTCAGGAATACAGAAGACACGACTTTTTTCTCAAATACACTCTGGATAAATGCACGGAACCGTTCATCGGCATCCTTTGCCTTATCCACATTCAGTACCGGGTAAACCGCCGCCAGCTCTTTCATTTGTGCATTTGCCACCTGATCTACGGTTACAAACATATCTGCGCCTCTGCCGCTGACCGTCTTTAACTTCCGCAGCATATAAGCACGGATCTCATTGCGGTCACAGTAAAACAATGCGGCCTCATACTGCCAAAGTTCCTTGGGCTGATAAAACATATAATGGCAGAAGCTCTCTTTGAAGTCCTGAACTGCTATATTCTCCTTTGGAATCCCCAGAAATCTTCCCATACCTTTCAACATCTTACTGATATCAATATCTGTCTTCGGAACGGAGAATGTAATCCGCTCTATATTTTCAAACCGTTCCAGAGCAAGCTGAAGATACTTGGCCAGAAGCCATACTCCATCCTTAACCTGTCCGCCTATCTTAACTTTTTCCTGTTTGACTGCTTTGGTATAAAGATCAGATACCGTGCATTTTTCTTCCACCGATGCAAGCTGTACAGCATCCTTTCCATATACCCATTCATCCTGTAATTTACCTAGGATCATCGGAATCTGAAAATTATCCACTGACACTTCCAGTGTCTCCGGCTCATGCTTTTCCGGTTCGTAATAACTGATCTGGCAAAATTTCTCATTCAATTCTATTCCAAGTATTTTATCTGCTCTCACCTGTTACCTCCTGCTGCCTGTCTTGCCGAAGATCCGTTCAGCCAGATATGCTTCCTGTTCATACTCGATCATTGCCTGTTTCTTTCTTGCAGGTGCCATACCCGCCATAGCATTCAACTTGCCATATTTACCAATCTCTGGCACCTTCCGTTCCTGTTTCAGCACCTCTTCCGGATCCGTATAGGACTTCTTGCCACTTGTCTCACAGAATGAATAGCGAACCTGTTCATCCTGGAATAACACGAAGCTTTTCACGTAGATATTCTCATATACCGGCATCAGACTCTCTGTCTGGTAGCCAAGATCTTCCACATCACCGCGGCGCATCTTATACGTAATACGCACTCTGCCTCCATGGGATGCCTGGAAACTCACCATAGTTTTATCGTAAATCTGTGCCTCTCTGAGCCACGACTCCTCGTATTCCATATAGAACGGAAATACCAGCTGACGCTCACACATTTCCCGTAGGAAACGATGCAGGATCTCTCCCTCTTCCTCTCCATACTCTTTTCCGGCAAAACGTTTCAGCAGAGCCACTTTACAGATATCTGCCAGATCCTCATCATTTTTCTCTTCATTCATAATGATATCAAAGATGGAGGCACCTACGCTTCTTCCATACACTACATATTCCCTGCTCACATAAGCAAGGTATGCCTGTTTCAGGCGGAAATATGGATTTCCATTCAGATAATAATCAATAAATATATCTTCTTCTGCAAACATATCTTCCGAGAACAGCATCTGCGTAATAATACGCTCACCAAGCTTGGTCACAGCAATTCCGTAATCTTTCGCCACTTTCCACAACACTTTCATATTCCGTGTAGAACCACAGTAATAATCAGCAAGATAGGTCAGTGTCATTTTATCATACTGCTGTCTCTTAAAAAGCTCATAGCTCAGATACAGCATAAATTCGTCTTCATCATAATCCTCTTCACGGATCGTCTTACTACACAGACGAAATACCTCTTTTTCATCAAAAGCCCTGATACCATTCTTCCGGATATTTTCAAAATTCACTTCCAGTTTATTATTCTCTGCACCCCAGTTGGAAATTCTGGACATGTATTTCTTGCACATTTCCAGATAACGTGGTTCATAGAACAGACGCTTCGTCTCAAATGCAATGGAATCCGTATGATATCCTCCATCCATGGTCTGCCAGATAATCCTTGCTTCCTTATCGTACAGATAAACGATCATACCATCCGGTCTGTACGGAATTCTCTGCTTTACTGTACCATCCTTTTCAATGACCAGGGCACATTTCAGATTATGCACCTTAGTCTTCACCAGATATGCATGGCAGATATCACGCATAGCTTCCAGACGTTCTCCGGTCATCTCTTCCTCTGTACAGAACTTCTTATAAATCACCTTCAGCGATTCCGTAATATGACGCTTCATAAGCTGTTCCCATGCAAACGCCACCATCTGCTCCCGGTAGCTGATATACAGATCACTGGCATTCTCTTCATAAGTGATCAGATTCGCATAAAGCAGTGCTGCTTTTTTATAATTCAGTGTGTTACCATGCATAAAATACAGAAAGATAGACTTCGGCAATGCTTCTCTCACATCATCTTCTTCAATCGTAGACATATAATACTCATAAAGCTGTGCAATCTTAAATCCTTCATTAACCGCTCTCTGATACCATACAAAATAACGGTTATCCAGCTTATTGCCCTTGATGAGCAGCGTACAGATTGCATTCAGGATCATCGGTTCTGCATAAAGCTTATATAACCGTTCCAGAATATGAAACAGAAATTCACTGTAATTTTTCTGCTGGCTGGCAAGATTAGCCACATACATGGCCATTTCTCTGGAAATCAGGCGATATTTTGATGCAAAATTCAATACCATCATCTCGAACTGTCCAAGCTTCTTCAAAAGCAGGCTCTTCTCTTCATAACACTGAAATGCTTCTAACAGAAATAAGACTCCATTGGTCCGATAATTCTGATAATGCTGTTCCAGTGCCGCCAGACGTCTGCCCTTGTCCCGATACTGTGGGTCAATATCCAGAAGCATCAACAGAAGCATGGTCGAATCCTGCTGTCTGAGATAAATCTTACCAACCTCATCTATCACACGATCCATATGACTTCCATGTCCACGCACCAATGCCGTCAGATACAGATAGTAAGCATTCACCTTCGGATTCTTACCGATCGCAAACCGGTTATAATTATAATTCTCCAGAATCCACTTGGCATCTTCGATCTGATTGCCATGAATATATACATGTGCCTGAAATAACTGAAGATACTCATCCAGCGGATCGATCTGACGCATCTTCTTCACCTTATCCACAGCACTCTCTGTCCATTTATCCAACGTCATGCGGCCTGCCACACAGGAAACATGTTCCTTTACTACTTGTGCCATCAAAAATTCGATCTCTCGATGATTCTCATCATAGGAGCCATTCTGCATAACCTCCACATCATAACTCAGAATCTCATACGGAGTGATCAGATGGATCTTACCAAAGTTACGTCCTGCATGCAGGCCGTCCGGCTTCACAAGAAAATCTACCTGGTATACATTGCCCACAAAATCGTCTGTCGTAAAACGGTTGCGGCTGACGCTTAAGAATTCACCCTCTGTCTGGATCTGAACCGGCATATATCCCCAGGTATTCTTGATCACTGTCAGCGTCTGCTTGGTAATCTCCTTCACGTCCTGAAACAGCATACCTTCCCCCGGAAGTGTCAGGAAAATGCATTCTTTCTGTTTAATACCTACCAGAAACTCTTCCATAGCAGCTTCATCCAGAGACCATTTGCGCATATTATCATATAAATAAAAGATACGCTTATCCTCGTATTTTAACACTTCATAAAATTCACGGGAACGGAATAACTTCAATGCTTCTGTATAATCCTTAACCGCCAGTCTTCGGAAATCATCCGTATTCTGCACCTTACCGTAATTCGTCATTACATAAGGTTTCTCTATCAATGCTGTAAACGGAATCGTATATTCTCCTCCGGTACACACAACGGTAAATGTGCCCTGCTCCACATGTCCCGGCAGCAGTCCTCTGCCATCATATTCAAATTCTACTCTTACCGGATTCCCTTCAAATCCCTGTTCCAGACAACGCATACGAAAAGAAGACGAGTATACCAGCCCTCTGATAGAGCCTTCCCCTCGATTCTTGATCATGAAATATCCCTTATAAACTTCCCCTTCACCAATGGTGAGAATCAGGCTTGTATCCGGAAAGACAACCTGCGGCTGCGCCAGTTGAAAATCTCCTTTTGAAAACTTTTTAATTTTATTTTTCAAGCCATCCACCTCTTCTTGCATTGCTTTTTTCTTTAAACATACTATAATGAAGTATAGCATTGTTTCATGTTTAAAGGCAATACCAACCACAAAATATAGGAGATTATTATGTCTGAGAAGAATATTCAGCAGGATCGTCCTGCTTTTCACGGAAGTGATATCGAACAAATCGAACAATATTATAAGATTCCTGCAGAAAGTATTATCAAATTTGGTGCTAATGTGAACCCATTAGGACTTTCTGCTACATTAAAGAAAGACCTGGCTGAACATCTGGATGTGATCACCAGTTATCCGGACCGCGATTACAAAGAACTCCGTTCTGCAATTGCGGATTACTGTGGTGTCAAGATGGAACACGTTGTAACCGGCAATGGTTCCACCGAACTGATCTCTCTGCTGATCAGTGAACGAAATGCCAGACATGCTATGGTCATCGGACCAACCTATTCTGAATATGAACGGGAGCTTTCACTCACAGGTGGACGCATTTCCGAATACAATCTTTCTGAAGAACATGACTTTCATCTGGATATTGATGATTTTGCCAAAGCTCTGGCTGATGACGTAGATTTTGTGATTCTGTGTAATCCTAATAATCCTACTTCCTCAGCTATGAAAAAAGACGAGCTTCGCTCTCTTCTTGAGCTCTGTAATTCAAGAGATATTTTCGTAATGATCGATGAGACCTATGTAGAATTTGCTCCAGATGTGTCCGAAATTACCGCCATGCCGTTAGCAGCTACTTACGATAATCTGATGATCCTGCGCGGTGTATCCAAGTTCTATGCAGCTCCGGGACTCCGTCTGGGCTACGGTGTCACAAGTAACCAGGCTTTCCTGGATACATTGAAAAAGCACCAGAACCCATGGAGTCTGAACAGTCTGGGCGCTTATGCAGGCGTGCGCATGTTGCAGGACAAAGATTTTATTCAGAAAACGCGTTCCCTGATCCTTTCCGAACGGGAACGTATTCTCAATGAACTGAATTCTTTCCGTTACGCTAAGGCATATCCGGCATACGCCAATTTCATTCTGGTTAAGATACTCCGGGATGACCTGACATCTTTTGATATCTTTGATCAGGCAATCCGCCATGGCATGATGATCCGCGACTGTTCATCGTTTGAAGGACTGCCGGGCGAATATATCCGTTTCTGCATCATGCTTCCAGAAGATAACACAAGACTGCTTCACTGTCTTGCCAAATCACTGGCATAGCGATTATAAAATGTCAATAGCAGCCGTTTCGCATTTACTTCTCGAAACGACTGCTATTTTATCTAATTTATCCAATCTTACGAAGATCATTATTAGCTCCCACTAATATCAGGATCATATCTTTCTTCAGTTTTTCATCCGGATCGGGATTCACCTCTACCTGACTATTCCACTTAATCCCAACCACAATCACTCCATATTTTTTACGTATATCCAGCTCTTTCAGGCTCTTGCCTATCCATGCTTTCGGCACTTCTGATTCCGCAATACTGTAATCTGGCGACAGCGCAATCCAATCCGCAAAGCTTGCCTTCATTAGATTTCTTGCAAGCTTGATTCCTATTTCCTTTTCCGGGGAAATCACAGCATCTGCTCCAATCTTCTTAAGTATCTCTGCATGCCTTTCGTTCTTTGTCTTGACTACAACATACGGAACACCAATTTCCTTACAGATAACAGTCGCCATAATACTTGCTTCCAGATTAACCGATTCCGCAATGACCACACCGTCCAGATTACGGGTTCCGAGTGAATAGATAAAATCCGGATCACCAAAATCTGCCTGCATAGCATAAGATACGGAATCCGCAATGTGCTCTACCCGCTCCATATCCTTATCCACTGCTATTACTTCACAGCCCAGTCTCTGCAATTCCACAGCCACACTTTCGCCAAACTTTCCTACTCCAAATACTGCAAATTGTTTGTTCATCATTATCCTCCACGTATTATCCGATCATTATCCTCTCTGACGGCAGCGTTCTCAACTTTTCCTTCAAATTTACTTTTCCCGCAAATAAAAGTGCAATTGTCATAGGACCGACTCTTCCAATGTACATCAGGATCATCAGAACGATCTTACTTCCCGTATGTAATTTCGTCGTAAGATCTGCTGTCAGTCCAACTGTCGCAAATGCGGATGCCGTCTCATACATAATCCGTTGAAACCCTATATTATCAGGCTCAATCACTGCAATCGCCGTAGTTCCAATAATATATACTCCAAGTGCCAGCATGATCGCTACAAATCCCACTCGAAAATTGTTCTCGTCAATCTTTCTTCCAAAGCATTCAATATCATGACCACCACGTAGCATCGTAAGAAATGCTAAGAAAAGCATGGCAAATGTCGTTGTTTTTAATCCACCTGCGGTTCCGCCCGGAGAAGCCCCGATAAACATCAGGATCGTACTGAGAAATCCTGTTTCTTCATGCATTCCCGCCTGTGGAAACGTAAAGAATCCTGCTGTTCTTGTCGTTACCGACTGAAATGCAGAAGCCATAAACTTCTGTCCGATACTTAAGTTGCCAATCGTATCCGGATTATTATATTCCAATATAAATGTCAGGATCGTTCCCAATAAGAAAAGCACCAGTGAGGTGACCAATACTATCTTTGTATGAAGTCTCAGTCTTGTAAACCACCATTTCCGCGGCACTTCATGTCGCCGGATTCTCTTGCCATTGTCTACCACATCATACCATACGGTAAAGCCGATTCCGCCAAGCGTAATCAGAAGCATAGTAGTAATATTAATCAATGGATTCGTCACATATTTTGCAAGACTGTCTTCTCCAAGAATATCAATTCCGGCATTACAGAATGCTGAAACAGAATGAAACACACCATACCAGACTCCTTTTAGCAATCCAAAGTCCGGCACAAACTGAATTGCATACAATACCGCTCCTGCGCCCTCGACAACCAGTGTTCCAAGAAGTATCCTCCTGACCATCCCCACCAGTCCGCCAAGCGAATCCATGTTGTAAGTCTCCTGAATCACAATACGTTCTTTCAGAGTAATCTTGCGACGCATAATCATAAAAAAAGCAGCTACACATGCTACAATTCCCAATCCACCAATCTGGATCAGTAAAAGAAGCACCACTTTTCCAACAATCGTAAACTGATACTTCGGGACAATTGTGATAAGCCCTGTCACACAAACAGATGTCGTAGATGTAAACAACGCATCTAAGAAGCTGATCGGCTTCTCGTTACAGATTGGAAGCCACAAAAGCACAGCACCAATAAGAATTACCCCCAGGAACCCAACTGCCAATATTTTCATCGTATTCCATCTGAGATTTTTCTTTCCCTCTTGTCTCATTCATTTTTCCCTTCACAATAATATCCTATACAATTCCTGATTGAGCCAGAGACTGTATAGGATATTTTCAGCTTATTCTATATAGGACTATCTTTTCAGGATCACAGCCACCATGACGAGTTCTTCCTTACCATTGTTCTTCAGACCATGTCCATGTCCGTCTTCACAATAAGTCACATCACCTGCTTCCACTGCCACCGCTTCACCATCTTCTTCGTACATTCCGGTTCCCTCAAGAATGTAATACATCTCAGCTTCACCGTGATGCTCATGATGACCGATCTCACAGTTTGGCTTCAAAGTGATCCGATTCAGCAAACCGCAATGTTCACCGCGCTGTTCAGGCGTAATCAACTCTTCTTTCATGATAAATCCCGCACCGCCATTTACATGCTCTGCTATCTTTGTTACTCTGTCCTTAGCTGTTGTTTTAAGCATCTTCTCCATTGTGCTCTTCCTCCTCTCGTGTACTTTTGATTATACACGAATCCATTCTGTAATTCAACTTAGAAGCCTGTCTGTCAGACTATTCTGAAAATCATATGCCATCGGTCTCTCTGCATAAGCTTAATGAAAATAATGTGCACCAATCTGATAGCCATATCCTCCCTGGTCAAAATACAGGCAGTCACCGATCGGATTCTCTCCGGCAAGTGCTGCTTCCGCCGCCTGCATAGCCGATTCCGTATATCCATCCGTACTACGCACTCTGTCCAGCCATCCGCTTCCTGCCGGGCAGAACTGCCCCGGCTGATAAATCACTTCCTCCATGGTATCTGGATATGCTTCATTTGCCATACGATTCAATACCACAGCCCCCACTGCTACCTGTCCAGTAAAAGACTGGTTGCCGGCTTCACAGAAAATAATGGAAGCCAGAAGTTCCTCAGCTCTCTCTTCTTCTTTTAGTGTTTCTTCTATCTTTGATGTAAGCTTTGTCTGTAACTCGGTCTGAATTTTGTTTTTCTTAATACACTCTATTCCAGGCGCACTTTTGACAACCTGCCCGACAGTTAGAATTGCTGTGCTCTCCGGTGTACCTATTTGGTCAATCTCTGCCGCCTGGCTGCTAAACCCTATGCTTAGTGCCACGATCACTGCTAACGCCATACGCCATCTGCAATTATTTAATTTAAACATAATAAAATGATGCCCTCCTGTTACATATTTTATTTTGTTAATAAAGTATACTCATTTTTTTCGAGTTTATTACATTTATTACAAAATTGTTACATGCGATAACGAGGGCATCATAACATCTTTACTTATTCAATTCAATTACAGATGCATTCCAGAACTGGTAAAAATTGACTGGCTTGCTATAATTTTGCAATATCAATCAATGTCAGTTTCTGAATATCTGTGTTCTCCAGACTGGTGATCAGTGCCTTGGCTGTATCAATCGCAGTCAGTACATTGACTCCTGTCTCAATTGCGCTTCTGCGAATCACAAATCCATCCTTAGAGTGCTCTACTCCCTGTGGCGGTGTATCGATAACCAGATCGATCTTGTGTCCAAGGATCAGATCCATCAGGTTCGGAGATTCCTGTTCGATCTTATTGACAGCAATTGCCTTTACTCCGGCATTCTTCAGAGTCTCTGCTGTTCCTGCCGTAGCAAAAATTTTATATCCGATATTAGCAAATCTGCGTCCGATCTCAACAGCTTCTTCTTTATCTTCATCCTTTACTGTCATGATCATATTCTTAAACTTCGGAAGCTTGATTCCTGCACCAAGGAATGCCTTGTACAATGCCTCATCAAATGTCTTTGCAATACCCAGACACTCTCCGGTAGACTTCATCTCTGGTCCAAGGCTGATATCTGCATCACGGATCTTCTCAAAGGAGAATACAGGCATCTTCACTGCAAAGTAATCTGCTTCCGGCTGCAATCCCGGTGTATATCCAAGATCTTTGATCTTCTGTCCCATAATAACTTTTGATGCAAGCGGAACAATCGGAATACCGGTAACCTTACTGATATACGGTACGGTACGGCTGGATCTCGGGTTCACCTCAATTACATACACATCTTCTCCACATACAATGAACTGGATGTTAATCAGACCGATTACGTGCAGAGACTGTGCGAGTCTCTTTGTATACTCTTCAATCGTCTTCTTTGTCTTCTCTGTAATACTCTTTGCAGGATATACAGAAATACTGTCTCCGGAATGGATACCTGCTCTCTCAATATGTTCCATGATACCAGGGATCAGGATATCTTCGCCATCGCATACGGCATCAACCTCAATTTCCTTGCCTTGTAGATATTTATCTACCAGGATTGGATGATCCTGTGCGATACGGTTAATAATACCAATAAATTCATCCACATCGTGATCATCAATTGCAATCTGCATACCCTGTCCGCCAAGTACGTAAGACGGTCTTACCAGAACCGGGTATCCCAGACGGTTCGCAACTTCTTTTGCTTCCTCCGCTGTAAATACAGTACCGCCGGTCGGTCTCGGGATTTCACACTTCTCAAGGATCTCATCGAAGAGCTCTCTGTCCTCTGCTGCATCTACGTTCTCAGCAGATGTACCAAGGATCGGCACGCCCATCTTCATCAGAGACTCTGTCAGCTTGATCGCTGTCTGTCCACCAAACTGTACTACTGCTCCGTCCGGTTTTTCAAGATCTACAATGCTTTCTACATCTTCCGGTGTCAGAGGCTCAAAATACAGCTTGTCTGCAATGTCAAAGTCTGTACTTACCGTCTCCGGGTTATTATTTACGATAATTGTCTCATATCCTTCTTTTGCAAATGCCCAGGTACAGTGTACAGAACAGAAGTCAAATTCAATACCCTGACCGATACGGATCGGACCAGAACCGAGTACCAGAACCTTCTTACGGTCATTCGTCTCTGTCACTTCATTTTCACTGCCATATACAGAATAGTAATATGGAGTCTCTGCCGCGAACTCTGCCGCACAGGTATCTACCATCTTATATGCTGCAGTAATGCCATACTGATGGCGCATGTCATGAATCTCGCGCTCAGTGTGTCCTGTAATCTCAGCAATCACATTATCCGGGAACTCCATACGTTTCGCTTCGCGAAGCAGATCCTCATCCAGTGCGCTGCGCTTCATCTGAAGCTCTACCTCTACCAGATGTGCAATCTTATCGATAAACCATTTATCAATCTTGGTCACTCTGTGAATCTCGTCATAGCTGATACCCTGACGGATTGCTTCTGCAATCTTCCAGATACGTCTGTCATCTACAACTTTCAGTACTTCCAAAAGTTCCTCTCCTGTCAGATACGAATAATCATAAGACATCAGACTGTCCACATGCTGCTCCAGAGAACGGATAGCTTTCATCAGCGCTCCTTCAAAGTTATCACAGATACTCATAACCTCTCCGGTAGCTTTCATCTGAGTTGTCAGTGTTCTCTTGGCACTGATAAATTTATCAAATGGCAGACGCGGGATCTTAACTACACAGTAGTCCAGCATCGGCTCAAAACTTGCATAAGTCTTCTTAGTAACTGCGTTCTTGATCTCATCAAGTGTGTAACCGAGTGCAATTTTAGCAGCAACCTTAGCAATCGGATATCCTGTTGCCTTAGATGCCAGCGCAGAAGAACGGCTCACACGAGGGTTAACCTCGATTACACAGTATTCGAATGTATCCGGATGCAGCGCATACTGCACATTACATCCACCGGTAATATTCAGCTCACTGATGATATTCAGTGCAGATGTACGCAGCATCTGATACTCTTTATCACCCAGTGTCTGAGAAGGTGCTACTACGATACTGTCTCCGGTATGTACACCAACCGGGTCAATGTTTTCCATATTACATACGGTAATGCAGTTACCGTTGCTGTCACGCATTACCTCGTACTCAATCTCTTTCCATCCTGCGATGCATCGCTCTACCAGTACCTGACCAACACGAGACAGGCGAAGTCCGTTTTCCAGAATTTCCACCAACTGTACTCTGTCGTGAGCGATACCGCCGCCGCTTCCGCCCAGTGTATAAGCAGGTCTTAACACAACCGGATATCCGATGCTCTCAGCGAACTGGACGCCGTCTTCCACATTTTCAACGACCAGTGAAGCTGCACATGGCTCACCGATCTTCTCCATGGTCTTCTTGAATTCCAGACGGTCTTCGGCTTTCTTGATCGTCTCAGATGTAGTACCGATCAGACGTACGTTATTCTCTTTTAAGAAACCAGCTTCCTCAAGCTCCATAGCAAGGTTAAGCGCAGCCTGTCCGCCCAGTGTAGGAAGTACGCTGTCCGGCTTCTCTTTCTTTATCAGCTGCTCTACTACTTCTACGGTCAGCGGCTCGATATATACACGGTCTGCAATGTCCTTATCAGTCATAATAGTTGCAGGGTTAGAGTTCAGTAAGACAACCTCTACTCCCTCTTCTTTCAGAGAACGACATGCCTGTGTTCCTGCATAATCAAATTCTGCTGCCTGACCGATTACGATTGGTCCCGATCCGATTACAAGTACTTTTTTAATATCTTTTATCCTAGGCATCTTACTTCTCCTCCCTGTTGTTCATCATGTCAATAAAGCGGTCAAACAGATATCCGGAATCCTGTGGTCCAGGGCAAGCCTCCGGATGGAACTGTACAGTAAAAATATTCTTACCAATGTATGCAAGTCCTTCATTGGTTCCATCGTTAACATTTACAAATGCTTCTTTCGCCACATCCGCATCTACAGTTGATGCATCTACCGCATATCCATGGTTCTGCGAAGAAATGTATACACGGTTATTACTCAGGTCTTTTACCGGATGATTGCCTCCTCTGTGACCATATTTCAACTTGTATGTTTTAGCGCCATGAGCAAGGGCCATCAGCTGATGTCCCAGACAAATAGCAAATATTGGAATGTCTGTTTCGGACAATTTCTTGATCTCTTTGATAATAGATACGTTGGTCTCCGGATCCCCAGGGCCATTGGATAACATGATGCCGTCCGGATGGCTTTCGATAATCTCTTCCGCAGATGTATGTGCCGGATAGATCGTAACTTCACAGCCTCTGTTATTTAAAGATCTGGCAATATTATTCTTAGCACCAAAGTCCATCAACGCAACCTTCGGGCCATCGCCAGGAAGAACTTCTTTTTCTGAGCATGTAGTCACAGTAACTACATCTCCCACTCTATACTCTTTCAGCTTCGGAACAATCTCATCTACATTATAATTCTCATTCGTAGTGATCATACCGTTCATGGTTCCTTTTTCACGGAGTATCTTTGTCAATGCTCTTGTATCAATTCCTGCAATACCCGGAATATCCTGCTCCTTCAGGAAATCCTGAATCGTGCCTTCCGAGCGGAAGTTACTAGGTATTCTTGACAGCTCCCTTACAATATAACCATCCGGCCATGCCTTTTTTGACTCCATGTCTGATGTAATACCGTAATTGCCGATCAATGGATATGTCATTACCACGGCCTGTCCTGCATAAGAAGGATCTGTCAGCACCTCCAGATACCCCGTCATCGAAGTATTGAAAACAATCTCGCTGATTACATCCTTTGTCGAACCTATGCTGGTTCCGGTAAAAACTGTCCCATCTTCCAAGATAAGAAATGCTTTCATATGTCCACCTGTTCCCTTCCAATTTTGTCTTGTAAACTATAAATGTCCAAATTGTCGTAATTATACAACAAGTTTTAACATTTTTCAACCCTTATATTGTGCATAATCAAATGCATGCATGAAACGATAGCTTTTCTCATTATTCACATACGCTTCTTATACACATATATTATTGTAACAGAATTTGCGAGGTTATACAATTATCATGGCTCAAGTTATCAGTTCTCCTGACCACCCAGATATCGGTCGTCTGCAGATCAGCCTTACCTCTTCTATCACCGCTTATCCTATCGCAGACGCATCTATAAGCATCTCCTATACCGGAGTTCCAGAAAGCACGCTGGAACAACTCACAACCAACTCGTCCGGACAGACCGAAACCATCGATCTCCCGGCTCCGCCTGTCGAATACAGTACGAATCCCGAAAATGAAGTACAGCCCTATTCCGAATATACATTTCAAGTTACCGCAGAAGGCTATGAGCCAGTCACCATTGCCGGTGCAGAGATTCTGGCAGACGTAACTGCCCTGCAGAATATCGCTCTGAATCCTGTCACCGCACCTGCTTCTGAAGACGCCTCTCAGGAAGAGATCTTCGTTATTCCGGCACATACCCTTTACGGCAATTATCCTTCCAAAATCCCAGAATCTGAGATCAAGCCCATTCCCGAAAGCGGCGAAATCGTGCTCAGCCGTGTGGTTGTTCCGGAATACATTGTCGTTCACGACGGCAGTCCAAGGGACAGCACTGCAAAGAATTACTACGTCCGCTACAAAGACTATATTAAAAATGTAGCCTCCAGTGAGATCTACGCCACCTGGCCGGAGAATACCATCCGGGCAAATGTGCTTGCGATCATGTCCTTTACACTGAACCGTGTGTACACGGAATTCTATCGTAATCAGGGATATGACTTTACAATCACATCTTCTACAGCCTTCGACCACAAATGGATCCCGGAGCGCAACATCTTCGACACCATCTCTGTCATTGTAGACGAACTATTTGCCGACTATCTGTCCCGTCCGAATGTCCGCCAGCCAATCCTCACCCAGTACTGCGACGGCCGACAGGTACAGTGCACCAGCAACGGCTGGATGACGCAGTGGGGTTCCAAGTCCCTTGGCGATCAGGGCTACACACCGATTGAAATCCTGCGCTACTATTACGGCGATAACATGTACATCAACACTGCTGAAGCTATTTCCGGCATTCCATCCTCATGGCCCGGCTATGACCTTGAAATCGGTTCTTCCGGCAATAAAGTCCGCCAGATGCAGGAGCAGTTAAATGTGATCGCCGGTGCTTATCCGGCAATTCCAAAAATCAACGCAGACGGCATCTATGGTCCTGCCACAGCCGAAGCCGTTCGCGTATTCCAGTCCGTATTTGGGCTTCCTCAAACCGGTGTGACCGATTACTCCACCTGGTATAAAATTTCAGAAATCTATGTCGGCGTATCACGGATCGCAGAATTATCCTAAAAAGCAAAAGGCTCTGGGAATATTTGCCCGGAGCCCTGTTAAATCATACGTTCTTTTACTATATATATTATATATTACTCAAAATCTGCAAAGAATTTGTAAGATGGATCTTTTTTATTATTACGTTCTGTATTGTAATTCTCCAGATCCTGGCCAGGAACAACAATCATCGTATTATCTCCGGCAACTACTCTTTCTACAATCAGCCATTTGCCATCTCTGCATTCCCATTTATCAATATCACGACATCTTGCTTCTACGGTGAATGTAGATTTCTTGCCGCCTTTCAACTTTTTCGGGAATTTGCAAGCAGCATACATATAAGTCTCGCTTGCTGCCTTATTACCATCTACCTTAATCAAAATGTTGGTCATCATATGATGGGTAGATATCATATGACGATGCTGGTTCAGCATGTTATCAATAAACTGTCTTCCGGTTCCCTTCGGGAATGTTGGTCCATAGTTCACCTTGCTGTCTTCAGCAAACACACTGTAACCCAATTCATTGTCGATTCGATCCAGAGCACGGCAATATGTATAGATCTGATCGCGAATTGCCTCTTTTGCCAATAATGTTTCGATGTCTTTGTTCTCCATGTCTTTTGTCTCCTTTTTTATTATTTATTATAGATCTTAAATCATATAAGTACAGTATAGCACTTTGTTATTTTTTTAGTAGCTATTATCAGTTTTTTTGTAGACCTTTCTGAAGTTTTATTAACATTTTCAGATTTTAAATATTTTGCGCACACAAGTTTAAGCTCCTGTTGCTTTAAGCAGTACTTTGATGAATAGTGTTTTATCAACAAATAATAAATACTTTAAAATTTCATAATATTTTTGCGATATATTTTGCAACCAACCAGTAAGTTATGACAATATAAGAGTGTAAGGGTAATTAAGATTACCCAGGGAAGACGTCAGAAATGGGAGTTTTAATTTGAGATGAAGAAACAACAGCTGGAAAAACGACTTATAATCTCAGTCTATAATCATCGGAAGTGCCAAAAGGCACGTTCTGAGATTGGACGCGGTCGTCAAGGTCCTTAGCCAACTAGGACTTTGACTCATCGCGATACAAAAAAGATGTATCCACAGCATGTTCTTCAGACATGCCACAGATACATCCTCCTTATCACATAATTAATTTTCGAATATCGTTAAACAATACGACTACCATAAGTGCCATCAGCAGTGCAAATCCGATCAGATGCACATAGCCTTCTTTCTCAGGCGGTATCTTCTTTCTGCGGATTGCCTCTACAAATAGAAATACCAGGCGGCCTCCATCCAGTGCCGGAATCGGAAGCAGATTCATTACACCCAAGTTCGCCGACAGCAAAATTGCAATGTTCAGCATACTGGCGATCACAGTCGACACGCCATACTGAGACGATGCCTGATACGTTTCATCCACCACACCGACGATTCCGACAGGGCCTGACATCTGATCTATGCCCACCTGTCTCATAATTAACATCTTCAGACTGGATACTGTAGTACAGATCCAGTATTTCACCTCATACGTACCATACTGAAGCGACTTGAAAAATCCTGCTTTTTCATTCGCTCCTCTCGAAATTCCCAGACGGTAATACTGATTCTCTTCATCATATTTTGGCGTCAATGTAACCGTATGCTTCTCTCCATCGTGCTCATAGGTAACGTCAACCGTCTCCCCCTGATGGAACTGATTATAGGTCGAAATCTCGCGAAAGATATTGATCTTCTTATTTCCGATCCTGACAATCCTGTCTCCAGGCTGGATTCCTGCTTCCGCAGCCGGATAGCCATTCTCCACCTGTTCTGCTACCGGCTGGTCATAACCTACCATAGCAATCAGAATCACTGACAAAATAAATGCCAGAATAAAATTAAACACCGGACCTCCCGCAATCACTGCGATTCTCGCCCACACGGATTTGCTGTGGAAATTGCCTTCCGAACCGGTTGCCTCGTCATCCTCACCCATCATACAGGCACCGCCGATCGGCAGCAGTCTCAGGCAGTATCTCGTTCCTTTATATTCTTTTGAGAACAAAAGTGGTCCCATGCCTAGTGCAAACTCTTCCACCTCTATACCATTTGCTTTTGCAATCAGAAAATGTCCCATCTCGTGAAAGATCACGATAAAGCTGAACAATAATATTGCTATGATAATCCCCAATTTATGCCTCCCTGAATTAGTAAGTATAACCTCATATCCTTATCGTTCTGCATCTGTTATTTGATCAGCCACAATGTCAGATAATAGATAATCGGTGCGGTAAAGATCACACTGTCAAAACGGTCTAAGATACCGCCATGACCAGGAATCAGCTTACCGTAATCTTTAATCTCATGATTTCTCTTAATCGCAGATGCTGACAGATCGCCAATCTGAGAGATCGCACCGCCGACGCCACAGATCACTGCACAGAGTACTGGACTTACATCTGCACTTGCGAAATGATTCATACATGCCGCAAAAATCGCACCGAGAAGTGCTGCACCTACGACTCCGCCAACTCCGCCTTCAACAGATTTCTTCGGACTGAGGATCGGTGCCATCTTATGCTTGCCAATCAGCATACCAACACAGTATGCACAGGTATCGCATCCCCAGGAACTTAAGAATATCAGCCATACCATGACCATTCCGTCCGGCAGGCATCTGGTCTGATATACAAATGACAGCATTACTGCTACATAGAGCACACCAAAAAACACCGTCATAACCTGCTCAGCCACAAACTTAGGATATGCAAATACATACACTGCCATCGCAAGCATCAATACTAGGATGATAAGCGGCATTATATATTCCATTTTATTCTGATACATTAAGATATAATACCCGATCGCACCCAAATATCCTACTACACCAAGTGCCTGATTCTGCACCTTAACAGTTCTGTATAATTCCATCAGACCGATCAGGCTGGCTGCCAGAAGCACAGTATACAGCACAGGACCTCCCATGCCGACCGTGAGGATCAGTACTGCAACCAGTACAATTCCGCTTAACAGTCTTGTCTTAAACATTTTGCTCCTCCTTCACACCACCAAAGCGTCTGTCCCGCTTATTATACTGCTCGATCGCTTTAATAAGTTCTTCTTTCGTAAATGCCGGCCAATGCACATCGGTAAAGTAAAACTCCGTATATGCAAGTTGCCACAGCAGGAAATTTGAAAGTCTCTGTTCCCCGCTGGTACGGATCAGAAGATCCGGATCCGGAATCCCATAGGTATCCAGATAGCGTTCGATCACGGCTTCCGTAATCTCTGCCGGATCCTGCTTGTTATCTACACAATCCTGCGCAAGTCTGCGGATACCTCGCACGAGTTCATCCCTGCTTCCATAATTGATTGCGATCTGGAAATTCAGTCCACCATTATTCTTTGTTGCCTCTTCCAGCTCCAGAATACGGCTTCTGATATCTTCATCCAGTCTGGTAATATCTCCGATCACACGGACTTTCATATCATTTTTCGCAGCCGTTGTAAGGCATGTCTTCATATAACGACGCAACAGATTCATCAGTGCATCGACTTCATCCTGCGGACGATTCCAGTTCTCTGTGGAAAATGCATACACGGTCAGATACTTAATTCCCAATCTCCACGCCTCTTCACAGATTCTCTCCACATTCTTACTTCCCTGTGCATGCCCATAATTACGCGGCATGCCTTTGGACTTTGCCCACCGGCCATTTCCATCCAGAATTATTGCCACATGCTGTGGTACATTCATATCTTATCCTCCTGACTCATTGCAATGCAAAGGGAGACGAGACACACGCCCCGCCCCCGATATTGCGATGTTCCTAAACTGTCATTACCTCTTTAGACTTCTCATCAACAGCTTTATCTACTTCTTTGATGTATTTATCTGTAACCTTCTGAAGTTCTGTCTCCAGATCCTTGATCTCATCCTCTGATACATCACTGCCCTTCAGTTTCTTGAATGCATCATTACCATCGCGTCGGATATTTCTGACAGCAACTTTTGCCTGCTCGCCTTTTTTCTTAACGTCCTTCACCAGTTCTTTTCTTCGATCCTCAGTAAGTTCCGGGAATACCAGACGTACAACCTGTCCATCATTGGTAGGGTTGATGCCGATATCTGACATGTTGATCGCTTTTTCAATCTCTTTGATCATGCTCTTCTCCCATGGCTGGATCACGATCATACGAGCCTCCGGAACAGAAATGTTACCAACCTGCTGAATCGGTGTAGGTGTTCCATAATAATCTACTGTCAGCTTGTTCAAGATATTAGGATTGGCACGTCCTGCACGGATTGTCATCAGTTCTGACTCCAGACTTGCCAGTGTCTTTTTCATCTTACTTTCGTATACGCTTACCTGTTCACTCATTCTAAAATCCTCCTCAATACTATACGGTTACTTTCGTACCGTTAAACTTACCTGATACGGTATTGACAATACTGTTCTCTTCATTCAGACCAAATACAAGCATCGGCATCTTATTCTCCAGACAGAGGATCGATGCTGTCAGGTCTATCGCCGCCAGTTTCTGATCAATAATGTCCTGAATAGAAAGCTCATCATACTTCTTCGCCTCCGGATTCACCTTCGGATCACTGTCATAGATACCGTCAATCGCCTTGGCAAGCAGCATCGTATCTGCTTCGATCTCGATGGCACGAAGAACAGCTCCTGTATCCGTTGAGAAATACGGATGACCTGTACCACCTGCGAAAAAGATTACCTTACCTTCATCCAATGCTTTCAGAGCACTGTCCTTCGAAAACAGTGTAGTAAATGCGCCACATACAAAAGGTGTAAACACCTCAGTCTTCATACCTACATGACGAAAAATATCAGATACATAGATACAGTTCATTACTGTTGCCAGCATACCGATCTGATCTGCCTTGGTACGGTCGATTGTCTCACTGGTACGTCCTCTCCAGAAGTTCCCCCCTCCTGTAACGATCGCCACCTGCATACCGTCGTCCACAAGCTGCTTTACCTGTTTGGCAACGCCGATACAGGTTGCTTCATCAAATCCTGTTTTCTTATCCCCTGCAAGGGCCTCTCCACTTAATTTTAATAACACTCTTTTCATAAGTCTGCTCCTTGTTCTTCATTTGTCTGCAAAGCACTGCATACTTAATAGTAAGTATAGCACAGATCTGTGCAGATTAGCAATTTATCTATATAATTTCTTTCTGTTCAAAATACCGGATCAGTGCATCTGCACAGCGGTCTACTCCAATATCGGAAGTATTAAGGATCATATGGTAGTTATTCACATCTCCCCATGCTTTGCCTGTATGTTCATAATAATACTCAGAACGCTCTGCATCCGTTGTATCCAGCTTCTTCGCAGCCTCTTCTTCGGATATATTCTCCTTCTTCATAATCCGCGCGATACGATCCTTACGGTCTGCACACACATATATATTAAATACATTCTTCTGATCCTTCAGAATCTCAGAAGCACATCTTCCCAGTATAATGCACGGCTTCATAGCCAGTTCCTTAATAACTGCTGCCTCTGAATCATAGGAATTACTGCACATTTTTTCTTCCACATGTGTCTTATCATACACAGGAATCCCAAGTTGCTCAGACAACTCTCCTGCTATCTGGCTTGCACCGGTTCCGTATCTTCTGCTTATTGTAATTACAAGTTTCATAAGCCTGTCCTCCTTTGTAATGTCCAAAACACAAGCCCATTATAACATATCCTTTTCAAAATGGAATAGAAATTATGACACAAAGTCCTGCTCCGCAAATAACGCATTGACTGCTGATTCGTACACCGGAAGCCGCTCTGCCTTACGGATCTTCTTCGCATATTTTGCAGAATCAGTAAAATGCTGTGCCAGATAATACCATAATTCTTTCATCTTAAAGAGCACCACGCGGTCGCCCGGCATATGCTCTCTGTAAACCTCATACATCCGGTCATGATATTCCCGGATCTGCTCTTTGGACGGCGCAGCTTTCCCTTTCAGCATTCCTGCCAGTCCGGGATTCACAAGCAATCCTCTTCCAATCATGACTTTAATCGTATCCGGATATGCCTTCATAAATGTCTTATAAGACGTCACATCTGTAATATCTCCGTTATAGCAAAGTGGTGCTTTTCCATGCTCCACAGCGTATGTATACCACTCCATATTCGGATGATTCCGATAATAATCTTTCTGTGTACGCGGATGCACAATCAGTTCCTTTAACGGATATTTGTTGTAGATTTCCAACAGTCTCTCAAATTCTTCCCCATCTTCTACTCCGATCCTTGTCTTCAGTGAAATCTCACATTCTGTTCTGGCAAATACCTCTTCCAGAAAATGATCCAGTTCCTCCGGTTTTGCTAAAAATCCCGAGCCACGATACTTAGTCACAACAGTCTTAGACGGACAGCCAAGATTCAGATTCAATTCCGTATATCCATATTCCCGTAGTGTCCGTTCTACCGCCAGAAAGCAGTCTGCCTGATTCGTCAAAATCTGTGGGATCACATACATTCCTTTATTATGATCCGGCAAAATGTCATTCTTTTCTTTGGTACTAAGCTTCCCCTTCTGATTGGCCGCAATAAACGGTGTCATATATTTATCAATATCCGGAAATACTGCCCGACTCACATTTCGATGCAGATATCCGGTAATTCCTTCCATTGGTGCATAATATAATTCCATTTTCTCTCCTGTTATCCCAGCTGCAGTTTTGTCTTACACGACTTACTGCCAAAAAACGCAGGAGCATTTTCCTGCGTTTTATCTTGATTTTATCTTAACACTTATTTTCGCTTTCTTAAATCTCCACATCAAACGGAAGTAAATCCAAAATATCTTTCTGCTGATCCACACCCGGATATACTTCGATCAGTTTCAGTCCCTTCGGTGTCAAACGGAACACACAACGCTCTGTCACATACAGAACTTTCTGACCGTTCTCGATCGCACGTTTGGCTGAGAAGCTGACGCTGTTCACTTTATCTACAAACTTCGGAACAGAGCCTTCCTTCTCGATCGTTACAACGCCTTTCTTCTGTGCCACTTCCAGTCCTTTGGCATTGAATGTCATGCAGAACACAACCGTCGGTGTCTTAGCCGTAATATTAGCAAATCCTCCAATTCCGGCAAATGCTCCCGGTCCTCTGTGAGCATTAACATTCCCCTGCTTATCTACTTCCAGCGCACCCATAAAGCAGATGTCCAGACCACCATTATCATACAGGTCAAACTGGTTCGCCATATCATATACGGATGCTGCACCGATCATCGCTCCAAAAGCTTCTCCTGACACCGGGAATCCTCCGATACCGCCTGACTCGACAGTCAGTGTGATCATATCCAGAATTCCATTTTTTCTCGCATATCTGGATACCATCTCCGGCAGACCAATTCCGATATTTACAATGTCGTCTACCCGAAGTTCCTTAGCTGCTCTTCTGCCAATAATATTGCCAGCTACACTGTTCTTAGAATGCTTCGAAGATACCGTATCAATCTTTTCATTCCAGGTATTCCACTCTTCATATGGAATCTCGAAGCTTCCGGTCAATGCCGTATATGCTTCGTTACGCTTCTCCGGTTCTGCTACTACGATCGCATCTACCAGACACCCCGGAATGATCGCATTACGCGGACGAGACGGCGTATCCACCAGACGGTCTACCTGCACAATAACCTTACCGCGGTTCGCTTTAACGGCCTGACAAATAGACAGTGCGTCTCCTGACATAAACATATCATCGAATGTAATATTTCCCTTGCGGTCTGCTGCTGTACCCTTGATCAATGCTACTGTGATCTTCGGCAGTTTATAATAAAGGAATTCATCTCCATCCACCTCTACATGCTTCACCAGAGAATCATCGATCGAGATGCGGTTGATTCCAGGACCTCCTTTTCTAGGATCCACAAAGATATCCAGTCCGACTTTAGACAATGCTCCAGGAAGTCCGCCTGCCTGCGCACGGATTGCATGAGAAATGCATCCAAGAGGCAGATTATATGCTTCAAAGCGATCTTCTAATACTAATTTCTTAGTACTCATCATGGCGCCAAAATGCCCACATATCAGACGATCCACAGCACCTTCGCGAATATATCTCTCTGCATTATGATCCTCGTCCCAGACGCCAAATCCGGCACTGGATATTATCGTCAAATGGGTCGGTGACTGCATTCTCTCGTATCTGCGGTAAATCGCCTCATGCAATTCAACCGGGTTCTCGATGCCAACAAATGAATTCACGCAGATGCAGTCCCCATCTCGGATCAGACGGATTGCCTCATCCGAACTCATAATTTCATACATAAATCTTTCTCCTGTTCCATATTCTGATTACGTCGTATCTTTTTTATTTTAACTGATTCATGTATGTAAGTCCAGTTATTTCTTACGTTCTGCAAGTGTTGTAACTGCAAGATAGACCATTCCAAGTAGCACAATACTTCCAATTAACACTGCGATCATTTCAGATGTGCTCACCACGTGCCCGCGAAAGACCGGATTACAATCCAGTGTACCTGCAATTGCTGTCACTGCATCATCCGGAAACTTCTGATCTTTCATTTCTTCAAATACACCCCGGAGCATATGATTCTTCAGCAAAGAGGTACCATAGGTTCCCGGGAGATATGACAGAAATTTCTGCAGACCACTGCTAAAATTAGACATAGGCATATAGGCACCGCAGACAAATCCATATCCTGCACTCACGATCGTTCCGACAGCTGACAGCTGTCCCTGCGTCTTCAGCGGATAACAGATGATACTGGACAGCACTGCGCCAAATAATACTAACAGAATCACATCCAGAATGATCCAGGCAATATCTGTTCCGTTCAGATACCATCCCATATGCTTCACATAGATCAGGCACATCACTACTGCCAGAAAATTAACCATAAGCGAGTTCAACACCGTTGAGCAGAAATATCCAATATAAAGTGTCGGTCTGTGCACCGGTGATACATCAAAATCTTTTCTAGCTCCACTTGCTTTATCCTGTATCATCGTCAGATTCACGCAGAAAGTCACAGTCACACAGCTGACTGCCAGCAGTGCCGCTGCAAGCTGTCCGGCTACCGTACCGTTCACCAGCTTTTCTGATACATTCATCACCCCTGGCAGAGCTGATTGCAAGGAATCCTTATATACATTCTGCAGAAATGTCGCATATAACACAATCAGAATGATCGGTGTGATCAGAGACGAAATCAGCATTCCCTTATCTCGGAAAAATAATTGACGGTTACGCTTAATCAATGCAAATACTGTTCTCATTTCTCATCACCTCCCAACGACTTACCTGTGACCGTCAAAAAGACATCATCCATGCCACCTTTTACCACTTCAAAATCACGAAACATCTCCCTGTTATCCGCGATCAGTTTCGCCGCTTCTGTCGTTGATGCTACCGTTAACTGGTAACCGTCCCGGATCTCTTTATATTTCTTGCCCAACGACTTCACTTCATCTTCCGTCACTCCATACAGTAAAATGTAATCTTCCACGTACTTTTCTTTCAACTCGTGAGGTGTTCCTTCCGTCACAATACTTCCACTGTCCAGGATCACCACATAATCTGCTGTTGCCGCCTCTTCCATATAGTGGGTTGTTAGGAATACCGTCATCTGCTCCTTTTCACGCAGTTCTTCAATCACGCTCCAGATCACCTTTCGGGTCTGCGGATCAAGTCCGGTCGTCGGCTCATCCAGGATCAGAATCTCCGGTCTGTGAAGCAGTGCTCTCGCGATGTCAATTCTTCTCCTCTGTCCACCGGATAGCTTTCCAACCGGCCGATTCAGATAATCATCAAACCTCAGCAACTCAATCAATTCTTTCAATCGATCATCAAATGCTTTCCCGGTAATACCGTATAATGCTGCCCTGCTTTTCAGATTCTCCTTCACAGTCAACGGTTTGTCCAGTACACTGTCCTGGAACACAAGTCCCAGCAGATACCGTTTATCCAATCCTGCTTTCGTGCTGTCTGCACCGTGGATCTGCACCTCGCCGCTGTCCTTGCCAAGTTGTCCGCAGAGGATGGATATTGTCGTACTCTTTCCTGCTCCATTTACTCCCAGAAATGCAAACAACTCACCTCGCTTCACCCGGAAGCTTAAGTCCTTCACTGCATGTACATTGCCAAAAGATTTATTCAGCTCTCTTACTTCAATTACATTCTTATTCATAATGCTCTCCAATCATCTCATTCCCAGTTACAATTCTATTGTAGCAGATATTATTAAAAAGAAATGTTAAATCTTTTTTTGCTGTCACATATGCAACGCCTGCCGGAGCCTGTATATGATTCTTGCAAAACAGCTTACCTTTAACCAAACAATGCTATTACAGCTGCACCATTGGCTGATTTTCATCTGGAATTCTCGCAACTTCACTAAAATAATTATCCTTATAAAATTGAATCAATTTTTCTTTGTCTATATTATATGAAAATCCGCTTAACATATCAATTCATTTTCCCTTGAGTTTCCATAAAAATAACCCTCACAAACAGTGTCGTCACCATTTGCAAGGGTTATCATCATTTCAGAAATCTAA
The DNA here is from genome assembly GCF_025567415.1 of Dorea ammoniilytica. NCBI lineage: Bacteria > Bacillati > Bacillota > Clostridia > Lachnospirales > Lachnospiraceae > Dorea > Dorea ammoniilytica. The sequence continues at coordinate 77,138 of NZ_JAOQJV010000007.1, forward strand.
CACAATATTCAATTATGCGTTCATCTGAGCTGCAACTTCAGCTGCGAAGTCTTCGTTCTTCTTCTCAAGACCTTCACCTGTCTCGAAACGAACGAACTTCTTAACTGTCAGGTTAGCACCTGTCTCTTTTGCAACTTTCTCTACATACTTAGCAACTGTAAGATCTCCGTCCTGAACGTATACCTGATCCAGCAGACAGATCTCTTTCATCTCTTTGTTAAGACGTCCGATCAGCATCTTCTCGATAATGTTATCTGGCTTGTTAGCATTCTTAGGATCGTTCTTAGCCTGAGCAAGAAGAATCTCTTTCTCTTTGTCAAGGAACTCCTGAGATACTTCATCACGAGATACATACTTCGGAGACATAGCTGCAACCTGCATAGCTACGTTCTTCAGGCATGCCTTAACTTCATCGTTGACAACATCTGTATCAGCCTCTACGAGAACACCGATACGTCCGCCACCGTGAATATAAGCAACGATACATCCGTCAGACTCAAGCTTCTCGAATCTTCTGATGTTAAGGTTCTCACCGATTACAGCGATCTTCTCTGTCAGAGCATCTTTAACTGTCTTAGATGCATCCTCATTCCAAGCCTCAGCCATGAATGAATCCATATCTTTAGAATCAGAACCGATTGCCTGATTAACAACAGCCTTAACAAATCCCTGGAACTCAGCGTTCTTTGCTACGAAGTCTGTCTCAGAGTTAACTTCAACGATTGCTGCTGTCTTGTCATCACGAACTTCAGCCATAACAATACCTTCTGCTGCGATACGTCCAGCTTTTTTAACAGCCTTAGCTTCTCCGTTCTTTCTCAGAAACTCGATTGCTTCTTCCATGTTACCGTTTGTCTCGTTCAGAGCCTTCTTACAGTCCATCATTCCGGCACCGGTCAGTTCTCTTAACTCTTTTACCATACTAGCTGTGATTGCCATCTTTCATTTCCTCCTGTCGCTTGATACTTATTACTCTTCAACTGCCTCTGCAGCTTCTTCTACGTTCTCTTCGTATCCTGCTTCACCCTGTCTTGCTTCGATAACAGCATCTGCCATCTTAGAAACAATCAGTTTTACAGCGCGGATAGCGTCATCGTTTCCAGGAATTACATAGTCCAGTTCTTCCGGATCACAGTTAGTATCTGCGATTCCGATAAGTGGAATACCAAGTGTGTGTGCTTCCTGAACACAGATTCTTTCTTTCTTAGGATCTACGATAAAGATAGCATCTGGGAGCTTCTTCATATCTTTGATACCGCCAAGGTTCTTCTCAAGTTTCTCCCACTCTTTCTTAAGCTGGATAACTTCTTTCTTAGGCAGTACATCGAATGTTCCGTCTTCAGACATTCTCTCGATATCTTTCAGGCGTGCGATTCTGCTCTTGATTGTCTTGAAGTTTGTAAGCATACCTCCAAGCCATCTCTCATTTACATAAAACATTCCGCAACGTTCAGCTTCTACTTTGATAGCATCCTGAGCCTGTTTCTTAGTTCCTACAAAAAGAATGTTTCCACCCTCTGCTGCGATATCAGCTACTGCTTTGTATGCATCGTCAACCATTCCTACTGATTTCTGCAGGTCGATGATGTAGATACCGTTACGCTCTGTGTAGATATACGGAGCCATTTTAGGATTCCATCTTCTTGTCTGATGTCCGAAATGAACACCTGCTTCTAAAAGTTGCTTCATTGAAATAACGCTCATGTTTCTTTCCTCCATTTGGTTTTTTACTTCCGCGCCTCTCATGTCCTATGAAACCGGTTTTCTTTGAAAACTTAGGCACCTTCACAGGTATCGTTGCGCGTGTTTTTTTGCGACCTTTAAATTTTATCATAAAAAATGCGTAAATGCAAGGTATTTCCCGCATTTACGCAACTTTTATGCAACATTCTGCATTTGTTAATTTTCACTATTCCTATATCTGCCTTACAGCACTCTTCGAACACACCTCAACGTACGATACTGGCAGTTAGAAAACTCTACAATACCTACACCTGGTGAAGAGGCATGGATAATACCGCCTGATCCGTTATATATACCAACATGACCGTAATAACACAGAAGGTCTCCCGCCTTTGCCTGCGATAACGGAATCTCTACACCACACAATGCCTGTGCGGAATCTACTCTTGGAAGTGATACTCCAAATGCTGCATAGATCTGCTGAGTGAATCCGGAACAGTCAATTCCATTCGTCAGGCTGTTACCACCGTATACATACGGATTACCGATAAACTGCCTTGCATACGCCACTACTGCTGCTCCGTCTCTTCCCTGTGGCGGCACATAACTGCTGTTATTAGACGATGAATTGTTGGAACTATTATTTCCACTGTTGCTGGAATTATTATTGGAATTCGAATTACCTGAATTACTATTGCTGTTCGAATTATTATTACTCTGCTGTGTATTATTCTGAGTCGTATTCGTCTGTGTATTCGGAGCAGCCGCTGCTGCCTGCGCAGCTTCTTCCTGCGCTTTCCGCTCAGCTTCCTGTCTTGCAGCTATCGCATCCTGAATACTCTGATCCAACTGTGCGATCTCAGACTGCTTATCTTCCAGTGTAGCTGTAAGAGAGGCTTTCTCGCCCTCCAACTCGGTCTGCATCGTCTGCATCTGCTCATATTCATCCTGCAGATCATTCTTCATAGTCTCGACCTGCTTGGTGGTTGCTTCGTATTCACTCAGCTTATCCCTGTCATAGGAATGTACTTCTGCCACATATTCTGCTTTATTCAAAAGATCTGTAAAACTGGTGGATGAAAATAATGTCTCAAGCAGACTGCTATTCCCCTCTTCGTACATATACTTAATACGAAGCTTCATTGACTCATACTGCTCAGTCTGCTTTGCAGCAGCTTCCTCTAAATCATCTCCCGCCTTTTCAACCTCTTCCTGCTTCTTATCCAGATCAGCTTCAAGTGTATCAATCTTATCCAGAGTCTGTGTCAACTGTTCCTGAAGAGAACTAGCTTCCGTCTCTGCCTGATCTTTGTTCTTTTGCATATCTTCCAATGTAGTAGCAAAAACAGGTGACACGATCATGGAACTGATCAACAACGCGGTTAACAACGCCTGTACAATTCTATTCTTCATATCTATCCCTCTTATTCTGTTCTTATACTTAAATTACCCCTACTATACTTTTATAGCATACTACATTTTGCAGGTCATTTCAATGTATATTTCGTGTTTTGTAATACTTTTGTAACATTTTTATTAAGATATTTCTTTGTTCTCACTATATCCCGTCGGTTTTTCATCAATCTGCTTGATCTGCAAATAAATAATTGCCGCAATTGTTGCCGCTCCTACCGTAACCATACCGATCACACGAATATCTGCCATCATGCGGTCAAATATCTGATACTTCGTAGCAAAAAGTGCAAGCAGATTCGCCGTAACATGGGCAACAATCGGCGCAAGCACGGAACCGTATTTTTCACACAGCCATGCAAACATCAGTCCCATCAGGAATCCATATAACATCTGTACAAAATTGCCGTGAAAAATGCCAAATACTACTGATGTATAGATGATTGCCAGCTTCGCACCAGTATCTTCCCGCATTCTTCGGAACATCAGGCCACGAAACACCAACTCTTCAGCAATCGGTGATAAAATTGCAAGGCATACAATCTGTACTGCAAATGGCGCACTGTACATTGATGTAGCTGTAGTCTCATACGTAGCACTCAATGCACTCAGATTACCGATCAAAATCAAATTATTCAGCGCAAGGCTTGCGCCTCCTGCAAATACTACTACCAGTACGTATTTCCAAAGCGGTGCTTTCTTATTCGTTGCAACTCCATAGTATTTTTCACGGTTTCTGTCACGATGATACAGAAACAGCATCACCGGTATTACAACCAATGCTGTTGCACCACTAATGATGGTTGTGTATTTCTGCATCATATTCATTAATTTCGTAGCAAACTGCATCATAGCTGCCTGATTCTCATATGCTGCCACCACTTCCTTCGTATGTGCATTCATATACTGGTACATCACTACCACTGCCGCCACCATACTAACAGCAATCTGAATGCCCCATTCTATAATGAAAGGGCCCCATATGCGCCAGAACCTCTGGCCATAACTGAGGCGCGGCATATGCCCCGGTCTCTGTTGATTATTCTGATTATCCATAATGTATCTCTCTTTCTAAGCTGTTCTTTTATAAACATCTTTATCAAACTCTTCTTATTCTACTTCGCATAGCACAAATGTGCAATTAAAAATTTATAAACTCTTCATTGCTTTACATTCCCTGACATCTGAAATATAATAAAATAAAACGGCAGTAAAGGAGTATACAGTTATGGAAAATCAAAAGCAACGCGTATATGACGCATTAGACAAACTTGGTATTAAATATGAAGTCGTAGAGCATGAACCCGTTCATACCATGGAGGATATGGACAGACTCGGACTACCTGAAAAAGGAACCCTCTGTAAGAATCTGTTTCTCCGCGATTCCAAAGGCAAGCGCCACTTCTTAGTGACCGCTGATGAAAAGACTAAGATTGATCTCAAAGCACTGGGTCGTACCCTTGGAGCAGGAACTTTAAGTTTTGCTTCTGAAGAACGTCTGGAAAAATATCTCGGACTAAAACAGGGCAGTGTATCTCCTTTTGGACTGATGAACGATACTGATCATGCAGTAGAATTCTTCATTGACAAGAGCCTGAGCCGTTGCAAGAGCCTCGGTATCCATCCTTTGGAGAATACAGCTACCGTATTTCTGTCATTTAAAGATCTAGACAAGTTCCTCTGGAATTTTGATGTAGATGTAATTAAAATAAAGCTTTAATTTCCATTTCGGTGCCTGTGAGGCTTCCCTGAACCATTTCCGGTTTACCACCTCCGCGAGCACCGAATTTTTCTTTCAACTTCTGATTGAGCAGTCTCACATCTTCCGTTTTGCTTCCGATTACATATCGATAGCCATCCTGATCCGTTCCACCAAATGCGCCGCACACAGATGCACCTCTTTCCAGCAACAGATTCACTATCTCTCTCAGGTCATCCCCGACAAGCTTCTCGTCAAAAACGCATACCGCACCGTCACCAACCTCTACTTCTGCTGCTTTATACTGAAGCCGCTCTTTTTGCATAGATGCCAGTTCCAGTTTCAGACCACTCTGTTCTGTCTTCAGCCGTTCCACGCCTTCTGCTATCTTTTCTTCTTTCTCACACAGCAGTGCACTGATCTGTTTTACAGACTGATGTTTTCTCTGATAATCTGCAAGTACTCTTGCTCCACTCAGCATATGAATGCGCTCTCCACCTTTATAATTTGCCATGCCGACCAGCTTGATCAGGCCAATCTGTCCAGTGTATGCCACATGCGGTGCACAGCACGCGCAGAGATCCACACCCGGGATCTCAATAATGCGCACCTGTCCCTCAATCTCAATCTTGCTGCGATAATCCAGTTCATGCAATTCTTCTTTTGCAGGATACAGCACATTTACCGGAAAATTATGGAATATTGCCTGATTGGCTTCATTCTCAATCTCAAGAAGCTGTTCTTTTGTGATTGGTCCATCAAAGTCCATCGTACAGTAGTCGTCCGCCAGATGGAATCCCACATTGTTATATCCAAATCTGTGATGTACAATTCCTGACACAATGTGCTCACCACTATGCTGCTGCATCCGGTCAAACCGCTTCTCCCAATCCAGTTTACCATGCGCACTTTTTCCAGCTTCTATTGGTGCATCTATTATATGGAATATCACTCCATCTTTCTCTTTTGTATCTGTAACCCGGATCTCATCAAGATATCCGGTATCTCCATATTGTCCGCCGCCCTCAGGAAAAAAGGCAGTTCTGTCAAGAACCGCCTTGTATCCGTCTTTATATGGTTCACAGGACAATACTGTTGCATCAAACTCTGCCATAAAAGCATCTTCGTAAAACAATTTCACAGTATTTTCCATCATCTTCTCCTACCTTTTTCTTACATACGCTCCGGTGCTTCAAATCCCAGCACATCAATACAAGACTCCAGCACTTCCTTTGTAAGTGTTAACAGTGCAATATAACCTGCTTTCTTAGCCTCATCCTCTTCCGCAAGAATCTTGGTCTCATGATAGAAACGGTTAAATACATTGGCCAGATCATAAATGTATGCGCAAATCTTGTGCGGAGCAGTCTCCATAGCGGCTGTCTTCATCACTGCATTATATTTGCCAACTTCCAGCATAAGTGCTTTTTCACAGTCTGCTGATGGAATATTGCAATGAATATCTTCCGTCACACCACCATTTTCTTTATATTTGTTCAGAATTGATTTAATACGAACGATGGTATACAGAATATACGGTCCTGTATTTCCTTCAAACGAAGTAAATCTGTCGATATCGAACACATAATCCTTGCCGGCCTGGTTAGACAGATCACCATACTTCAGCGCAGCAAGTCCCACTTTCTGTGCTACTTCTTCAGCTTCCGCTCCCTCGATGGTGCGGTTATCTGTGATCTTCTGATACATTTTCTGATTAATCTCTGCAATCAGATTCTCCAGACGCATAACTCCACCTTCTCTGGTCTTAAACGGCTTACCGTCTTTACCGTTCATCGTACCAAATCCGATAAACTTAAGCTCTGTTGAAGCTGGAACAATACCAGTCTTCTTAGCGGCACGGAATACCTGTGTAAAATGCATCTCCTGACGCTTATCAGCAAGATAGACTACGCGGTTCGGCTTGTAATCTTCTTCTCTCTGGATCAAAGTTGCAAGGTCTGTTGTTCCGTACAGTGATGCTCCGTCCGATTTCTGGATCAGACATGGTGGAATCTCTTTGGTATCAGTCTCTTCTTTGACATCAATAACCAGGGCTCCATCATCTAAGCGTGCGAATCCATCTTTCTTGAACTGCTCCAACATATCCGGAATATACTTCTGCGCATCAGACTCACCTTTCCAGAGATCAAACTCTACATTCAGTCTCTGATAATTCTTCTTAATATCGTCAACAGAAATATTAACAATATGATTCCAGAGTGCACGATATCCTCTATGTCCATTCTGAAGCAGATAGGTCGCATGAAGCGCTTCTTCACGGTAATCTTCATGTTCTTTTGCATATCCGCTGGCTGTCGGATAGATCTCTTCCAGCTCACTGATGGTAAATGGTGCTTCTTCCGGATAATCTCCTGTATAAGACTCATCATAATACGGCAGCTCAGGTTTGCGCTTTTTAAGCTCAGTAATGATCAGACCCATCTGATATCCCCAGTCACCCAGATGAATATCGCCAAGCACCTTATGTCCCATCTTACGGAACATACGCTTTACACTTTCACCGATTACTGCTGAACGCAGATGTCCTACGTGAAGCGGCTTCGCTACATTAGGTCCGCCATAATCGATCACGATCATCTCCGGATTCTCTGCCTGTTCCAGTCCAAGATTATCATCCTCAGCCATCTGATTCACGTAATCGGCCACAAATTCTTCCTTAAGATTCAGATTGATGAATCCCGGCTTAACTGCCTCTGCTTTTGCAAAGCAGTCACTGCCCTGAAGATGTGCTACCACATCTTCTGCAATCATGATTGGTGCTTTATGATAAGTCTTGGCTCCCGCCATAGCGCCGTTGCACTGATATTCACACAGATCCGGACGGTTAGAAATGGTAACTTTTGCAAGTTCTTTTCCATATCCAGCCTGTTCAAATGCTTTCGCAATTTCCAATTCAATGAGCTCTATTATCTGCTTCATTCCTTTTCCTCCATTCGTATCGTCTAACTCTTCATATCATACCCACAATATCCCCGAAAGTCAAGGTGTGCACATTTCTCCGTTGCATTTTCCGAATGAATGTGCTAATATACTAGATGTCTCTGTAGCTCAGTGGATAGAGCGCCGCCCTCCGGAGGCGGGTGCGCCAGTTCGATTCTGGTCAGAGACGGTTTACAGGTATCGCATATGCGGTACCTGTTTTATTCTACAATCACATCACACATTTTCTCACTCTGTCATAATAATACGCATGATCCGACAGATATTCCTCTGCATTTACCTGGCTTCCATTAATTTCCTGAATCACGGCATTCAGTTCTTCTTTCGGAAGTGCTCCGCTCTCTGGCAATATGATCATCTCATGAACGCTGCTCGGCAAAATATAGAAGTTCTCTTTCAGATACAACGCAAGCATCTCCAGACGTCCTGGATATAACACTGCTGCCGCTCCAAAACTTCGCATTTGATTCGTCAACACATACATGCTTTCTTCTGCTGTCAGATGATCTTCTATCTCCTCCACACCAAGCATTTCCGTAAGCAATGCATACATATTGGTCAACTCATACGGCAATAACTTTTCTGTATTAAGCATTGCATTCTGATACAGATCTTCTGTACTTGTATTCCACCACTCAAGCTGTTCTTTTTTAATCAGCATCGCTGCCTGCTGCATCTGATGTTCATCCATTTCCAGCAACAAATAAAATACGATTGCCAGATCCTTCCACGGCATATACGGAACCTCACTGAGAAGCTTTTTGTTCTTCTCACGATTGATCAGACGATATACGATTTTATTTTTCACACCAGGAAATTCATAGATCCAGTCTTCTTTCCACGAATGCTCAATGCGTACCTTCTGATAGATCTTCATGATCTGCTCCGCTAATGTATGCATATCAGTCCCATATTGATACTTTTCATAAAATTCTTCCAGATAAATGGTTGGGGATATATTGATATTCTTCTCAGACAAACGGATACCACATCTTAAATATCCGTTATTCTTCAGAGTCTTCTGGACCGATACCAGCAGATTATCACTCACAAGACTCTTTAGTTCCAGTTCCATTCCGCTCACAAACTCTTCGTATGACATACAAACTCCTTTCACCCTGTTCCAGGCAGATTGCGCCATAATCATGGACTGCATTGTTCTACGCGAAATCGACTGTATAGATTTGAACAGCCGGCGATGCCGGCAAAATATTATGGTAAACTGATTATAAAAAAGCCCTGCACAAAATGCAAGGCTTTTTTTGATTCTTTTTTAATTAGTTAGCACGTGACAGATATTCACCTGTACGAGTATCGATCTTAATTTTTTCTCCCTGATCTACGAACAGCGGTACCATAACCTGAGCTCCTGTCTCTACGATAGCCGGCTTCGTAGCTCCTGTAGCTGTGTTACCCTTAACACCCGGCTCAGATTCTGTGATCACAAGCTCTACGGTGATCGGTGGCTCGATTGCAAATGCATTACCCTGGTAGAAGCTTACTGTAACTTCTTCGTTCTCCTTAACGAACTTCATAGACTCTCCGGCTTCCTCAGCGCTGATCATAATCTGCTCATATGTCTCATTGTCCATGTAGTTATAGAACTCACCGTCATTGTACAGGTACTGCATTTTCTTTCTCTCGATGTGAGCCTGCTCAAATGTCTCTGTAGGACGGAATGTTGTCTCTACTACACCACCGTTAATGATATCTTTCATCTTAACACGAACAAATGCTGCTCCTTTACCCGGTTTAACATGCATAAAGTCGATAACCTGACATACCTTTCCATTCACTTCAATAGTAATACCATTACGGATATCTCCTGCTGATACTTTAGCCATTACATAATCCTCCTTAAATTGCGCACTGCGCTTACGTTCTCAATCTTTTACCATTTTATAATACATATCATCATTTTTCAACCTTTTTTTCCCTAGCAAGGCTACGCTTGTAGAAAAAGAGCACAATCCTTTCAAGATATCGCTTTAAAACGATCTGTATCTCTTCCTTGGGGTTCATTGGTTTAACTAAAATGCTCGGAATACCGCTACGTTTTGCACCCCACACATCTGTAAATAACTGATCTCCAATAAATACAGTTGAAGAACGATCTGTTCCCATGATCTCCATTGCCTTAATGTAATTCTTCTTAGACGGCTTATGTGCATTATACACATAAGCTACCTGAATCTTTTCATTAAACATCTTTACACGCGGTTCCTTATTATTGGAAATCAGACAACACTGAAAACCAATCTTTTTCAATCGTTCAAACAGTCGGATTGCTCGATCATCTGCCGGTGCTCCATGCGGTACCAGCGTATTATCAATGTCGAAAATCAGACCTCTGTATCCTTTTTTATATAATTCTTCAAAATCGATTACATATGCAGAAACCGTATATCGATCTGGATAAAATGCACGAAACATACTTATATCTCCGCTCTTGTCAGCTTCTGAACCAGTTCTTCACAAATTGTAAGCACATCCTTATCATCTGTATTCACTACGATATCAGCTGCTGCCTCATATTTTTCTCTGCGCTGTTCCATCAATTCAGATATACCAGCTACATTCTTACGCCCCTGCAAAACCGGACGATCATTGTTATCCTTTACACGCTCATAAATCGTTTCCGGACTCGCCGTAAGAAGAACTACCTTGCCATTCTTCTTCATTTCCTCAACATTGCGCTCGCGCATTGCTACACCACCGCCACAGGAAATGACCACATTTTTCTTATCCTGCATCTCAATCAGGAGATTTGTCTCCAGATTACGGAAATATTCTTCACCATAAGTAGCAAAAATATCCGGAATACTCATCTCTTCTCTGTCAGCAATTAACTGATCCATCTCAACGATTTCCATATCGAATACAGTGCTGAGATAATCTGAAATTGTGGACTTACCTGCTCCCATGAATCCAATCAGCACGATATTATAATCAAAAAGCTTTCTTGCCTGAATACGCTTACTGTTACGGCGAATACGACGGAATACATCTTCAATCTCTTCACTGTATTTGTTGCCATCCAGCTTAATCTCAAGCTGTCTTTCCTGCTTTTCTTCCTGCTTTGGCTGTATGATAGACATGCCATACTCTTCCTTGTACGCCATGATCTTTTCTATGATTGAATTTCTCTCAACCAAAGCGTCAATGATCTTATCATCGCACAATGCAAGCTGCTCTCTGTATAATTCCAAATCATTCATTGCTACTATGTCTCCTTCTGTTATTTTCTCTTTCGTCTAAAAGCCTGAATTTTCAGTTTTTAATTATATCAATTTTGTCACTGATACGCAACAAAAACTTACTCCTTATCCATTTCAAGAGCTGAATCATCAACAGATTTGCAAACGCAAGCACGCACATCCATGTTAAACACTTTGGATTCAGTGATACTGTCTGAAACATTCCGGATAATCCCGGTACATAGATTACTGCCAGAAGCATTACACTTCCCAACACAAACGCACCTGTAAGAAATGGATTATTCCAAAATCTTTTCGTAAATATTACAGTGTGGTCAGATTTACAATTGTATCCATGTACTAGCCGTCCAAGGCACAGTGTACCGAAAGCCAATGTTTTTGCGAGGATTACATTACCTGTTCCTGTTGTATTTTCACCTAGTCCAATTGTAAATGCAATAGATGTCATCACACCAATACATAAGCCTTCTACACCGATTTTCAACAAATTCTCCCCCTCCAGCAATGAGTTGCTGCGCTTCTCCGGTTTCATTTTCATCGATGCCGGATCCTGCGGTTCCAGTCCAAGTGCGATAGCTGGAAGACTGTCCGTTAGCAGATTGATAAATAACAGGTGCACCGGAGCAAATGGTACCGGAAGTCCGGCAAGCGATGCATAAAGTACCGTCAATATAGCACCTAAATTTCCTGAAAGCAGGAATCCAATGGAATGGCGTATATTTTCAAAAATACTACGTCCACGTTCCACAGCCTTTATGATAGTAGCAAAATTATCATCCGCAAGTACAATAGCCGCCGCTTCTTTCGCCACATCTGTTCCTGTAATTCCCATTGCCACACCAACATCTGCCTGTTTAAGTGCTGGGGCATCATTCACTCCATCACCTGTCATAGCTACGATATTGCCTTTCCGCTGCCATGCTTTTACAATTCGAATCTTGTGTTCAGGTGCCACTCTGGCATAGACTGATACTCGTTCCACATATTCTTCCAGATCTTCATCTGACATCCCATCAATATCTGCGCCTTCACACACCAGATCACCTTCCTGTAAAATGCCAATTCGCTTAGCGATTGCTGCTGCTGTAATTTTATGGTCACCGGTAATCATTACCGGACGGATACCTGCTTCGATGCAGGACTGTACCGCCGCTTTCGATTCTTCTCTAGGTGGATCCATCATCGCCGTCATCCCCAGGAACACCAGATTCTCTTCTTCATTCTCATCCAAATCAGAATTCGAGTCTAATATACGATACCCAAACGCCAGTACTCGCAAACCATTTTCAGCATATGTCTGATTCTGCTGTTCAATTTTTCTTCTATCTGACTCTGAAATTTTATATTCCATTCCATCACGTGCAATTTTTTTCATAAGTGGCAGCATTCTGTCAACTGCGCCCTTTACAATCATTACCCGCTCTGCACCAGTATCATGAACTGTGGTCATCATTTTACGCGTACTGTCGAATGGTCTCTCACCAATTCTCGGATTCTGCCTTCTCACAGTCTCCGCATCTATGCCTGCTTTTGCTGCCATATTAATTAAGGAAGTCTCCGTTGGATCCCCAATTTCTTTTTCCTCTGTACAGACCGCATCATTACATAACACACTATATATCATTAATTTTTGAAATTCCGGCAGTTGTCTAGTCTTCTCGTATTCTAATGACATATCTTTTCCATCTGCATAGCAGGCTTCTACCGTCATTTTATTCTGGGTAAGTGTTCCTGTTTTGTCTGAACAGATTACAGATACTCTGCCAAGACCTTCTACTGCATGAAGTTTTCGGACAATGGCATGTTCTTTTGCCATCTCGCCTGTTCCCATAGATAACACAATTGTCACAATAGAACTTAACGCTTCCGGTATCGCAGCCACTGCCAATGCTACTGCAAAAAGAAATGCATCTGCAATCCCCTCTCCACGCCATACACTGACGCCAAACAAGATGCCACAGAACACAAGAATTACTACAGACAGCTTCTTTCCAAATTCATCAAGACTTTTCTGCAACGGACTTTTTTTCTCTGCCGCTTCATCCAAAAGTCCAGCAATCTTTCCCATTTCAGTCTGCATACCAATTCCTGTCACCAGAAATGTTCCTCTTCCAGCTGTAACAAAACTTCCGGCAAATACACGGTCGGTCTGATCTCCCAGTGAATTCCCAATCGCAGCTTTATCCAGAGTTTTTTCTGCCGGAAGACTTTCTCCCGTCAACATACTCTCATCAATCTTTAGATCCATGCATCTCAGAAGTCTTCCGTCTGCCGGAACTCTGTCACCGGCCTCCAAAATCACCTCGTCCTCCATTGTTACTTCCGACGCCGGGATTTTGTTTACCTCACCGTCCCGAAAAACGGTTGCCTCTGGTGCAGAAAGTTCAGCAAGGCTATTGATTGACTGTTCTGCTTTGATTGTCTGTACAGTTCCCAGAATCGCATTCATTGTAATCACCACGAGAATCACGATACTGCTCTTAATATCACCCAGAAGTCCTGATATAGCTGCAGATACGATCAGAATGATTACCAGAAAATCTTTATACTGTTCCAGAAACACTCGCGGAATACTAAGTTTCTTTTTTTCTCTGATTTCGTTCATACCATACCTTTTCTGATTTTCCTGTGCTTGTTTTGATGTAAGCATAGTCTGTCTCCTTTCTCTGTCTGTCCAAAGCATGTGCATCCTCACAAAGATTTAAACATTTCTCCTGTAAACTCGCCATAATAATCGAGTAGGTACGATTCATGGCGGTTTATTGTACAAAAAAAGAGACTTTTATTGCACAACAACTGTACAATAAAAGTCTCACTATTTCATTGCGATACGGATGCTCTGCATCGTACTGACGACATCGCAAACATATCTGTCATAACAACTACTGCAACAAACAGATATGTCAGTTACTCCCTTTTACATATTTTCAGTATATCCTTTGTCAGGCTTATTTGTCAAGAACGGCTTTGATATCTTTTCGAAATGTCTTCCACGCATCTTCATTTTCTACAAAATATTTTGGACAGTTCTTTCCTGTCACATCATAATGTCGGATCACATCATTCTCATTCAAGTCAAATTTCAAACATAACCACGCACAGAGCTGAACCATAGAGCGATATGTCGCATCATTGAACTTTCCTGTATCATCCGGATGGCAGCACTCAATCGATACCGTATCATGATTCCTGGAGTTAGACGCATACGCTACTTCCCAGGTAGGCACACACTGTACAATCTCACCATCCAGTCCTACCACAAAATTACTACTTGCTTTCGTAATATGACTGTCCTTCAGTCCTTCAAAATAATTACGGTTATCCATTGCAGTAGATCCCGGATTAGCCGTATAGTGCACCACAATTCCCGTAATCTGGTCTGTTGCAGTACCTGGTCTGGAATAAGGGTTCTCTGTAAGAAGTTCCACATCTATATCAGGCTTCACTGCTTCAATATCCTCTCCCGCATTTTCACTATAAGCTCTTTTGAATGGATTTACGCCTGTAACCCGCAGTACAACCAATGCCACGCAGAGGATGCCAAGTACTGCCATCCCCAGTTTCATATACTTTCTGAGACGGTTCTGCCTCTGTCTCGGGGTACACTGACGTTTCTTATAACTTCTCTTTCGTCTCTTAAACTTCATGTTTCTTCTCCTGTATACTCATAGTAACACATGTTTCGAAACATTTTATAAATTACTGCTTATGATTTTCTTATCTTTTACGTTCTCTACATAGCACCACAAGCTGTTATCTTATAAAAAACGATACATCGATGATGTTTTTAAAACCTCACCTTTCAAAAGCACCGGGTTTGGAAATTCACTGTGATGAATGGCATCCGGATAATTCTGTGTTTCAAAACAGATGCCACTTCGCTTACCGTAGATTGCTCCCGCTTTTCCCTGCTCATCATTCAGGTAATTACCTGCATATACCTGCACTCCCGGACGATCTGTATAGACTTCCATCGTAATTCCACTCTCATTACCGGTAAGTTCTGCCGCTTTGCGAAAACCGTCACCATTAATCGTCCAATTGTGATCATATCCATTGCCATCAACCAATGCTTTATAATTTTCTTCAATATCTCGCCCAATTACCTTTTTTACACGAAAATCCATCGGAGTTCCTTCCACTGGAATGATTCTTCCAGTCGGAATGGATCCCTCGTCTGTTTCTGTATATCCATCCGCATTTACCAGAAGTTCATGTGCAAGAATCGTGCCTGACTCATGACCGTTCAAATTAAAATATGCATGATTAGTCATATTCCAGATAGTGTCAGCATCACTCTCTGCACAATAAGAGATATAGAGACCATTATCCTCTTTCAGTTCATAAGTCACTCTCACGTTCATAGCTCCCGGATATCCCTGATCTCCATCTGGGCTATGCAATTCAAAAACGACATGTCTGTCATCCGCTTCCAAGGCCTTCCAGAGGCGTTTCTGGTACACATCAGGACCGCTATGAAGATTATCATTTCCCTTGTTTTTGCTGAGATGATATACATTTCCATTCAATTCAAATTCTGCTCCACCGGTACGGTTTGCTACTCGACCTACGGTTGCGCCAATGGCTTCACCGCCAGCCTCATAGCCTGCCGCATTATCATATCCCAGCAGAACATCTCTGACTTTTCCATTGGCATCTGGGACCAGTGCCGCTACCCAGGACGCACCATAATCAGACACATGCATCTCCAACCCATTATCATTCTTCAATACATATAATGACGTACCTTTACCATCTTTTATTACTCCAAAATCCTTTTTCATACTTTTCTCCTAATATTCGTAATATTAAAGAAACGGTGGGAATATCCCACCGTTTCCTGTAATCTGATTCTTATGCATCCACGCTGTAGTTTGGTGCTTCTTTTGTAATATGAATATCATGTGGATGACTTTCTTTCAGGGATGCCGCTGAAATCTTCACGAACTGCCCGTTCTGTTTCAGTGCTTCGATGGTAGGTGCTCCGCAATATCCCATACCAGAACGCAGACCACCGAGCAGCTGGAATACAGTATCTTCTACAGATCCCTTATATGCCACACGACCTTCTACACCTTCCGGTACCAGCTTTTTCGCATCTGTCTGGAAGTAACGGTCTTTGCTTCCATTCTCCATAGCTGCTATGGATCCCATACCACGATATACTTTGTACTTTCTTCCCTGATAAAGTTCGAATGTTCCAGGGCTCTCATCGCATCCGGCAAACATGCTTCCCATCATACATGCATTGGCACCTGCTGCGATTGCCTTCGTGATATCTCCCGAGAACTTGATACCTCCATCTGCAATGATCGGGATGCCATATTTATCAGCCACTTCATAGCAATTCATGATTGCCGAAATCTGTGGTACACCGATACCTGCTACGATACGTGTTGTACAGATAGAGCCAGGTCCGATACCAACCTTGACCGCATCTACGCCTGCCTTAATCAGCGCTTCAGCAGCTGCGCCTGTTGCCACATTACCGGCAATAACCTGAAGATCCGGGAACTTAGACTTAACCATATCAACAGTACGGATAACATTTGCAGAATGCCCATGTGCGGAATCCATAACCACTACATCAACCTTTGCATTCACAAGTTCCTGTGCACGCTCCAGACAATTTGCAGTAATACCAATAGCCGCTCCGCAGAGCAGACGTCCCTGATCATCCTTTGCAGAATCCGGATATTTAATCTGCTTCTCAATATCTTTAATCGTAATGAGACCTTTTAACTTAAAGTTGTCATCAACGATCGGAAGCTTCTCCTTTCTTGCCTTTGCAAGAATCTTCTTAGCTTCTTCAAGAGTAATGCCTTCTTTGGCTGTAATCAGTCCTTCAGACGTCATAGACTCTTTAATCTTCTTAGAAAAGTCTTCTTCAAATTTCAAATCACGGTTCGTAATAATACCAACTAACTTGCCATTCTCTGTGATCGGAACTCCGGAAATACGGAACTTGGCCATCAGATCATTGGCATCTGCCAATGTATGCTCTGGTGACAGATAAAATGGGTCTGTAATAACTCCATTCTCTGATCGCTTAACCTTATCTACTTCCTCTGCCTGTTCCTGAATAGACATATTCTTATGAATGATTCCGATACCGCCCTGACGTGCCATAGCAATTGCCATACGGTGTTCTGTAACTGTGTCCATACCAGCACTCATCATCGGAATATTCAAACGAATCTTCTTAGTCAGGTATGTGGACAAATCCACTTGGTTTGGAATCACCTCTGAATATGCAGGCACAAGTAACACATCATCAAATGTAATCCCTTCTCCAATAATTGTTCCCATGATTAAACCTCACTTTCTCTTTATGTGTTAACAGTCATATTACAAAAAACATGACCAATTTGTCAACTACTTTTGCAAAAAAGTACAATCTGACTGAGATTTTATTGTTTCACTACCTTTCCCGGTACCTGTGATGCAATTCCGGCTAACATCTCTTCTCCCGGCTCAAACAATACTTTCTTCATTATGCCTTCCTCGGAAAATATCATGCCATATACTGGTTCATTAGAATATCCACTGGTAAAGTCACAAACTTTTACATTAGAATATCTCTTCAATACTTCTGCTGATTCCGGAGCCAGTATCACCAGATTCACCATATTTGCCTCAAATATATTCTTTCTGTGCTCTTTGTGAAAAATCTTGTCCACGTCAAAATATCCGTTAATATACTGATATTCATATTCCACATCGCAGATCCTCATCACCAGAAGTCCCAGCAACACAAACAGCAATACCAAAGCCAGAAATATCGGACTTTGCAAACTCATCACAGCTGAAAATACAACAAGCAGAACACACAGTGCAATCCTGGCAAAATCCTTTCCGTCTCGTTTCTTTTTAACCATTTTTTCTACAAATATGTCTGCCATCTATTTCCTCCTGTCAGGTACTCTATCACAAGACACATAGAAAATCTTGAATAATTAGTTATATTCTACCACGTTATATATAAAAAGAAAACTCCCCTAAGGGAGTTTTCCTCACACAGAATCATCCGTGATTACATCATACCCATTCCGCCAGGTGCTGCCGGCATAGCCGGAGTATCTTCTTTGATGTTAGCTACAACAGATTCTGTTGTCAGCAGTGTAGATGCTACACTTGTAGCATTCTGCAGAGCACTTCTTGTAACCTTAGCCGGATCAAGGATTCCTTCCTTAACCATATCTACATACTCTTCTTTGTATGCATCGAATCCAATACCTGGCTCCTGCTCTCTTACTTTATTAATGATAACTGCGCCTTCGAGTCCTGCATTAGCGGAAATGTGGAACAGCGGTGCTTCAAGAGCTTTCAGGATAATGTTAGCTCCTGTCTTCTCATCACCTGCCAGAGTCTCTGCAAGCTTAGCAACCTTCTTAGAAGCGTGAATGTAAGCAGATCCGCCACCTGCGATAATTCCTTCTTCTACTGCTGCCTTTGTAGCTGCAAGAGCATCTTCCATACGAAGCTTAGCTTCTTTCATCTCTGTTTCTGTAGCAGCTCCAACACGGATAACAGCTACGCCACCTGCAAGTTTTGCAAGTCTTTCCTGTAATTTTTCTCTGTCGAAATCAGATGTAGTCTCTTCAATCTGAGTTCTGATCTGAGCAACTCGAGCCTCAATTGCATCTTTCTCGCCCATACCATCTACAATAACTGTGCTTTCTTTTTCAACCTTAACAGACTTAGCGCGACCAAGCTGATCGATCGTAGCATCTTTCAGATCAAGTCCTAATTCTTCAGAAATCACCTGACCACCTGTCAGTGTAGCGATATCTTTCAGCATCTCTTTTCTTCTGTCACCATAACCCGGAGCCTTAACACCTACAACGCTGAATGTACCACGCAGTTTGTTAACGATCAGAGTTGTAAGAGCCTCTCCTTCGATATCTTCTGCGATGATAAGCAGTTTAGCACCAGACTGTACGATCTGCTCAAGTAATGGTAAAATATCCTGAATGTTTGTAATCTTCTTATCTGTAATCAGAATGTATGGATCATCCAGTGTAGCAATCATCTTCTCCATATCATTAGCCATGTAAGCTGAAATATATCCACGATCGAACTGCATACCTTCTACCAGGTCAAGCTCTGTATGCATTGTCTTAGACTCTTCAATTGTGATAACGCCATCGTTAGATACCTTTTCCATAGCGTCTGCAACCATCTGTCCTACTTCATCATCACAAGAAGAAACAGCTGCAACTCTCGCAATCTGCTGCTTATCTGTAACCTTGCTTGACATCTCTTTGATAGCTTCTACTGCTACATCAGTTGCTTTCTTCATACCTTTACGAAGTACGATCGGATTAGCACCTGCTGCCAGGTTCTTCATACCTTCGTTAACCATTGCCTGTGCAAGTACAGTAGCTGTAGTAGTACCGTCACCTGCTACGTCATTAGTCTTAGATGCGACTTCACGAATGAGCTGCGCACCCATGTTCTCGAATTCATCTTCCAGTTCAATATCTTTTGCGATCGTAACACCATCATTTGTAATGAGCGGCGCGCCAAAAGACTTACCAAGTACTACGTTACGTCCTTTTGGTCCTAATGTTACTCTTACTGTATCAGCCAGCTGATTCACACCAGCTTCCAGTGCCGTTCTGGCGTCATGTCCATATTTGATTTCCTTTGCCATGATTAATTCCTCCTTATTCTACAATTGCAAGAATATCGCTCTGTTTAACGATAATATATGTTTCTTCATCTACTTCTACATCTGTGCCTGCATATTTAGAATAAATAACCTTCTGTCCAGGCTCTACATGCATCTCAACTTCTTTGCCATCTATAACTCCACCAGGTCCTACTGCAATAATCTCTGCCTGCTGCGGTTTCTCTTTTGTCTGTCCCGGTAATACGATACCTGACTTTGTAGTCTCTTCTGCAACCAGCTGCTTCAACACAACTCTGTCTCCTAATGGTACTAACTTCATTTTATATTCCTCCTTCAATAAAGTTCATTTATCTGTTAGCACTCACAAAAAGAGAGTGCTAAAAACTTTCTAGATATAAAATAGCACTCTCTCTTTATTTTGTCAACACACTTTATTTAGTTTAGACTATTTTTATAAAATCCATTTTCAATCTGAAATATCAGAATATTCCCTTCATCCCCCAGATAGCGTTCCAGGACCATGCCATCGCATTCTTCTACATTCTCACCATCGGTTAGCTTGCAGTTATATACTGCATCCAGAGAAATCACATCTACCTCTTCGCCTCGGAGAAGCATCTTTAACGTCTCCTGATCTTCATTACCGAATAATACTTTACAGTAATGTATCCGATCTTCCATCACTCCGTCTTCGAGGATCATCTGCTTCATCTGGAGCTCTGCTGAGCATCCTTCACACATCTCTCTGCCGCCTCCTTTTCCAGAAACAGTAAAAGGTATCAGTTGCCCGATACCCTTATACTTATTTTTCTTTTTCAGCTTTTATACGTTCCAGTTCTGAAAATACATGATCATTCACAACTTTGATGTAAGTACCTTTCATGCCTGATGAACGAGACTCGATCACGCCCGCACTTTCAAACTTACGAAGTGCATTAACGATAACTGATCTGGTAATCCCCACTCTGTCAGCAATCTTACTTGCTACCAGAATACCTTCGGTTCCATCCAATTCTTCAAAAATATGAATAATAGCTTCCAGTTCCGAGAAAGACAGTGTACTGATCGCAGACTGTACAATCTGTTCCTTTCTGCTTTCCTCTGCACTCTCCTCGTTTACAGAACGGAGCATCTCCAAACCTACAACTGTAGTACCATACTCACTGAGAATAATGTCATCAATCTCATACTCTGATTCCTGTTTGTATATAAACAGGGTTCCAAGTCTCTCACCGGCAATTTCGATTGGTGTGATCAATGCCTGATAACTCTTCGCCACTTCTTCAGAAAATCCAAGAGTCTCCAGATTGACATTCTCTTTGGTAGACAGGATGCCTAGAAGTCTCTCATTCAGCATCTCGTCAATAAACGCTCCCACTTCTCCGCGAAGAAGCTCCGTGATGATACCAACACCCTTGCAACATCCGATACCAAGCACTTTGCCCTTTTTACTGATTACCAGTGCATTGGAATCCAGAATATCTGTCAATACGCGGCAGATATCATTAAAGACCACTTTACTGGAGTTATTATTGTGCAGTAATTTGTTAATCTTTCTAGTTTTATCTAGCAATTGCACGCCCATTCATATCACCTTCCTTATATTGGATATAGTAGCACACAATTGTATCAATTTCAACTATAAAGAGTTGTAATTTGTATATTTTTCTGAATTTTCGGAATTAAACTAAAGTCTACTGAAAATTACTAGTTATCACTACTTTTTTGTTCTACATAGCCGCACTGTTCATCCGCACAGACAAGCTTATTGCCTTTTTCCAGCATGTACCCTCCACACTTCGGACATTTTTTCTCAGATGGTTTCTGCCATGACATAAAATCGCATTCCGGATAACCTTCGCATCCGTAATATCGTCTGCCTTTTTTTGTCTTGCGGTATACAATCTCCTTACCACATTTCGGACATGCAACACCCACCTTTTCCAGATAAGGTTTCGTATTGCGGCAATCCGGGAACCCAGGACACGCCAGAAATTTACCGTGTGGCCCATATTTGACTACCATATTACGACCACATTCTTCACAGATTACATCCGTAACTTCATCCTCTATCTTGACGCTTTCCAGTTCCTTTTCAGCCTTCTTAACGGCTGCTTCCAGATCTGGATAGAAATTCTCGATAACAGATTTCCATTCCACTTTTCCTTCAGCCACGCAGTCCAACAGACCTTCCATATTGGCTGTGAAATTCACATCCACAATTGCCGGGAAGGACTCTTTCATAATATTATTGACCACTTCACCGATCTCTGTCATATACAGATTCTTACCTTCTTTTGCCACATATCTTCTGGCAATAATGGTAGAAATGGTTGGCGCATAGGTACTTGGGCGTCCGATACCGAGTTCTTCCAGCTTGCGTACCAGGGATGCCTCTGTATAATGTGCCGGCGGCTGCGTGAAATGCTGCTTCTTATCAAAATGGTCACAAGACAGCTCTGAATCCTTATCCAATGACTTGAGTAGTACATTATTTTCAGGTTTTTCTTCTCCGGACTCTACATATACCGAACGGAATCCTTCAAATACAATCCGAGATGCAGCTACCGTAAACCGATATTTCCCTGCGCCAATCTTAACCGAAGTAGTTTCATATTTTGCTGCCTTCATGCGGCTTGCCACAAATCGTTTCCAGATCAGCTGATAAAGTCGGAACTGGTCTCTTGACAATGACTCTTTTACCATAGCAGGTGTTCTGGTAATATCTGTTGGTCGGATAGCCTCATGCGCATCCTGAATCTTCTTATCATCTTTTGCTGTTGTGCTGCCGCTTCCAACATATTCTTCTCCGTAATTCTCAGCAATATAAGACTTTGCAAGTGCATCTGCCTCTTCTGAAATACGGGTAGAATCCGTACGAAGATATGTGATCAGACCTACGGTTCCACTGCCTTTGATCGTAATACCTTCGTATAGCTGCTGCGCAATGCGCATGGTCTTCTGAGTGGCAAAGTTCAACGCATTCGAAGCTTCCTGCTGCATCGTACTTGTGGTAAACGGAACCGGTGCTTTCTTCAGACGTTCTCCCTTTTTAACATTTTCCACATAATAATCTTCATGTTCAAGCTCCGCAAGGATCTGATTCACTTCTTGTTCCGAATGAATGGTCATCTTCTCATCAGCAGTGCCATAGAACTTGGCTGTAAGCGGCTTACGCTCGCCTTTCACCTTAAGACAGGCATCAAGACTCCAGTACTCTTCCGGGATAAATGCGTTAATCTCTTCCTCACGATCGGCAATGATACGAAGTGCAACTGACTGCACACGTCCCGCACTCAAGCCCCTTTTCACTTTTGCCCACAGAAGCGGACTGATGCGGTAACCTACCACACGGTCAAGAGCACGGCGTGCCTGCTGTGCATCTACCAGATTCATATCAATCTCACGTGCATTCTTAATAGAAGACTTAACCGCATTTTTCGTAATCTCATTAAATGTAATACGATATGTCTTTTTATTCTCTAATTTCAGCGCATGCATTAGATGCCATGAAATAGCTTCTCCCTCGCGGTCCGGGTCAGTTGCGAGATATACTTTATCTGCTTTCTTTACTTCTTTACGAAGCTCTGCCAATATCTCCCCCTTACCACGGATTGTAATATACTTCGGCTCATAGTCATGCTCCACATCAATACCAAGCTGACTCTTTGGCAGGTCTCTTACATGTCCGTTTGATGCCATAACTGTATAATTGCTTCCAAGGAATTTTTTAATTGTTTTAACCTTTGTAGGCGACTCCACAATTACCAAATAATGCGCCATATTATCTATACTCCTTTAATTTCATGCGTTCAGAACGCTTTTATGCTTTTACAAAATGATTTCTGGATATCTCTCTGATATATCCTTTCATTTCCAAAGACACAAGGGCATGAACCATATCTGTTCGTTTCATCCCGCTTTCCGCCTGCAATGTATCCAGGCTCTTTGGAAACAAACCAACGGTAGCATACAACAATTTTTCTGGACTTTCAAGCACTTTTTCATTTTTCACCCGATCAGAAGGTGAATTTGTATGATTTTTTAACAATTTAAGGTCTTCCTGTTCCAGCAGGTATTTCGGGCTCAGAAGCGGAACTGCACCGTCACTGATGATCCTGTTACACCCTTTACTGAGCTCACTGGTAACCGGTCCCGGAAGTGCATAAATCGTCTTTCCCTGATCCAATGCAAATGCTGCCGTGATAAGAGATCCGCTCTTTTCTTTTGCCTCCATTACCAATATCATGTCCGCAAGCCCGCTGATCATGCGATTTCTGGCTGGAAAATATTCCCGCAGCGGTGCTGTCCCCGGTGGAAGCTCTGACAGAATGCCCCCATGCTTCTGCAGATCTATGTAAAGTCCTTTATTCTCTTTCGGATAGCATACGTCCACGCCGCATCCAAGCACGCCATAAGACTCTCCCCCTGCCTCAATGGCTGCACGTTGCGAGATACTGTCTACCCCTCTTGCCATACCGCTGATCACCTGCACTCCGGCAAGCGCCAGATTCTCTGCATGGATGATCGACAATTCTTCCCCATAAGGCGTACATCTCCTGGCACCCACGATGGCTGCTGTCGGTCTGTCTTCCGCCGGTAGCTTTCCCTTTACGTAGATTCCATAAGGCATCTTGATCAGATTTTTGAGTCTCTTCGGATACGCTTCGTCAAACCAGGTAACAAGGCGTACTCCAAGTCTCTGACCCTGTTCATAAAGTTCCTCTACATCCTGCGTTCTTGCCCAGTTCTGCAAACGGTCAATCTCCTCTGCTTTCAAAAAATGAAGCTGCTTTTTCTGTCTTTCTTCTATATAATATATCCCATTATACACTTCTCTGGCACTGCCCCAGTGTTCCACCAGCGCACGCTTCTTATCATCCGTTAATGGGCGCATTCCAGCAAGCCACCATTCATACTTATATTCTTCCGTATCTCTCATACTCTTCCCCAATACTTCTTATCCATACTTCGGTAAACAAGTGCCTCCTGCAAATGCGCTATCCCTATGCGTTCTTCTCCTTCCAAATCTGCAATTGTACGTGCCACCTTTAATACTTTATGATAGGTTCTCGCATTTAATGAAAATCTGTCATAAGCCTGTCTCATCATTCTCTTTTCTTCTCTTCCAAGCTCACAATCTCTTAACAGACGTTCCCCGGAAAGCTCTGCATTATACACAAACTCTCCGTTCTTCGCTCGATCCATCTGACGTTTTCTTGCTTTTTCAATCCTTCGTCGAATAGCTGCCGAGCTTTCTGCCAGTTCTTCCCTCTCCAGATCTTCATAAGCCACACCCTGTACCTCTGCACAGATATCCATCCTACCAAGGAACGGATAGCTGATTTTCCCCTGATACTGTCGAATCTGGGATATCGTACATGTGCACTTATTCAGGTCAGAAAAATATCCGCAGGGACACGGATTCATGGCTGCCACCAGCATCACATCTGCCGGATAAATGATCACGCCATGATTTCTGACAATCCGCACTTCCCGTTCCTCCAATGGCTGACGCAACACCTCAAGTACAGATCGCTTAAATTCCGCCAGCTCATCCAAAAACAGCACACCTCCACTGGCGAGTGTAAGTTCACCGGGTTTGGGCCAGGCTCCTCCCCCTAACAATGCCGCCTTTGTCACTGTCTGATTCACCTCACGAAACGGACGTTCCATGACCAATGGCTGCTCTGACTTAATCATCCCTGCCACACTATATACTTTGGTAATCCTAAGGCTCTCTTCTCTGGTAAGCGCCGGAAATATCGTAGGAATTCTTTTGGCTATCATAGACTTGCCACTGCCCGGTGGTCCCACCATCAACAGATTATGTCTGCCGGCCACTGCGATCTCTGCAGCGCGCTTCATGCCAGACTGTCCGGAAATGTCCGCAAAATCTCCCTGTCCTGCAACCACTTCTCTCTCGAATAGTGTATCTGTCTTTTTGATACATCCAATGGTTTCACCTTGAAGCAATTGTCGAAATATCTCGCCCAGAGATTTAATACCACAGACGCACACTCCTTCCACAAGCCTTGCTTCCCGTTCATTGGCAGACGGAACAACCAGACATCTCACCTGCTGTTCCTTCGCCTTTGCAGCAATTGCAAGCACCCCAGGAATCCCCTGCACACTGCCGTCTAAGCCCAGTTCGCCCACTGCCATCACTTGTTCCAGACATTCCTGCTGTAATAAACCTGCCGCAGCTAACACCGCCAGTGCGATCGGCAGATCATACGATGTCCCACGCTTTCTCACATTGCCCGGCGACAGATTAATCACCATTCGTTTGGGTGGCAAAGCAGCACAGGCATTCTGGATTGCTGTACGTACACGCTCCTCTGCTTCTCGCACTTCCGCTCCCAGATAACCGACCATATGAAACAACGGCAGTCCGTTACTCACGTCAGCCTCTACCTGCACCGGTATGACTTCCATGCCACACATTGCCGCCGATAATACTCTACTGAAACTCAATCGCATCTCTCCTTCTATATTTTACCGTTTTTCGAGTTGTCATAATCAGTATTCGTAGTTACATTTATACTATTCTTACGTTAACTCGTCAATATGATTTTTAGAAAAAACAAAATTTCAGTAGATTTGCATAACAAATCGCCCCACGGCAACCTGGTCAGATCACCACAGAGCGATTTATTTTATCTCGTATTTTTCTAAAATGCTTCAAATGCCGTTAATACATTCTCTAAAGAATTATACTCAGATATTCCAATTTCACATACATAATCATCTTTCACGCAATAGATACATGTATACACGCTCCTAATAACAGCTTTCCCTTAGCAAAATATTCTACACCACTTATCTTTTTATGGAAAAGCACAAATCCTCCCATTTCCACATAAACTGTAAGTAAAAATGCGGTCAGGTGCTCACTGTGAAATCTTTTCCTCCTCCCCTAACAGCTGCCGAAGAACAGTATTATCTGCAAAAATATACAGAAGGAGACCTTGAAGCCAAGCACATCCTGATCGAGCATAATCTCCGGCTGGTTGCGCATATCGTCAAAAAGTATCAGACGCTTGGCGAAGACACCGAAGATCTTCTATCCATCGGTACAATCGGTCTGATCAAATCTGTGGTTACCTTCAATTCCGGCAAAAATGTCAGGCTTGGAACCTACGCTGCAAGGTGTATCGAAAATGAAATTCTGATGCACCTTAGAAGCAAGAAGAAATACTTTCGTGACATTTCCCTGTATGAGCCAATCGGCATCGACCGGGAAGGTAACGAAATCCGTATCTTTGATATTATCGATTCTCATACCGATGATGCTTACAAAAAAGCCGTCCTCAAGGACGATATCAAACTTCTTTATTCCAAGCTGGAATCTCAGCTTTCTCCCAGAGAACGGACAGTACTGAAAATGCGATATGGACTCTATAACGAGGCTGAATATACACAGCGGGAAATTGCTGCAGAGCTTGGCATCTCTCGTTCCTACGTCTCCCGCATCGAAAAAAGCGCAATAGAAAAGCTGCGGCCCTATTTCTAGGACCGCAGCGTTATCTGCGTTAGTCTTCTTTTCTTCTCAGGATATCATACTGGTCAGCATGACCTCCCAGATCAATATACAGCACCTGCTTTGGATGTGGTGCACTCTCCTGCTCATTGCCATCCTCGTCTACGATCTTCTTCACCGTCACTTCGATGTTATCTCCGTTTGGCTTCATCAGCTCGATTGTCTCTCCTACCGAGAACTTGTTGCGCTGTTCGATGCGGTACATGCCGTCACGCTCTCCACCGATGATACCCAGATACGTATACTCTCTTACATAGGTATTGCTGTCGTAAATTTGTGCTTCATCATCCGGTCTGCCAAAGTAGAATCCGGTTGTGAACTGTCTGTACGTACAATTACTGATCTGATCCAGATACCATGGCATATTCTTGCGGTAAAGTTCCGGATCTTCCAGATAATCATCAATCGCTTTGCGATAAGTTCTCGCAACAGTCGCCACATAAAGAGCTGTCTTCATACGGCCTTCAATCTTAAAACTGTCGATTCCTGCATCGATCAATTCCGGTATGTGCTCGATCATACACAGATCCTTAGAATTGAAAATGTAGGTGCCGCGCTCATTTTCATAGACAGGCATATATTCGCCAGGTCTTGTCTCCTCTACGACCGCATATTTCCAGCGGCACGGATGGGTACAGGCTCCCTGGTTGGCGTCCCTTCCGGTAAAATAATTACTCAGCAGACATCTTCCGGAATAGGAAATACACATCGCTCCATGAATAAAGCTTTCAATCTCCATTTCTTCCGGGATATTGGCACGGATCTCTTTGATCTCTGCCAATGACAGTTCTCTGGCAGATACCACACGCTTTGCGCCCTGTTTCCACCAGAACTGATAAGTTCCATAGTTCGTATTATTCGCCTGTGTGCTGACATGGCGCTCGATCTCCGGACAGATCTCCTTTGCCATCTCAAAGATTGCCGGATCTGCAATGATCAATGCATCCGGTCCTAACTCTTTCAGTTCTTTCAGATATTCCCGCACACCCTCAAGATCCCGGTTATGCGCCAGAATATTGACCGTTACATGGACACGCACGCCATGCTCGTGTGCAAATGCAATTCCTTCTTTCATATCGTCATGGCTGAAATTCTTCGCCTTAGCACGCAGTCCAAAGACTTCTCCGCCGATATATACCGCATCAGCACCAAATATAACTGCTGTTTTTAATACTTCCAGACTGCTGGCTGGAATCAATAATTCCGGATGTCTGCTCATTTTTCTTTCCTCACTGTACTATCTGTATCTGTTACTTCTCGGATGTTCTGCGCTTCACACTGAGTGCGATTCCGTCTCCCAACGGAAGGATAGATGTCTCATAGATATCACTGTGTTTCAGCTCAAATAAATATTCACGCATGCGGCTGTGGATCGTCCGGTTTCTGCGTTCAACCGCATATCTGGACTCGATCACATCTCCATCCTGGAGCACATTATCAGAGACTAGCACGCCGCCCTCTGCAAGAAGTCTTGTGACCTCTGGGAGATAATGGATATACTGTCCCTTTGCCGCATCCATAAATACAAAGTCATAGGGGCCCGCAAGCCCCTTCATAACTTCCAGCGCATCCCCCTCTAACAAGGTAATGTCCGATTCTTTCCCTGCCCTCTTAAAATTCTCGCGGGCAATCGGGATTCGTTTATCATAATTCTCAATTGTAGTAATCTTACATCCCACCGGAGCATATTCACTCATTACAAGTGCCGAGAAACCAACTGCCGTGCCGACTTCCAATATATTCATCGGACGGTTCATGGTAATCAGTGTCTTCAAAAAGCTCTTCGTTTCTTTCCGGATGATCGGCACATAGGTATCCAGTGCCTTTTTCTCAATCTCCTCCAGCAGAGGATTCTCCGGCGTCTCCAGCGAATGGATATAAGTCACCATTCTTTCATCTACTATCATTTTATACTCTATACATCCATAATGATCGGAAGGATCATCGGTCTTCTCTTGGTACGCTTCCAGATAAATTCATTCATCGTATCACGGACAACAAGCTTGATCTTGCTCCAGTCTGCATTCTTCTGACGTCCCAGATAATTGCCAACTGCTTCTTCCAGTACATGTCTGGCGTCTTCCATCAGACCTTCTGATTCTCTAACATATACGAAACCTCTGGATACAATATCCGGTCCTGCAAGCAACTGATTGGTACCCTTTTCCAGCGTCATCACAACAATCAGGATACCATCTTCTGCCAGATGCTGACGATCACGCAATACGATATTACCAACATCACCGACTCCAAGTCCGTCTACCAGAACCTCGCCTGTGTGTACCTTATCTACAACCTTAGCCTCTTCTTCGCTTACTTCCAGCACATCACCGGACTGCAGCATAAAGATATTCTCCTTCGGAATGCCAAGCGATTCAGCCAGTTTGGCATTCGCCTTTCTATGACGGTATTCACCATGGATCGGTACTGCATATTTCGGTTTTACCAGAGAATAGATCAGCTTCAGTTCTTCCTGACAGGCATGTCCGGATACATGTGCATCCTGGAAAATGACATTCGCACCTTTTTCTGACAGCTCGTTGATGACACGGGAAACTGATTTCTCATTACCCGGTATCGGATTGGAACTGAAGATAACTGTATCATTCGGCATAATGGTAATCTTGCGGTGAATATCCGCCGCCATTCTGGACAGCGCGGCCATAGACTCACCCTGGCTTCCGGTTGTAATCAATACCGTCTTCTCCGGCGGATAATTCTTAAGCTGATCGATCTCGATCAAAGTTCTATCCGGAACCTTGAGATAGCCAAGTTCCTGTGCCGTAGCAATGATATTAACCATGCTTCGTCCTTCGACTACAACCTTACGTCCGTATTTGTAAGCAGAGTTGATGATCTGCTGCACACGGTCTACGTTGGATGCAAATGTCGCGATAATAATACGGGTATCCTTATACTCCGCAAATAAATGATCAAAGGTATATCCCACGGTACGCTCAGACTGCGTGAAGCCCTTTCGCTCTGCATTGGTACTGTCTGACATAAGTGCCAGTACGCCTTTCTTACCGATCTCAGCAAAACGCTGCAGATCGATCGCATCACCAAATACCGGTGTGTAATCTACCTTAAAGTCTCCTGTATGAATGACAATACCTGCCGGTGAGTAGATTGCAAGTGCTGATGCATCCTGAATACTGTGGTTTGTCTTAATAAATTCAATACGAAACTGTCCCAACATAATAGACTGTCCGTGCTTTACTACCTTTCTGCGGGTAGAGCGGAGCAGATTATGCTCAGCCAGTTTCTTTTCGATAATACCCATAGTAAGCTTTGTCGCATAGATTGGCAGGTTAATTTCTTTCAATACATACGACAATGCGCCAATGTGGTCTTCGTGTCCATGGGTGATCACAAAGCCCTTAACTTTCTTAATGTTGTCTTTCAGATAAGTAATATCCGGGATTACCAGATCAATTCCCAGCATATCGTCCTCCGGGAATGCCAGTCCGCAATCCACAACAACAATACTGTCTCCGAATTCGAAGGCAGTGATGTTCATTCCGATCTTCTCAAGACCTCCGAGCGGAATGATTCGCAATTTTCCGTTTTTCCCTTTCTTCAAACTTTACACCTCCATGTGTTATTACATCTGATCCTGATCTTTCTTCAGACATTCTTTACACTGGCCGTAAAATTTTAATTCATGATCTAACACATGAAATCCCGTCTCTTCCTCGATCTGACGCTCCAAATCGTCCAAAAGGTCATGTCGAAACGGAAGAACCTTTCCACATGTCTTACATATCAGATGATGATGGTGATGCTTTAATTCCCCGTTCAGCTGGTCACCAATCTCATATCTGATACATCCGTCATCCAAATTAATACGATCCACTAACTGCATATTCAGCAGCAACTGTAATGTCCGGTAGATCGTTGCAAGACCGATCTCCGGATAGTCTTCCTTTACCAGGTCATAAATGTCCTCTGCAGTCATATGAGTGTCACGATGATCCGCAAGTACTTCTAATACAAGCAACCTCTGATTGGTCACTTTTAACCCTTTTTCTTTCAGTAGTTTCTTAAACTCTTCCTGACTTATCGCCATAGCACGCTACCTTTCGATGTCTACGTCCTCCAACAACTCCTCGAATATCTTAAATACAGCGTTCATTTCCACGTCGTCTTCTACAAATTCAAACACGCAGTCCTTATCCTCTGCATCGGATGTATCCTTTAATATCGTACATTCCGCATCCCCATATTCAGAATCTGTCACCAGAATGTATGTCACTCCATTAACCTTTGTCTGTTCCAGTACATAAAATTCCAGTTCTTCACCATTCTCATCTGATAACATCGTAATCTTTTCCATCCGACACTTCACCTCTGTTCTAATTATCTTATTGAAAATTATCCAATCGAATCCAGGTATCCCTGCAAAATAAAAACCGCGGCAATCTTATCAATATACTGCTTACGGTTCTCACGTCTTACATTATTCTCGATCAAAGTACGCTCTGCTTCTACTGTCGTGAGACGCTCGTCCCACATCACGACTTCCAGCCCTGTACGGCGCTTCACCATCTCTCCGAACGCGAGAGCCTTCTGTGCTCTCTCTCCCAGATCATTATTCATGTGCTTCGGAAGTCCGAGAACAATCCGCTCCACCTCATACTCACTGATCAGTTCTTCAATCCGCGCACAGGTTTTGCGCAGCTTATTCTCATCCTTCCTCCAGATCGTCTCGACCGCCTGTGCCGTGATTCCAAGCGGATCGCTCATAGCGACACCAACCGTCTTCGATCCGTAATCAAGCCCCATAATTCTCATATACTATTCTTCCCATCCGAAATGCTTGATATACGTCTTCAGCATCTCTTCTACTAACTCGTCCCGCTCCATCTTCATAATCAGGCTTCTGGCTCCATTATAACTTGTGATATAAGTAGGATCTCCTGACATAATATATCCTACGATCTGATTCACAGGATTATAGCCTTTCTCGCTCAGTGCTTCATACACGATCTCAAGAATATCTTTTGCCTGAATCTGCGGACCGCTTTCTACCTGAAAAAACTGTGTGTTGGTTAAATCTTTCATATACTCACGTCCTCTCGAAATACTTCAACTTTATTCTACATGAATCCATTATAAAATTCAATCAATTATTTGCGAACGATTTTCGATTTCTACATTTATTAACTGATTTGTAAGATTTTCTTCCGTTTTTCGTCCAACTTTCACATACTCTCTCGTATGTCCGATCTGCCACGTCTCACTGTCGCGCTGAATCTCCTCTTCCATAAGGACTTCTACTGTCTGTCCGATCAAGCGGTCTTCAAATGCCTTTTTATTTACCTTGCCAAGAGCGATCAGCTGATTGCTGCGCTCAGTCTTCACAGGCTCCGGTACCTGATCTTTCATCTCGGCTGCCTTAGTGCCCTGACGTCTGGAATATTTGAAAATGTGTGTCTCATAGAAGTTCACTTTCTCCAGAAATGCCTTTGACTCCCGGAACTCTTCTTCCGTCTCACCCGGGAATCCTACGATCACATCAGTTGTAAGCGCAGGATGATCAAAAACCTCTCTCAACAGTTCGCATTTTTCATAGTATTCTTCTGCTGTATATCTGCGGTTCATCCGCTTCAAAGTTGTATTACATCCACTCTGCAAAGACAGATGGAAATGCGGACACATCTTCGGAAGTGCCGCTATCCCCTCTGCGAATTCTCTGGTAATAATACGCGGCTCCAACGAACCCAGACGAATACGCAGGATTCCTTCCACCTGATGTACGGCACGGAGCAGTTCCAGCAGATTTTCCCCGGTATCAATACCGTAAGAACTGAGATGAATTCCGGTCAATACGATCTCCTGATATCCATTGGACGCCAGTGTGTGTACCTCCGCAAGCACGTCCTCCATCTTACGGCTGCGCACCCGTCCTCTGGCATACGGGATAATGCAGTAAGAACAGAACTGGTTGCATCCGTCCTGTACCTTTACATTGGCTCTGGTATGTTCTGCCTGTCTGGACACACGCATTTCCTCATATTCATGAGTATGTGCAATGTCAATCAACTCTACCTGTGGTTCTTTTTCTTCTATTTTAGCAAAATGCTCATCCAGGATTGCGATGAGATCTTTCTTTTTATTATTACCGATGATGATATCAATACAGTCATCCGCTTTCGCGCCCTGCGCCTGCACATAACAACCCGCAGCTACGACTACTGCATTCGGATTCATTTTTCTGGCTCTGTGGAGCATCTGTCTGGATTTGCGGTCAGCCATGTTGGTAACCGTACAGGTATTGATCACATACACATCTGCGCCCTCTGCAAAAGGCACGATCTCATAACCGTTCTGCTCCAGCATCTCCTGCATTGCCTCGGTTTCATAAGCATTCACCTTGCATCCAAGGTTATGAAGTGCTGCTTTTCTCATAATTAGTTTCTCCTTGACTTTTCTACTGACGCCTTTTAATATGTTTATAGAATGTCAGATGTCACAGATAAAACATCTATGACATTTTCTCGACATTTCCACATACAAAAGGAGGTAACAAGAATGAAAACTGTACAGATTTCTTTCGATACAGATACTCTTGCAAAGGTGAAATCATTTGTCAATGAAGTCACCAAGTTTGATAATGAATTCGATCTGGTTTCCGGAAGATATGTCGTTGACGCTAAATCTATCATGGGTATCTTCAGTTTGGACTTAACCAAGCCGATCACACTGAACATCCACACAGATGAGAACGTGGACAAGATCCTCGACACTCTGAAAGATTATCTCATCTAATCCATTATCATGTTGTTATAATAATATTATAATTAGATGCCAGGGTCCCAATATGAGCCTAAAAGTGGGATGCTAATCCCACGATATGCGAATAATTGGGAGGATTGTGGGAGTGCATAGCACGGAACAATCCGCAGGCATGGCATTTTTAAGAAGTGCG
Organism: Dorea ammoniilytica; assembly: GCF_025567415.1. Classification (NCBI taxonomy): domain Bacteria; kingdom Bacillati; phylum Bacillota; class Clostridia; order Lachnospirales; family Lachnospiraceae; genus Dorea; species Dorea ammoniilytica. The sequence continues at coordinate 111,221 of NZ_JAOQJV010000007.1, forward strand.
CCGTCTAAGAACGACGCACTTCTATTACTTCTACAGTATCAATTGCCGTCTGAACAAGCTCATCGATCTTCTCAGCAAGCTTCTCCTCTGACTTCTTGATAATATTGATATTCGGTTTGGTTACCGGATGTTTCGCCACAAAGATAGTACAGCAGTCCTCGAACGGCTGGATCGATGTCCCATAAGTTCCGATCTTCTCAGACACTTCTACGATCTCCTGTTTATCAAATCCGATCAGCGGACGATATACCGGCATCGTACATACTTCATTGGTAGCCGCAAGACTCTGCATGGTCTGGCTTGCTACCTGACCGATACTCTCACCTGTGATCAGTCCCAGACATCCGCTTTCTTCTGCAAAATGCTGTGCGATCTTCATCATATAACGACGCATGATAATGGTCAGCTCATCATGTGGACACTGATCGTAAATATATAACTGAATATCCGTAAAGTTAACCACATTCAGTTTGATCGGTCCGGCATATCTTGCCACGATTGCTGCCAGGTCTACAACCTTCTGTTTAGCACGTTCACTGGTGTACGGCGGTGCATGGAAATAAGTTGCTTCCAGTCCTACGCCTCGTTTTGAGATCATATATCCTGCTACCGGGCTGTCGATTCCACCAGATAACAGCAGCATTGCTTTTCCGTTGGTTCCAACCGGCATTCCACCCGGTCCCGGAATGATCTGCGAATAAATATAAATCTCATTGCGCACTTCAATGTGAAGCAGTACATCTGGCTTGTGTACATCCACACGGATCTCCGGAAATGCATCCAGCACCGCTTCTCCTGCTTTGCAGTTAATCTCCATAGAGTTCAATGGATAACTCTTTCTGCTTCTTCTCGCTTCTACCTTAAATGTGATATTCTTGTCCGGATACATCTCATCCATGAATGCAACCACATCTTTTTTCAGCTGTTCAAATCCCTGATCTGCCTTGCGCACAACCGGACAGATACCTACCAGTCCGAATACTGTCTGCAGACGTTCGATTACTTCATCACTGTCGTATGCGCCTTCGCAATCTACATAAATTCTTGCCTGTGACTTGTGTACTTCAAATTCTCCGTCCAGATCCTTGAGTGCGTAACGCACCTGACGCACCAACGCATCCTCAAAAAGATGACGGTTCTTACCTTTAATTCCAATTTCTCCGTATTTTAATAAAAATGTCTGAAATGTCATAGTATTTCCTTTCTCTTAATGTCTCGTATATCTTCTAAGCATCGGCACCAGTTCCTGCAGTGCCTGAAGTGTATAGTCCATCTCTTCTTCCGTTGTCATCTCTGACATACTGAAGCGGATCGTCGCATCCAGATATTCTTTCTTCGCACCAATTCCTTTCAGCACTCCGCTGATAGCAGGATGGTTTGATGCACACGCAGAACCCGCGGATACACAGATACCTTTGTCTTCCAGTGCATGCAGAAGCACTTCACTTCTTACGCCTGCAAATCCTACACTGATAATGTGTGGTGCACTGGTCTCATCATAGAGGCCATGAACAACTGTATCAGGCATCTTCAGTACTTCTTCTACAAAATGCGACTTCATCTGACGCATATGCTCCACCTTTTCTTCCAGATGATCGTAGCACATGGATGCCGCCAGCGCCATGCCTGCAATTCCCGGTACATTGTCTGTACCGGAGCGCATATTCTTCTGCTGTCCTCCGCCGTATATGATCGGACGAATCTTCACATGCTCATCAATGTACAAAAAGCCCACACCTTTCGGACCATGAATCTTATGACCACTGACCGAAAGCATATCGACTTTTAACTTTTTCGGATAAATGCGGTATTTTCCAAATCCCTGTACTGCATCCACATGGAACAGAATATCTTTATTATAAGCCTTTACAATACTTGCTGCTTCCTGGATCGGCTGTACAGATCCAACTTCGTTATTCACATACATAATAGATACCAGGATGGTCTCCGGACACAATGCCTCCTGCAATGCATCCAGCTTCACTCTTCCGTAAGCATCCACCGGAAGATAAGTCACACGATACCCTTCCTCCTCTTCCAGAAAACGCAGTGTATTAAGAATCGCCGGGTGTTCTATAGACGACGCGATCAGATGCTTTCCTGCTCGTTTGTTAGCTCTTGCAGCCCCGATCAGCGCCCAGTTATCACTCTCTGTTCCTCCTGAAGTAAAGAAAATCTCTTTTTGCTGTACTTTCAGAATCTTCGCTAACGTATCTTTTGCTTCTTTTATATATTGTTCCGATTCCACTCCACGGTAATGCATGGAAGATGGATTACCGAAATCTTCACACAACACTTTGCGTACAAGATCGCCAACTTCATCATACGCTCTGGTAGTACCCGAATTATCCAGATATACTTTCATGATCTGTTCCTTTCCATATAATCTTCTACTATATAAAATATGATTACTTTTCTAAATGGTACATCAGGATCGATAATGCGGTAAGCCCTGCAGTCTCTGTCCGAAGGATGCGTTTGCCAAGTGTAATCTCACTTGCACCTGCCTCTTTTGCCTGCTCGACTTCCTCTTTTTCAAAACCGCCTTCCGGTCCGATAAAAATGCCTACTGACTGTCCCGGTCTCACGGACTGCATGATCTGTTTCGTCTGTTCCATGCCTTCTGCCAGTTCATAAGGAATCATGACCACATCCAGCTCTTTGGATAGCATCAGTGCTTCATCGTATTTCAATACGCCTCCGACCTTCGGTACAATACCTCTTCCTGACTGCTTCGCTGCACTTCTCGCAATCTCGCCCCAGCGCTCTACCTTTTTTGCTGCCTTCTTATCATCCAGACGTACAACACAGCGCTTCATCGCTACCGGAACGATCTTATATACACCAAGTTCTACTGCTTTCTGCACGATCAGTTCCATCTTGTCCCCCTTTGGCAGACCCTGGAAAAGATAGATCTTAGACGGTAATTCCGTATCTACACTCTCCTCCTCCAGAATTGTTAGAACTGCCTGTGCATCCTCGTATTTTTCTACCTGACAGATATAATGGTGATTATTGCCATCACTGATGCCAAGCTTCTCACCCGGACGCATCCGAAGCACATTCTTCATATGGTTAACATCAGTTCCTTCTATGTAAATTTGATTTTCCTGTACCTGATCCGCTGTCACAAAAAACTGCTGCATGACTTCCTCCTGCTCTCCGCCTGTATGATTAATTCTTTCTGGCGGTTACTGATACCCATTCACCCTGATGGTTTACTTCCAGTACTTCAAGACCTGCTGCCTTCACTGCTTCTACCACAGTCTCTTCCTTCTCTTCGATAATACCGCTTGTAATGTAAATTCCACCAGTCTTCAGATGATTCAGGATAACCGGAGTCAGTGGAACCAATACATCTGCAAGGATATTAGCAGCCACGATATCATAACGGTCATATCCAACCTGATCCTGTACCTCTTTGTCATCGATAATATTACCGATCATAACACGGTACTGGTCACGGCTGATTCCATTTACGTCCATATTCTCATGTGTCGCATCGATTGCACACGGATCTAAGTCTGTACCTGTTGAATGCTTTGCACCAAACTTCAATGCCAGCATACCAAGAATACCACTTCCGCATCCCACATCCAGAATCTCTGTATCTTCTGTTACGTATTTTTTAATCTGACGGATGCAGAGCTGTGTCGTTTCATGCATACCTGTGCCAAAGGCTGTACCCGGATCTATATGAATGATCATCTTATCCTCATCCTCCGGCTGTACATCTTCCCAAGAAGGGATGATCAGTACATCATCAATAGTAAACTGATGGAAATATTGCTTCCAGTTATTTACCCAGTCTACATCTTCCGTCTGAGACTCTTCGATCTCCATACTTCCGACATTCACATAGGTACCGATCTCTTTCAGTTCCTCACGGACTGCCTGAAGCATCTTCTCCTTGTCCTCATCCTCTTCCAGATAGAAGCTGATATAAGCCACGCCGTCATCCACATCGATCTCCGGCAGGATGTCCACAAACATCTGCTCCTTCTCTCTCTGGGTAAGCGGAATCTTGTCTTCTACTTCCACACCCTGTACACCGAGATCCATCAGACTGCTGCAGACAATATCCTCTGCTTCTGTCGTTGTTTTAATTCTAAATTTATTCCATTTCATATGCTATTCCACCTTTTCATACATATACGCAAACTATTTTAATAGTAACATATTCTTTACAAATGTGTAAATACACCCTGCATATATTTAGCTACATTTCATAAAATCATCTACAAAAACCAGAGGTTCATGTCCACATTTCCATTGATTCCGGGCACCTGTCCGGTCTCTGTGTACTGCCACATGGAGATTTCATACGGACACTGCGGCAATGGTTCATAATCTGCATACCATTTCTCGTAGTCAGTAAGTCTCGTAAGATCCAATGTAAATGCCATCCATTTCATATTGGCATAGATCATCGTCTCATAACCTGCCGCTTTCACCGCATCGCAGAATGTAATACAGTGATCGGTAAATGCTTTTCCGTCCAGATTATCCGTTCTTGCCGTGTCATTCTTAATCTCTTCTGTATCATATACCACAGGCCCTTTGATGTCGTAATCCCGTATCCGCTCCAGCACAAACTGCGCCTCTTCTTCAGCTTCTGCCTGATTGACTGCCTGCGAGAAAAAATACACGCCCACATCCAGACCTGCCGTCAGTGCACCTTCCACATGGCTTCGGAACATACTGTCCTCCACCAGCTTCCCGGCTTCTCCATATCCTCGATACCCCAGGCGCACAATCACAAAATCCACGCCATAGTCCTTCACTTGCTGCCAGTTCACCTCCGGCTGATACTCTGACACATCAATTCCTAATCTGGACGCTGTCTCTCCATCCTCATCCAGATAAAATTTCTTGCCATCCTGATCTTCGATCCTCGTCAGATCCTGCTTGATCAATGGAATATCCAGAAGCTCAGCTTCATATTCATTCCCCAGCACATCCACAAATCTGTAAGTGTCTGTATCTTCTTCTATCTCCACGCCCTCTACTTTTTGCTCGTTGTTCTGCTCTTCTTTTGTACTACAGCCACATATTAATGCAACTGTCAACAACATTGTCAGTAATATCAGAATTTCACGCTTTTTCCTCATTATTCTTCCCACACTCTCTATTGCACACTGCACACACGCAGACATCCATCCGCTACCCGGAACCGGATCTGCATGCCTGCATAATCCATCCCATAGATACGCTCCGGATCTTCCTGATAAGACGGTCTTGGATCCTGCGCAAGAATCTGCCTCAATACTGTCCTATGTTCTTCCGGCACACACAATTCCAGATCCTTTTCAAACTCCACCTGCAGTCCGTCATTTTTATGCTGCTCCGCAAACCCACCTGCAGCATCCATCTTACAGTCCACATACGGAAGATACGGCTTCACATCATAAATTGGTGTTCCATCCATCATATCCACGCCCTCTACAAGTAATACGTTTCCTTCTTTTTCCGTATCACAGATTTTCACCAGACGAACGCAGGACAATCCGATTGGATTTGGTCGAAACGGAGATCTTGTGGCAAATACGCCCATACGAGTATTTCCTCCCAGTCTCGGTGGACGCACTGTCGCATGCCAGGTCTTCTGCTTCACTTCTGAAAATCCCCAGAGCAGCCATAGATGACTGTAATCTTCCAGTCCACGCAGTGCATCCTTTGAACGATATTCCGGTTCAAAAACAACCTTGCCCCTGGTCTCTGCCAGACCGCTTTGCCTTGGCAAACCGAATTTTTCCGGAAAGTCTGTACGGATCACAGCAATCTTCTTTAATGTCAAATCTTCTGAATGTTTCTGCATAACGTTCTCCTGATCTATCTTTCTTCTGCCAGTCGTTTCCGTATCATGGCAATTTCTTCCTTATGACCGGCATCGTCAAACGGAGTTTCCAGGTAAAATGGCAGATCACAAAGTCTGGGATGCCTTAAGACACTCAACAATGTCTCCATGCCAATCTCACCTTCTCCGATCGGTGCATGGCGATCCTTACGAGAACCAAACGGCATCATACTGTCATTCAGATGAACGGCACGCAACAGATCCAGTCCGAGCACCTGGTCAAATTTCTCCAGCACACCTTCCAGATCATTTACAATATCATATCCTGCCGCAAATACGTGACAGGTATCCAGACAGATTCCGATCTTTTCCGGATGCTTTACTCCATCACGGATTGCTTTCAGCTCCTCAAATGTCACACCTATCTCTGTACCTTTTCCACTCATAGTTTCCAGAAGCACATGAATATTCTGGTCTGCAGTCACTGCCTGATCCAGCCCCCGGATAATATTCTGAATCCCGGCATCTGTACCAATCCCCGTATGGCTTCCCGGATGAAACACCAGATTCTCAATTCCCAGTTCATCCATGCGCTGAATATCCTCTCTGATTACCATACTGGCAAATTCATAAGTTTTCTCCGTTGCACTTGCCAGATTCATAGTATATGGCGCATGGGCAAGAATCGGTCCAAAGTGATGTTCCATTCTTATACTCTGAAACTTTTCTATCTCTTCTGATGTATATGTTTTATAATTCGATCCCCTCGGATTACGACTAAAGATCTGCATGGTATTTGCTTCCATCTTCACCACATTTTCAGCAGTCTTCGCAATCCCTCCGGCAATCGACATATGTGTTCCTATTGTAAGCATTGTCTTTTCCTCCTACCTATTACAATAACATTTTTAATATCCGGTTGCCACAAAATCATCGGAAATACAAACGAAAAAAGGAACCACAGATTTGTGATTCCTCGCAAGAATTTCTGGCATTTTTCTATTATTTATGGGTCAATCATTTTTTTCGTGGGATTGACGTTACCACGTTATAGGTTTTCTAAGCCGTCCGCCAGCCTTGACATGAACCTCAGGTAATGCGTAGGGTAATCACCCCGACGGCGAAG
>NZ_JAOQJV010000008.1:0-112908 GCF_025567415.1 Dorea ammoniilytica
CATGAGAGTAATCCTCCTTTGATATATGTTTTTTTCGTCGAAACCATTATACCTTAGAAAGTGATTACTCTCATTTTTATTTTCTTTATTCAACTAACAATTTCTTTACACCAATTCTCCCATTACATCTTCCTGAGATGATATTCCCTCTTCATTCCATACATAATACTTCTGGATACTACATCTACAATAATAAATCCAAACGCGATTGCCAGACAGGTTGCAAATAAAACCACGGTCTCGCCAAATGCCTGTGAAATGTCTCCTGCCACACATGCATACATCAGATAATACAGGTTCGGTCCTGGAATCAGCGGAAACACCGATGCTGTCAGGAATATGGTCGATGGTGCCTTATTAACACGCGACATGACAAATGCATAAAATGCCACAAAAATCGCCCCCATCAATGTCGCCAGGAAATTACTTGGCTTTATCGCATATACCACCACGTAAATCCCCCATGTAAAAAATGCCCCAATACCACTATACACTACCTGTATTCCTCGTATCTTAAACCACCATGCAAATCCGGTACATGCAATCGTACAGGAAATAAGCTGGATCAGTATACTGTGATTCAGGATGAATGTATCTGTTGTGCCTTCATGGAACATCAGCAGTGCTATCGCGATTCCAAATGCAATACCCGCAGCGCCAAGCATCGAACTCATAATATGTAAAAATCCTGATATAAAGTCACTCTGAAGGATATCCCGGATACCATTTGTCGTACTGAGTCCACTGATCAACAGCATGACGATACCGATCATAATCCGATCCGGATGATCCGCAAGTCCAACCCTGCTTGCCAGAATAATGATGAGTTCCCCCATAAATGCCATCAGCGTATTGTATACCATCAGGTTATCTTCTCTCTCCGACAGCAAGTCACCCACATATACGATCAGAATTGACACAACCGCTGCTACCAGCGCATCCTTCGTATTACTTCCAAAGAATACTGCGAATCCTGTACCACCCATAATGCCCGCCAGATAACGGGTGAGCCGCTTCTGCTTCGGTCGGTTCATAACTTCCAGATACTTCTCATGCAGCTCCTTTTCATCCGGTGTATTCTGACAGACGTAGCGGCACAGATTGTTCAGATAATCCAGTCTGTCAAAATTCGGCTCCCCTCCATTGACATGACGGATCTGTGTGATAATCTCACCTTCCGGAGTCTCTACCGTCACCTGTATATTACTCGGAATAACAAACACATCCGACTTTACAAACCCATAGCTTCTGCACATACGATAAAAGCTGTCCTCCAGACGGAAGTTCTCTGCTCCACTCCTGAGCATCCCCTCTCCAATGTCCAGAATCCCCTGTACGATCTTATAATAATTCATTCCAATTCATCCTTTTTCCCAAGTTCTATAACAATTCCTTTCAGCCCCTCCATACATTCGCAAAACCGCATGATAACTCATGCCAAGGGGCTGAACAGTAACCTTTTATTCCAGATTGTATCATGATTTTTTCGATGCGTAAAATGTATTTATTGGTTTTTTCTATAACTATTTTAAATAACATTATTATTTTTTCTAATATTACTTTCTTTTCCTGTACAGTTATAATGGAAATAGGTATAATAACGCATTCTGAAAGGAGTTCGACATATGAGAGCATTGATCGTAATTAAAAAAATCGGAAAAAGCTTTACCGAGTTTCTCTGCCGAGACTGGACACCAGCCGAGAAGATCCTCGTAGCCACCTGTTGTGTACTGTACGGAATGATCCACGGCTTTCTGATCTCACCAATAAAAAAAGGTGTATCGATTGGCTGTAATAACGGCAATAACAGTGATAACTGTTACGGCGGTCTGGATGATGATTTCATGTTTGACGACGAGGATTAATCCATTATATCCCCTTATAAATCAGGAGGCTGTTCTGCTTATATCGCAGACAGTCTCCTGATTTAGGTTCTTATCTTCACTGTTTCCATTTCAAACGTGAGAAAACGCCTTCTTCAACTCGATATCCGATATAGGCTGCGATGCATCCGGTTATAATTCCTCCCAGAATATCTGTCGGATAATGTACGTACAGATACAATCTGGAAAATGCGATCAGCACGGCAAGTACCAGTGCCGGTTTCCACATCTTGTTCTCTCCGGCAAGGTAGAGTGCCATCGCTGCCGTAAAGGACGCCGCTGTGTGTCCGGATGGAAACGAATAATCATGTGGTCTTGCAACCAGAAGCTGTATCGATGTATTCACATCAAACGGTCTGATTCGTCCAACCAGATTCTTCAGGATTCCATTGCAAAGCACGACATCCACGCACAGCGCCAGCATCAGAATCACTCCGGTCCGTCTGGTCTTCGGAAGAATCAACAAGATTACCGTCAACAGGATCCATATTATCCCTGCATTTCCCAGTTTTGTAATCACGCACATGATCGTATCCAGGATTGGTGTGCGCATATGTTGTATTGTATTTAAGATACTAATTTCCACGTCGTTCACTTCTTTCTTTGATAAACTACATCGACTGGATTGCACATCCTTTTCTCCGGTATTCTGCCGCATTGCCCTTCACGCTCTTGATGTCTGCATTTTCTCCACACACACGGCATCTTTCATTACGATTCGGAAATCTGACAATACGGTTCTCCATCGTTAGTCCGTCAAATACATACATTTTATTGGTCAGCAGTTCGCCTGCGCCGGTAAAATATTTCACTGCCTCTAATGCCTGTACACTTCCGATAATTCCCGCCATTGCACCGATCACGCCCGCCTGCGAGCAGTTCTGGACACTGGACGAATCCGGTATCTCTTCAAAAATACATCTGTAGCAGGTACACTTGCCATCCGGCACATAAGTCATCACCTGACCCTGAAATCTCAGGATACCTGCATGGCAGAACGGCTTGCCCGCCAACACACACGCATCATTGATCAGGAACTTTGCTTCAAAATTATCCACTGCATCGATAACAAAATCATACTCCGATATGATCTCTTCAGCATTCTGCGGCGTGATGAATTCCTTATATGCTTTCACCTGAATTCCGCTGTTGAGATGTTCCAACACTTGTTTTGCAGATTCCGCCTTATTCTGATCCACCATCGATTCACTGAAGATGATCTGTCTCTGCAGATTCGACAGACTCACGGCATCCGCATCCATCAGTCCGATCGTGCCAACTCCTGCACCCGCAAGATACAATGCTGCCGGTGCACCTAATCCACCTGCACCTATGATCAGCACTTTCGCATTCTTTAATTTCAATTGTCCATCCATCCCGATCTGCGGCAGGATGATCTGGCGGTCATAACGGAGTAATTCTTCTCTGCTATATCCAGATGTATGTTTCAGAAGCCATGAACGATAACCACCCTTCAAGTTATAAGCATCATATCCCATTTCCCGGAGTTCCTGCGCAATCTCGTAACTGGTCTCACCATATGTACAGTATACAATATACTTCTTGTCCTCCTGTAACGGTATCTGTTCTTTCATAACATCCATATTTTCAAACACTTGCGCATTTTCTATATGACCGTGCTGATACGCAACCGCTCCGCGTGTATCTATGTACACGACATTTTCCTTTTTCCAGTTTGCGATCTGCTCCAGCGTCACTTCTATCTCTTTTGTATTCAAAATATTTGGCTCCTTTTCGTTCAATTTTAGCTATTTATTGCCCCCAAATGTAATGGCAAGATACGATACTCGATATATCCCATTCAATGATGAACACACTGATTATCTCTCAACCGGCTCATGCACTCATATCAACAATTATAGGCGAATTTTTCTCGTATTTCAACAGATATGGTACTATGTCAACAGCCCACTTGTTTCACAACTTTCTCTGTGCTACTATGAGCTTATCAAATCGTAAAGGAGATTGTATTATGAGTTTATTAGAAATGCTTCAGAAAAGACACAGCATCCGCAAATACACAGACGCCGACATCAGCGATCAGGATCTGCAGACCATCCTTCAGGCAGGACTTCTGTCTGCATCCGGTCGTGCAGTACGCCCTTGGGAATTTATCGTAGTACGTAACAAAGAAACTCTTCAGAAAATGTCAGGAAGCCGTGTCGGCGCTGCCAAAATGCTTGAAAACGCCAACGCCGCTATCGTCGTTATTGCTGACGAAAGCAAGACCGATGTATGGGTAGAGGATTGCTCCATTGCCATGTCTAACATGCACCTCGCTGCCTCTACACTCGGTATCGGAAGCTGCTGGATCCAGGGACGTCTCCGCATGACACCAAATGACACCACAACCGAAGATTATCTGCGTGACCTGCTCGGCTACCCGGCTGACTATCGCCTGGAGGCAACACTTTCTCTGGGTATGCCTGCAGAAGAAAAAGCGCAGACCGAACTGTCCGCGCTTTCTGTCGATAAGATTCATTATGAAAAATACTAAAGATTATTCATTTATCACATCAATCTGACACATTTTCATGGTTAAAAGAGCCGCTTCATGGCTCTCAGGCGTAACACCTGCACAGCAGGATGCATCTACGGTGATCTTCACTTCCGGGAACTCGGCTTTCAGGATCAATGCATTCGATACTACACAGATGTCTGTACATAGACCGACCATCTCAATCTCATCAAATGTCCACTCATTCCAATGTGACCATCCAAAATTCGGTTTGTCTATGTACTCTGCGCCGTCCACTTCCAGACCATCCGCGATCATCCATCCCTTCGTTCCCTTGATGCAATGCTCCACCGGAAGCTTCTTGCCCTCCGGCGTCTCGAGATAATCCTCACCATGCGTATCCCTCGTAAAAATGATCTGGTCTCCTGCTTCCTGATATTCTCTGATCTTGGCTGCTACTTTCTGCACAATAGCCTGCGCTTCCTTCGTGCCAAGCGAACCGTCTATAAAGTCATTCTGCATATCAACTACGATTAATGTTTTCATGTGATAATTCCTCCCATTTTAAAATGCATTTAATACAAGGTCTATATAAACTTATTTTACCTTTTTTCTTCGTCAACAGCAAATATCATTTTTCATATAAAAATCCCAGGAACTTTAATCACTCCTGGGATTTAACTTTATCCATTCTTATTATCTGGTTCTGCGCCGCCTCAAGATTACACAGATTCCACTCAGATGATGTATGTGCATCAGCTTCCTGTGTTACCACTTCTTTCGTCTGAGCTGTAAATGCGCTGTTAGCAAATGTTACTGTAATCTCCTTTGAACTTTTTCAAATTCTCCCCATATATTTCAATATTATACCGTTATTGTTGTCATTTCCTCCCTATATAGCGCGAAATGCAATTCTGACGGTGTGAACTGCATACGAATCACATTGAAAGCAGATGGATTTTCATATAAAATAAAAAGAGATATTACGCAAAGAATTGGAGTGAAATTATGCTTAAGATAGCCGTGTGCGATGACAGTCCGCTGTTCTTGGAGCTCGCAATTAAATTTATCAATAAATGGTCAGAAGAAAGACAGTTTCCGGTCAGCATCTCTTCTTACAATAATGGAGATGACCTGCTTGCTGCCAATGCCGAGGAACGCATGGATATCATCTTTCTGGACATTATCATGCCTCTTTTGAATGGCATGGATACCGCAAGAGAACTTCGTCAGACGGATAAAGCTGTTAAGATCATTTTCCTGACTTCTTCCCCTGAATTTGCACTGGAGTCCTACGAGGTAAAAGCACAGGGCTACGTTCTGAAACCCATTGTTTATGAACAGCTCAAAGATACGCTTGATGAATGTGCACATACTATTACCGATGAACCTGCACATATCGTTCTCAAGACTTCTTTTGGTTATCAGAAGTTATATCTTCATGACATTGAATATGCCGAAGCACAGAATAAAAAAGTTGTTTTTCACCTTTGCACAGGCGACACACTGGAAGCATCCGAGCCTCTTCATTCATTTGAAAGCAGATTTACAGAAGATAACCGTTTCTTCAAGTGCCATCGAAGTTATCTGGTATATCTGCAGAATGTAGATCATTTCACCACCACACAGATTACAATGAAGTCCGGCAGGTCCATCCCGATTGCCCGTGGTTATGCAAAAGCTTTCAAAGAAGCATATTTTGCACAAATGTTCCGGGATTAAGAGGTATTCACTATGCTTACAAATATTTTAAGTCTGATCCATAATGCAACTACATTACTGTTTGGCGTCTATGCATCCGCAGCATTTCTCGGCGTACGTCTTAACCGGAAAAATAATCTTCACTTACTGATTTTTTCCTGTCTCACAGGCGTTATTTACGCACTTTCTTTTCTGTTATATGGAACATCATTTACCGAACAGGTATATCCTTTGATCATCCATATCCCATTGGTGCTTTTTCTAACACTTTATTATAAATATAATTTCGTTCTGTCCATACTCTCTGTCCTGACTGCTTATCTCTGTTGTCAGATCAGTAACTGGATCGGCATTACTGCTTTGACTGTATCACATCAGGAATGGATCTATTACAGTGTCCGGATCTGCGTAACTGTCATCGTATTTGTCCTGCTGATACATTATGTGTCAGACGTCACATCCCAGCTTCTTCAAAAGAATGCCAAGTCTCTGGCAATTCTGGGCTTTATGCCATTTGTTTACTACATTTTTGACTATGTAACCAGTATTTACACTTCCCTGCTTTATTCCGGGCTTGAGATTGTCGGAGAATTCCTGGGATTTGTACTCTGCATCACCTATCTGATGTTTTTGTTTTTGTACTTTAAAGAATATGAAACCAGTAAAGAAATCGAACAACAGAACCAGTTGATGGAAATGAAACGAGTCCAGACCGAAAAAGAACTGGAAGCAATCCGCCGTTCTGAACGCGCCGTGTCTATCCTTCGCCACGATATGAGACACTTTTTATCAGGTATTGTATCTTATATTGAAAATGACGAAAATGACAAAGCCCTTGCATACATCCGTGAAGTGATTCACATATCTGATCAAACCGCCATGCAAAGGTATTGTAAAAATGAAATTGTAAACTTAATCCTATCTTCTCACAGAAATGAAATCGAACATCATAAGATTTGTTTTGAATATTCCATTCAGCTCCCGGAAGAATTACCTATTTCGGATATCGATATGACAGCAATTCTTTCCAACGGTCTGGAAAATGCAATTCATGCTGTATCCTCACTTCCGGAAACTGAACGATTCATTAAATTAGACTTACATACAAAAGAGAATAAATTACTATTATCCCTGAAAAACACATATGCCACTCCACCAGAGATTATCGACGGACTGCCTCGGACTTCCGAGATCGGTCATGGATTCGGTACGCGCAGCATCTGGTATGTAACTGAAAAGCTCGGTGGAAATTGCCAGTTTTCTGTTACGGATAAATACTTTGTTATGCAGGTAATTATATGATTTTCAAAGTACAGCGCTCATCCCTTTCGGCATCCGTCCGATTCGTGCCCCGGCACCGTATTTCCGTGCTGCATAGAAAAACGCATCCATATTCTCAAGAGGTACTCCCATCGATACCTGACACCCTGTGTTCAGCATGAACCCCTTCGGGTTCTCTGCTCCTGTGCGCAGGGATATCTTCACTGATTCAATCACATCATCAATGGTTCCGTTCCGCATCACGTCCACCGGCGGTACATTGCCGGTCAGGAACATCCGATCACCGACAATTCGCTGAAAATCCAACATATTTTCACAGTTATCCACGCTCAGCATTGTAAATCCACAATCCGCCAGGTCTTCCCAGATTGGTTTGCTGTGTCCACAGATATGAATCGTAGGTTCCGATCCTGTAATATGAACAATGCCGTCATGAAGCGTCTTCAGATATGGTCCTGAAAATTCTCTGAAATACCGCACCCCCAAAATATCTGTGGTTGTAACCGGATCTGAAATCGACCAGGAAGTGATGCCAAGCTGTTCATACCCAGCCCGTACATATTTTAGATTACACACAACGATTAATTCTAACAGCCGATGTAACTCCTTCGGTGCCTTCCGCATGTCCCGCAACACATATTCAATCGGTCGCATAGCAATCGCTGTCGTAATCGGTCCTGCCATACCACCACTGTATTTCAACTCTGGAAGTCTCTGTTTCATTTCCCGCGCAGTCTCAATCTTCTTCTGCATCCAGGGATTCGTTTCCACCTCAAATTCTTCCAGGACGTATAATTTATCATAGCTATCCAGAAAACGTCTGCCAATATCATTTTCTCCGCGATCTGATACAATTTCCTCCGAGCCAAGGGCGATTCCCATTCCACGAAGTCCCAATTTGAACGGAATCGATGCATCACCGTATAATTTCTGCTTCTTCCTTAGCTGCGCCGCACGAACGCCCAGGTTGTTATACAGATCATGCTTGGAATATCCCCATGCCACGCCAAATGCATCATCCGCCTACAATAACCTGTGTGGAATACAGTCCACTTCTTCTCCCGCCATGTATGCTTTCATCCGCTCGTCAGGTGTCATTTCCATTTTCTGCTTCGCCAATTCCCGGTAAAGTTCTTCCTTTGTCATCCCATAGCCTCTTTCCAAACCTGTAATATCTTTCAACCAAATGCACTTACATCACATGTTCTGTCCGCTTGATGATCTCATCCTGCGTTGCCTTTCTGAGTGAGCAGAAATATGCACTGAATCCCGACACCCGCACGATCAGATCCGCGTAATTCTCCGGGTGCTCCTGTGCTGCCCTAAGTGTCTCCACTGACACTATACTGATCTGCATTTCCATGCCACCCTTATGAAAATACGTCTCGATCAGGCTACGCAATGCCCGTTTCCCGGTCTCTTCTTCTAATAAAGATGGGGTAAATTTCACATCCAATACCATGCCATTGCCAGCTTCTTCCATTGGAAAATTCGTAACCGAATTAATCAGTGCAGTGGGTCCATGGGTATCCTTTCCCTGGGATGCTCCAGACGAGTTAGACAAGGATTCTCCACTCTTTCTTCCGTCTGCTGTTGCACCTGTGTGCATACCCATAATAGCGTGATCTTCTACTGTATATAATCCAAACCGGTATGAACCGCCCCAATAATTCCGGTGTTCCTTCAAAGTATCTGATACCCGTTTTTCGAGTCGGAATGCTATCTGATCAACATCCCATTCTCTGCTCTGATCATTGCCATATTTGGGCGCACGGGCAGACAAATATCGCTGAATCTGCTCTGAATCTTCAAAGTCTTCATCCAATATCTCCATACACTCTTCTAATGTGACCATGTTCTTATCGTAGACTACATCCCGAATCGCCGCCAATGCATCTACTGCTGTCCCAATACCGCCCAGATTAAATCCCACGCCGGTATATCTCGCACCGCCTGCCATAACATCCTTTCTGCTGCCGATACAATCTTCCGTCAGCACTGACAGATACGGAAGGGGATATTTCTCTGCATACAGATGCTCGATACGGTTCAGATTACGGATAATCTTTCGTACCCAGTATTCCAATTCGTTCAGATACGCTTGTTCAAGTTCTTCATAAGTTTCAAATTCAGCTAAGCTTTTCTGATTCTTCATCCGGAATATCTTATCACTACAGGTATCTTTCCCCTGATGTAGAAGCAGATCCAAGAGCTTTGGCAGATTCAGCCTTGCAAGCTCCGTCATCGCATTTTCCTTCCCCGGAATCGCCATTTCCACACAGCCTACAAATCCATACTTCCACACATCATCTTTCGACACACCATTATTCATCTGCGCTTTCATGCAACACGGATCATAAAGGAGCGCCGGAAATCCCATGCCCGTTCGGATCAATGCAAGCACAGCCTTCCATGCTTCCTCCGGCATATCATCCGTCCATCGGAAATTCACTGACGGCTGATCCACGCGAAGATTTGCTGCCGACTCCAGACAGAGATAGGTTAGATCATTCACCGAGCATCTGCCATCCGCATCACATCCGCCAAGTGTCATATTCTGATAAGCCTTTTTCTGACAGCTGCATTTGAGCCAGAAAGCCTCGATCAATTCACCCGTTTCTTCATAATTAAGTCTTCCGGCATCCACATCTTTCCGGTAAAACGGATACAGATAATAATCAATCCTGCCAAGCGAAATGCCCGATGGAATATTCTCGCAGTACATCATCTCATTGGCAAGCGTCAGTAACTGCAGCGCCTCATAAAATGTCTCCGGTGCTTTTGTCTCTATATTCATCAATGCGTCCCGCATTCGTTCCAAACATTCCCTCCTGGTTCCGAATCCGTCGTTATAACTGTCATTGTAATTGCCCTTGTCAATATTATTATTTCTTTTTAATCTATTTAGTTGTCTTTCTACCTCTTCCAGATAGCGGTGCATGTAACTCATACATGCTTTTAACACAATCTGGAATGCATGTACCGTCTGCTTTTCTTTTTCACTCTGCGCTTTTCCAAGCTGTTCTTCCACTTGCGTGAGCAATGCTCCCCATCCAGTGTTAAGAAGCATCTCATATCCGGCAAGCGTATGTCCCGAATGCCAGTGTTTCACAAGCCAGGCCTCCACGGCATCCGCGAATTCATCCAGCTCATCTGATGCAGATTCTGATTGCAATTCTTTTGTTTCTTTTATCTCCCGCTCCATGTCCATCTGAAACTTCGCCCGCTCTGCCGGATCAAAGTCTTCTGATACCTTCATCGGGAAATTCACATTATATGCATACTGAAACAAATACCCTGCCAAAAGATCATCCTCCGGTATAAGAATTTCCTTTTTCGCCAGCGTATTTGCAAATCCATATGCATACTGTTCTTCCACAGATGCCTCCGGATATTCCCGGACCGCTTCCCGGTACGCATCATCACGCACCGGAATCTCGGATGTTCTGGCATATTTCTTTCGATTTTCTTTTAATACCTGTATCCGTCTGGTGACGGTCCGTTTTGTTCTCATGTCTCTATCCTTCCTACTATCAATTTACATCCATTATGCTCATATATCTTCTGCAAAGTGCGCATTGGCAATCAATGATTCCAGCTGGATCTCTGACGATCTGCCACCTGTCAATTCATCAATTCTCGCATTCACCGCCGGATGAAAATACCGTCCCTGTTTTTCTTGTTCTTTTCCGTAAATGACTGATTCTTCCAATATGCGGTAATCCTGAATCCGTTTCTCTGCCGGGATAGGGTTCAGGCACAGCATATGAGGTGTGGCAGTCTTTACCTCCGGCAGTCTTGTCCCGGACGCTTCCTGTGGCAGAAACATATATCCTCCCGGCAGTGTTTCATCAGACACACATACCCGGACACCTGATTTTTCTGCCTGTTCAACCGAATATAAAAAATCAAACATATCTTTAAATGACGTTGCCAGCATCGACACTTTCGAATGCATCAACGCCCGCAGATCATTGCATTTCTCTGCACACTGATCTGGCACTAATCCTCCGATTCCACAGGTTACCACGAGCGGAATCTTTCTGTCTTCACACACCCGCATGGCTCCCGATGCAGTTAATGCGCCTGACCTCCCTGCACGAACTGCCTGATCGTAATTAAAATAATTCACACGCCCATAGTCTGCTGCCCGCTCCCGAAACTCACAGAACTCGTCCACATTTCCTACAATCATCCGCCCATAATCCAGCCATGCAATCTTCCATTTTTTATCCAGTTCTTGTTTCAAACGCTCACTGCCGATACTTTTCAGGCCATGTGTCAGCAGTGCCGACTCTATGATAAATTCTCGCATGCCGATAGCACGCCTCCTGCCTGCAATTCCAGATCAAATCCATTCTGTTCGTTTAAGAAATCCAGATAGTCTTCCGGAAAACTTCTGCTGCCGCGGAACGTACCGCACAGCGCTCCCACAATACTTGCGATCGCACTGGTCTCATCTCCGATATTTACTCCATCACAGATGCATTTCATGCCATCACCGCGCTCCGCGATAAAAATACCGATTGCTGTCGGTACCGTCTCTGCGATCGCCGGTCCGCTTCCGATGCGGTCACGCATCTCATCAACCGGATTCTTATCGTCCGAAGTATGGAGTGCAATGTCAATTGCCATATCCAATCGTTTTGCAACCGATGGTCCCGGATACACATGAATATCTGTCCGTTTTCTGGCAAGCGCTTCGCCCTCCCTGCATCCGTATTTTGCTGCCTGCACAATACTATATACAGTTGCATCATACTTCATAGCCTCGCAGATTGCTGCCGCAATCGCGCATGCTCCTGACACTGACCATGGATCATCATGGGAAGATATCGCAATCTCCATCGCATTTTCAATTGCTTTATCCACATTTCCATTGCTGAATAAGCCCGCCGGATACGCTTTTACCGCAGCTCCATTAGAGGACAGTGCATAATAATGCCCCTTAAACAGCTTATTGCCCAAATGTCCGATATAATCCCAGGTATTCATTTTCTTCTGCCGGTTCATCTCGATAATTGCTTTTCTGGTGGTCATGCCCGCAAATGGTTCAAAATACTCGGTATCTCCCCACTCCAACAGAGATTCCATTGCGATCTCTCTGGTAATCTTACCATCCGCCTGCACGATTGCATTTGTCAGCATATAAGGTATACTGAATGCATCCGTTACCTGACCCGGCTTTCGTCCTCTCGCCTGTACGTCTCTTGGCGGTTTCTGAAAAGATTCCACACGTCCGCCAAAGATCTCTTTGATCTGTCCGGTGGACTTGGCCTCTGTAGCTGCTCCCATCGCATCTCCTGTCGCTGCGCCCAGCAGGCATCCCAATATCTTATCGTACATTCTGCTCACCCCGTTTCTGTCTGATACCTGCAATCCACTCGACATCGTCTGCCGTTTTACGGATCTCAAATCCATTGATTTTTTCCATTGTCGGTAAGAAATGCTCCGGAAATGCTGCTGATCCTGACAGTGCTCCTGCCATTGCTCCTGCCATGGTCGCTACTGTGTCTGTATCATACCCCGCATTGACCGCACCGATAATTGCATCCATCGGATTCCCGCTGCCTGCCGCAAAGAAGCCGAATGCACTTGGAATTGCCTCTGCCACATGAAGTCCCATGCCGATCCGCTCTGCGATCTCGACCATTTTCTCTTCCTGTGTGCCCTTGCCAAGTCCGATATCTACCGCCATCTCAATTCGTTTTACTACCGATGGGCCGGCTACATCTCTTCCTATTTTTCTGCCGATACGTGCTCCTTCTTTCGCACCGTAGATTCCTGCCTGAATAATGCTGTACACATCTGCATCCGGTGTTACCGCTTCCGCAACCGCTGCTGCCACCGCACTTCCGCCGGAAATCGCCAGATAATTATCATGCGTTACCATGGTTACTACCGCTGCATCATAGATCGCCTGATCTACATTGCCAGGATTAAACAGACCGATTGGTGCAATCTTCATGGCCGCACCGTTGGTTGCCTGTCTCGGAAGCAGTTGGATTGCATCAGATTCCGGTATCTCCTCTCCCTTATAACGGCGGATTGCCATACGAGTTGTCGGTCCCGCAAAACGGTCAAAAAATATCGGATGTTCTGACCAGTCAATCAATGCCTCTTTTACCACTTCGGACGTAATCTCACCATCGTGGTCGATAATATGTCTGGTAATAAAATACGCCGAACTGAAATCATCTGTTGCCTGCCCCGGCTGGTTGCCTTTGGCAAACGTATCCATTGGCGTCACTTCAAAATCTGTCACCTTGTGTCCGAAATACTGAAGGATCTGTTCGGTCGTCCGACTCTCAGTTGCTGCTCCCATGGCATCACCGGCTCCTGCTCCGATCAGACATCCCAGGATTCTGTCATTTAAGCTATACACATTCATCACCTCGCCTCTATTATAGCACGTGAGCAGCCACTGTTCCCGCCCATATGCACGAAAGGGGAGATGTATTACACATCTCCCCTTATGATCAAGCGGATATTTCCGCCTCATTACCTTCCTGACGCTTAGTGCCAGTCAGACATCTCAGCTACGTTGTCAGCATTAACCAGTGCCATCGGTGTGCTGTCGCCAATGCTTGTTACTTCCTGTCCTTCCAGGGCTTTCAGCATCATGATAACAGCTTCTCTACCCATAAGGTATGGAGACATAGCTACTGTTGCATCATATGTTCCGTCTTCGATTGCTGCTTTAGCTTCTTCTGTAAAGTCAACACCAACTACCATAACCTGATCTTTCATGTCTTTTTCCTGAAGAGCCTTTACAACACCAAGTGCCATATCATCGTTACCACAAGCGATACCTGCAAGATCCGGGTTAGCTTCGATAATAGCTGTAGCTGCATCATATGCTTTCTGTACGTCGAAATCACACTGCTCAACTGCTACTACATCATAACCAGCTGCTTCAAATGCCTCTTTTGCTCCATCTCTACGAGCGTCTGCCTGTGTACCACCTTCGTTACCGGCGATAACAGCTACCTTCTTGCTGTCACTCTTGTTATTATCAATGATGTACTGAGCTCCCATTTCTCCCTGAGACTTGAAGTCTACCGTGATCATACCTGTCAGAGATCCGCCGGCTTCTTTCAATGCATCCGCATCTACTTCGTTACCTGTTGTGATAATCGGTACTTCATCCTGGTTAGCTTTTACAATACCGGAAATCAGGCAGTCGCCTGTCAGTGGAGATACAGCGATTGCTGCGTAATCTTTAACAAGCATATTTTCCAGAATATTCAGCTGTCCAGCTGTATCTGTATCAGAATCCGTTGCCTGCACGTCAATATCTACGCCATACTCTTTGGCTGTGTCTTCGTAACCTTCCTGCATAGTTACCCAGAAAGAGTTAGCCAGTGTACTTTCGATAGCTGCAAGCTTCACTCCGCTGTCTTTCTTCGGCAGTGGTGCAAAGTCTTCGTCTACCTGTGCCATTGCCTGAGCAAACAATGTGTCTTCTCCTGACGCATCATCTTCCTTTGCGTCATCTTTCTTTTCTGTGTCCTCTGTCTTAGTATCCTCTTTCTTCTCGTCTGAAGAACTGCTTCCGCATCCTGCTACCATTGCGGATACCATTGATACACACAATAAAATGCTTACTAATTTCTTTTTCATTCTGCTCCTCCTTGCTTAACTCTTAGTAAGATTTATTATTCAATGAGGTCCTCCCTCATTAAATGCAATACATCCTGTACGGTTGCACGGCTTCTCGGTCCCGCGATCGTACATTTGACAGCTGCCGTTGCATTAGCGAACTTTAATGCATAGACTTCTTCTTTTTCTTCTCCGAAATATGAGTACAGCAGTCCACCGATAAAGCAGTCTCCTGCACCTGTCGTATCCACCGGTTCTACTTCATATGCCGGAGCATGATACTCGTGTTCTCCATCATACCAGTAAGCGCCCTCGCCTCCTGCTGTCAGGATTACTCCTTTTTTTACATGATACTTATCCTGGATCATGCGCATCGCTTTGTAAGGATCTGTCTCGCCGGTCATCTCCTCGTAGCCGGCGCGTCCACTGATAAATACCGTACACAATTCCATCATCTTCTCAATCTCTTCACGGCTAGTCCCACAAGTCTCCATGAAACTTGGCACACACTGCATATTGTAAATGACAGGCTTACCCTGCTCCAGTGCTTTCTCTGCCAGCCAGATGGCTGCTTTCGGCGAGAACATATCATTGTAGAAAATATCCATGCCATCCATAATATCAGCCGGAAGCTCCTCCGGTGTCAGTGTGCATACCGCATCTCCCGCATTTGCAAAAATACAGTGTTTACCGCCCGGTGCCGTAATAATATAAGTATGCAATGTAGTTCCATTTTCTTTTGTTACCACATATCGGTCATCCACATGATCCGCTACCAATGTCTTACGAAACTGGCTGCCTACCTCGTCATCACCGATCTTACCGGTCTGATATGCTTCCATGCCAAGGCTCGCACACGCTACTGATACATTGGATGCACTGCCGCCCGGAAGCATTTCTTCATGATGGATCAATGCAAATCCGTCATCCTTTGGAAGTTCATAGCTGTTCAGCACTACATCCATGGCGATCGCGCCCAGTGATAATACTTTTTTGTCCATTATACTTCACTCCTTTTTCTGCGATTGCTCTCCGAAATGAGTACCGCTACTACTAATATCACACCAGTCAGCACTTCTTGATAATGAGAAGATACTGAGAGAAGTACAAGTCCGTTCTTCAGAATATTCAGAATCAGGCAGGCAACCACGGTACCTGCTACATTGCCCTTGCCACCCTGCATACTGGTTCCTCCGAGAACCGCTGCCGCAATGGCATCCATCTCATATCCCTGTCCGGCCAGCGGCTCTGCCGAATTCAGTCTGGCTGTTACGATCATGCCTGCGATACCTGCGCACAGTCCACAGATCGCATAAATCACTATTTTTAACTTCTTAACATCTACGCCGGAACGATTCAATGCCAGTGCACTGGTTCCACAGAACAGACAATAATTACCAAGCACTGTCTTATGCAGGACCACTGCTCCGATCACTGCGATCAGCAATGACAATACGATCGGCACATTGATCGGTCCGATCTTGCCTGAACCCAGAAATGTAAAAATATCCGAAAATCCGTAAATCGGCTTGGAATTGGTCCATACCAGAATCACTCCCCGAAGCACTGTCATACTTGCAAGCGTCACAATAAATGAACTGATCTTGCCATACGCTACCAGCGCGCCATTGATCACACCGATCAGGGCTGATACTGCAAGTCCTAAAAGTGCAGCCGCCAGTGACGGCACGCCTGCCACACACAGCATACCCATGATCATACCGGAAAATCCAATGATCGCGCCTACCGACAGATCAATCTCTCCCATACAGATCACGAATGTCATTCCCACAGACAGCACCAGATAAATAGCTGACTGATTCAGAATATTCCTGCAATTCTTCCAGGAAAGGAAAAATGGCGATGCAATAGATAATACCACGATCAATACGACCAGTATTGTGATCAGAAAGATCATATATGAATGTCCCTGTAATCTCTTTTTCACGCTAAGCACCTGCCTGTCCCTGTTTTTCTTTTGCACCTGTAATCATAGACACCACCTCGTCCATGGTCGTCTCACAGGTCTTCATCTCGCCGATCACTCTGCCCTGCCGCATAATGCAGATCCGATCCGAAATATCAAATACCTGCGGCATATTGTGGCTGATCACAATTACCACATATCCATCCGATGCCAGTCTGCGGATCAGCTTCAGCACTGCATTCGTCTCGTTCAGTCCCATCGCTGCTGTCGGTTCATCAAAGATAAACACCTTACCGCCACGATTCACCAGACGCGCTACTGCTACGCCCTGTCTCTGACCACCACTCAGGTTCCCAACCGGAACCGTCACATCCGGAATCCTGATATCCAGATTCTGAAGCAGTTCTTCTGCTTTCTTATTCATTTCCTTCTTTTTCAAAAATCCGAATCTGGAATGTTCATTGCCCAGGAACAGATTCGATGTCACATCCATCGTATTCCCCAGTGCCAGATCCTGATATACGGTGGACACACCTGCCTCAATTGCCCCTCTGGTAGTCAGACCTGTGTATTCCTGATCACCTACTTTGATCTTGCCCTGATCTGGTCTCAATACTCCGGACAGAATTTTGATCAGCGTGGACTTACCTGCGCCGTTATCACCAACGATTGCAAGTACCTCTCCTTCATACGCTGCTACAGACACCCCTCGGAGTGCCTGTACATGTCCGAAATCCTTATGCAATTCGATCGCTTTTAAATATGCCTCACTCATAAAAACCTCGTATATATTGATATTTTCTATAACCCATCTTTTTAATTGGTTTATAACTTTTATATTTTAAAATACAAATCATTTCATGTTTCTTTTTGCTTTGCACAACTATTATATCACTCGTTTTATAGTCTGACAAATCGGCTTTATCTATAAGTAAGTCGCATTTATTTGTGTTATCTATAAATTTATAGGATTTTTTTATAACCACTCTATCACTTGCACATTTTTCGCTACTGTGTTTAAATGAGGTTGGGGCAAAAAACACTATCATCATAATAAGGGGAGATATTTATGAGACAGGAATTACAGATATTATATGAAGATCCGGACATTATCGTCTGTTTCAAGCCACATGGTCTTGCCACTCAGAGCCATCGCATCAGCACTCCTGATCTGGAGCACATGATCCTGAACCATCTGGCTGAGGCAGAACACAGTTCCTCCTCTTCACACAAACATAGATCTGCACCGTATCTGGCCGTAATCCACAGACTGGATCAGCCCGTATCCGGTATTCTGGTATTTGCTAAGAATCCAAAGGCTGCCCGGAATCTGAACCATCAGTTAACAAATGAAGGCTTTGGCAAACACTATATGGCGCTGGTCGACGGATGTCCGTCCAAAGAGACCGATACGCTCGTCAATTACCTTGTCAAAGACAGCAAGAGCAATACTTCCAGAGTATGTGACCACCACACCCATGGTGCCAAAGAGGCACGCTTAAGTTATCGCATCCATTCCAAAGAAGCCGAGCAGACTCTTCTGGAAGTCACCCTGGACACCGGACGCCATCATCAGATCCGCGTACAATTAGCCCATATGGGCTGCCCGATCGTCGGAGACGCCAAATACAATCCAAATGCGCAGAAAAAAGGATGGCAGGAAATCAAGCTCTGTGCATACAGACTCGCGTTCCGCCATCCGATCACCGGAACTCCACTGGAATTTCAGGTGCCATTTTCATAAGCTGTTAATTTAAAATCGGCGATTCCGTAACGGAACCGCCGATTTATATTTTCACTTTATTGACTTTCTTTTATTTATGGAAGTACTTCCTCACCATTGTTATACATGTTCACTACATGCTGGATACGATCCGCCGGATCCAGAATGTTTCCGATAGAACTGTCATGGTTCAGTGTATCGATCAGAAGCGCAAGATACTTGCTCATATCACAGTTAATGTAGTACGGCTTAGACAGAAGCTCCGGTGTCTGATAGATCAGATTTGTTGTCAGCACACCATTCAGAATGCCTTCTTCATACGCTTCATCAAATTTGTCCAGTCCGCTTGTAAACAGACCGAAGGTAGCTGCTGCATAGATTCTCTTAGCCTTGCGCTGCTTTAACTGTTTTGCCACATCCAGGATGCTGTCTCCTGATGAAATCATATCATCCAGAATTATCACATCCTTGCCTTCTACTGAAGATCCCAGGAACTCATGTGCAATAATCGGATTACGTCCATTTACTACGCGACTGCAGTCTCTTCTCTTATAGAACATACCCATATCCAGGTTCAGCACATTTGCAAGGTATACGGCTCTCTCTGTAGCTCCCTCGTCCGGGCTGATTGACATCATATGCTGACTGTCAATCTTCAGATCTTTAACGGTTCCCAGAAGTCCTTTTACAAACTGATAAGTCGGACGTACAGTTTCAAATCCGCTGAGCGGGATTGCATTCTGTACACGCGGATCGTGCGCATCGAATGTAATGATATTGTCTACGCCCATACGTACCAGTTCCTGCAGTGCCAGTGCACAGTCCAGAGACTCTCTTCCGCCTCTCTTGTGCTGACGACTCTCATACAGGAATGGCATAATGACATTGATACGTCTTGCCTTACCACCAATGGCAGCAATAATTCTCTTCAGGTTCTGATAATGGTCATCCGGTGACATGTGGTTCACGTGACCACTCATAGAATAAGTGCAATTGTAATTACATACATCTACCAGAATGTAGATATCTTTGCCTCGTACAGACTCATTGATAATACCCTTCGCTTCTCCGGAACCGAATCTAGGCACCTTTGCACTGAGCAGATATGAGTCCTTCTCATATCCTGAAAATGCGATATTATCCTTATACTCAGATCCATCCTCATGACGCCATTTGGCAAGGTATTCATCCACCCTGTTTCCCATCTCCTGACATCCGTCAAGTGCGATAATCCCCAAAGCTCCTACCGGGATATTGTCCAAGTTACGTTCGTTACGGCGCATCATCTGTAAGTACCTCCTAAAATTATTTTCTGCCCATAAGTTTCTTTTGAATTCGTATATCGTCTCCGGTAATCCGAAGTACGGTGTATGCACTGGTAATACGGGAAAACACCCTTTCCGAGTACATATTATTAAGATCATCCAGTGAAAGGTTCGTGGATATCATCGTAGACTTGTCACGCAGTAATCTTTCATTCAGACAGACAAACATCTGCGAGATGGTAAACCCATTTGCAAATTCTGTCCCAAGATCATCTATGAGCAGCAGATCGCAGTCATATATATGTTCATAATCCCGCGCTGCATCCTCATCCTTTTCAAACTGCTTCTTTGCAAAGATATCAAATAACTGGCTTGCTGTAAAGTATATTACGGAAAATGTCTGATCTAAAAGCTCCTTTGCCACACAGTGCGTCAAAAATGTCTTGCCCACACCAGTATCTCCGTAAAGCAGTAGATTGCCTCCATCCTTTGCAAAGTTCTGCGTAAATTCCTGACATGCCCTGACCGCTGTCTGGATCGCTTCTCTGGAAGATCTGCCTGTCAGCGGGTCGATATGGCTGTCCGAATAGTAGTCCATAGAAAATGTATTGAAATTCTCTTTTTGTAATATTTCCTGCAGATTGGACTGTGTATACATGTAATCTATAATTGCCTTTTTAAAACAATGGCACTTTTCTTTTCCTATATAACCGGTGTCCTTGCAATCCGGACAGGTATAGGATAATTCAAGATAATCGGTCCGATATCCAGCCTGGGTCAACAACAGTTTCTTTTCTTCAAAAAGAAGATGGAGATCTTCTTTTAATGCAGTAAGCGCACTCTCATCTCCATCCAGCATCCGGCGTGCCTGTCGAACACTAAGTTCCGAAATAGACTGATCCAGCTCACGAAGTCTCGGGATCCGATCATATACCTCTTCATAGCGTCCCCGCAGTCGGTTCTCATTATCCAATTGTCTCTTTTCATATATACGCATGAAATGATCATACTGCGAATTGGTAAGTGCCACTGCTCTCTCCTTGTCAATGTAAGAATTAATATATGAATCAATATGCTACCGGGTCTCGATCAGCTTTCTGGTAAGCTCATCCATATCCTGATACTTGCGTCCTTCAAAATTATTAAACTTGCTCTTCGCAGTACGGCTTGATGTTCTCGGAGCTGCTGTCTTCTTGGCTGCTTTTTCTTTCATATGTACCAGATCCAGTGCCTTCACATCAGCAATGTCTCTGACTCCCTTATCCATCCAGCTCTTCAGGATCGATTCCGTATAATCAAAACTCGGCTGATGGATCGTATTCATAGTACGATTACAGGCTTCCACGATCAGTTCCGGCGAAAATCCATACTCGTCATTCCATCTGGAAATATATGCCATCTCAGGCTCTGCCGGTGCCCGGCCTTTGATGCCGTATGCATTCAACACCGCATAGCTGTTCTTATTATACTTGCCGGACGCATCCTTAGCTTCCTTTACAGTCGTCACATGCTGGTCATTCCAGGACAGTGCAACTTTCTTAATATAATGTATGCTCTTATGCCCATTCTCTACGCAATATTCGATCAGATACTCGATCAGATCCGCTGACATTCCAAGTACATCGTAAAAATACACCAGTTCTTCTACTTCTGTCTTGGTCAGTGTCTTACCCAGATACAACTCTGTCACATGCGTAATCTCGCGGAATTCCTTGCGGTTCTTCTCACTCGGTGTCTGTGCAGACTTAGGTTCCGGTGTCACCGGACTCTCTGGCTTCTTCACCATAGAAATCACTGTCTGCGCTGCCTTCTTCGCCGGTGTCGCAGCCGCTTCTCTCTCCTGTGCCTGCGGTGCAGACTGAGCTCCGCTCTTGGCAACGTCAAGCAGACCTTTCTTCGTCCAGTAATCCAGTGCACGATTGACATCCTTCTCTGTACAGTCCAGAATATCGGCAATTTCCGACACACCAAGGTTCACAGACGGATCGCACTTGTAGCGCAATAATAAAAGGTATACCTTTACATACTCGCCA
This sequence comes from Dorea ammoniilytica, assembly GCF_025567415.1. Taxonomy (NCBI): domain Bacteria; kingdom Bacillati; phylum Bacillota; class Clostridia; order Lachnospirales; family Lachnospiraceae; genus Dorea; species Dorea ammoniilytica. The sequence continues at coordinate 21,895 of NZ_JAOQJV010000008.1, forward strand.
TTCGCTTCTGCCATGTATTTATCTATAAATTCATTCTCAACCAGGGTTGCATAACCCTGTACGCAATTTGTCAAAGTTAATTTCGTCATCTCGATCTTCCTCGTCTCTCATCTCATAGCATACACATTATAGCATCGAGGAATAAACCGAAAAAGTTTTTTTTCACGCAAAATCTGTCTTTTTTGTGGATAAATTCATGTGGATAATGTGGATAACTAGTCCTGAAGGAGCTTTTCTCCTATATTTACAACATCTCCGGCTCCCATAGTTATCAACACATCCCCCTTCTGACATCTTTCCAGAACGAATTCTTCGATCTTCTCAAAAGACGGCAGATAATATGCGTCACAGCCTTTTTTCTTCAATGCTTCTGCGATCTGTTCTGCGGATACTCCCAGTGTATCCGTCTCTCTTGCAGCATATATATCTGCCAGAATCACATGGTCTGTTGTAGAAAGTGCATCAACAAACTCATCAAATAATGCCTTGGTTCTGGTGTAGGTATGTGGCTGGAAAATACACCACACTTCTTTATGCGGATAATTCTCTGCTGCTGTCAGTGTCGCCCGGATCTCGGTCGGATGATGTGCATAATCATCTATAATCGTGAATCCATTTTTAGCGCCTTTATATTCAAATCTACGATCCGTTCCACGGAACTCCTTCAGACCTTTCTGCATAGACACAAATGGAATACCCAGAATATCTGCTGCTGCAATGGCTGACAATGCATTCAGCACATTGTGCTCACCTGTCACAGAAAGTGCCATGCGTCCCATCTTCTGTCCGTCATGCATCACATCGAAGGAAGAATCTCCCACTTCGTCATGTGCAATGTCTGCTGCGCTGTAATCTGCGGACGGATCCGTGCCAAAGGTTACCACCTTACATGCCAGACCATCTGTAATCTCTTCCACATTCGGAATCTGCTGATTGATTACCAGCACACCATCTTCCGGAAGTAATTCAGCAAACTTGCGGAACGAATTACGGATATCCTGAAGGTCCTTAAAAAAGTCCAGATGATCCGCATCAATATTCAGGATGATCGCAAGCTTCGGAAACAGATGCAGGAAACTGTTGGTATACTCACACGCCTCCGCCACAAAGAGTTCCGAATCTCCAACACGGATATTACCACCAATTGCCTTCAGGATACCTCCTACCGATAATGTCGGATCCTGATCATCTGCCAACAGAATCTGTGACAGCATAGATGTCGTAGTTGTCTTACCATGGGTACCTGATACTGCGATCGGCATATCATAATTACGCATCAACTGACCCAGAAGTTCTGCACGACTGAGCATTGGAAGATTCTGTCTCTTTGCCTCCATAAATTCTTCGTTATCTTCATGGATCGCAGCTGTATATACTACTACATCAATTCCTTCTATAATATTGGACGCTTTCTGTCCATAAAACACTCTTGCTCCCATCTGTTCAAGATGGTCTGTCAGAGCTGACTCTTTGGCATCAGATCCCGATACTGCAAATCCCTCTTTTAACAATACCTCTGCAAGCCCGCTCATACTTATACCGCCAATGCCAATAAAATGCACATGGATTGGCTCTCCAAAATTAATCTTATACATTAATTAAAGCCTCCTAGCTTGTTCTATCTATCTTATTATAAACATATATTTAGAAAAATCCAAGCTGTAAACGTCATAAAACATCATGTTTCTCTTTGCAAAAATAAGCCACGCTTACTTTTGTAAATTTTAAACAATTTTTTTTTGCTATTTTATATTTTTTTGTAATATTTGTTCACATACAGATCAATCTATGCTATACTTGACATATATCATTATTAACAGTCATTGAGATGCTGTAACAATAGTGGGATAAAAAGAATAGAGGAATGCCGGCTAGAGCTATCGCCGGAGAAAGGAGCTGAATACGCCATGCAGATTACAGATGTACGTGTGCGCAAAGTTGCAAAGGAGGGAAAGCTCAAAGCTGTGGTATCTATCACTATGGATGAAGAGTTCGTAGTACATGATATCAAAGTGATCGAGGGGGAAAAGGGGCTTTTCATTGCAATGCCTAGCAAGAAGACAGCAGACGGTGAATATCGGGATGTTGCGCATCCAATCAACTCTGGCACAAGAGAGCGGATTCAGAGCATAATTCTCAGAAAATACGAAGAAGCTATGCAGGAAGATTTCCAGGAGACAGCATAGGTTTTGACATCAGAGAGAGGTATAATACTCGGGATCAGGTAACCAAAGAAAGGAGTCACTACTTCACGAACATCGTTTCATGAAGTGATGACTCCCTTTCTTTATAGTCTTATATCTGCATAAGCAATATTCATTTTTTTCAACAGGTCTCTTTCTCTGTGATGACAGGTAAATAAAAGCACCTGTCTTCCCGATTCTGCAAGCCACGCCATTGCTCGTTCCAGTCTGGTATCATCATAATATGCAAAGGTCTCATCCAGAATAATCGGATAATCTTCCGCATACAGAAGATCTGCTACCGCCATCCGCAACGCAAAATAAATCTGTTCCAGCGTTCCCTGGCTGAGCTGCTCTACCGCGATCTGCTGATTCTCATGCCATACATGCATGTGCAGAGAATCATCAATCACCAGGCGACTGTATCTTCCATCCGTCAGTTTCTCTATGACCGCAGATGCCTTACGGTTCAGCACCTGTTCCATCTGCTTCTGCATTTCCAAAGTCAGCATGTCCAGACGACTGATTGCCAGTATAAGTGCTTCTCTCTTACGATCCACTTCTCTGTAATCCATATTCATATGATCCAGTTCCCGGAGACTTTCCTGCAGATTCTCATATTCAATCTGCTTTTCCTTACACATATTGGTCAGTTGTTCTTTCTTCCACTGAAGCTTCTCTGTCGATATCAGTTCTTCCCCGACATCCAGTTCTTCTGTCACTTCTTCTGTCTTCGCTTTCCGCTTGCCAACCTTCATCCTGTTCCAGATATAGATAATTCCAAGCACGATAACTACAGTCGTGACCAGTGAATTCCACGGACCAGGCAATACACACAAAAGCAGGATACAGGCACCTATAATTGCCACAATTTCCAGTGGATGCACTCTCCACCTGGATGTCGGCACTTCTTCTGGCGGTTCTTCTTCCACTTCATCCACATCCCGGTACTGTAATTCCAGTTCTACTTCCTTTAACTCGCTGTCCATATAATGAATGTCTCTCCATATATGTGCCGCTTCCTGTTCTAAAGTCTCCCTCTTACGCTCTTTGCGCTGCAACATCTCCCTTGCTTCCCGGTCAGCTTCCTTCTTCTTCTCAAGCAATTCCGCTCTCGCTGCTGACACATCAATATCACTGTCTCCGGTCATATAATAACCGGTCGCATAATTCTTAAGTTCCGCAGCCAGTGCCTGGTTGGTCGCTGTATGAAGCTGCCCGATACACAGTGTGTTCTCATAAGACGACGCTGTCAGTCCATCCAATACCATCTCCAGGTCGCCATCCTCGGGAGATAATTCTTCGCCATCCGTCTCACAATATAACTTAACGCTCTTGGAATATTTGTCAAAGTTTCTTTGCAAACAAAAATCTTTCTCATTGCTTTGAAACCTCAGTTCTCCTGAATAATAATTACCGAATTCCCAGGGTTCATATCTGGAAAATGTATCCTTCGCCGACGCCCGTCCGCGTCCGCGCTCCAGTCCAAACAACATTGCCTTAATAAAAGTATGTATTGTAGTCTTGCCGGATTCATTCTCCCCACAGATCACATTGATCCCATCCTGAAGCTGAATGCTCTTATCATGAAATTTACCAAAATTCTTCAGTTTCAGTTCCCGAAGCTTCATGCCTGTTCTCTCCTTGTATCAAGCAGCGCCTGTACTCCTTCGCACAAAGCTGCGTATTCCGTGCTGTTCGCTTCTGCACCTTCAAAGCTTGCAATATAGCGCCCCAGCAGATTCTCCTGATTGCGTCCCAGCAGTTTCTCATAGTCATATGCCGGTCTGGTATGATCCGCAATCTCCAGCACATTTCCAAAAGTATCTATCTGGCTCAGATCAAATGCCACATCCGGATCACGTCTGCCTTCCAGACTCAGACAATACATATTCTGTACACCCCTCTGACCGATCAGTTCGTCAATCCTGGTATGCAGATCATAGCCAGTCATCTTCTCATCCACCGGTACATCCAGATGTACATATTCGCGCTCCGCATGTTCCACGAAAGAAATGCGGCATCCGCTCGGATCCAGAATCCCCCGCACAAATCCATGCGCGCCGATATCATTGCGATCGATCGGCTCCAACGCGCCAGCATATGCCATACGATTTGGAATCAGCACTTCTGGCTTGTGGATATGTCCCAGCGCCACATAGTCGAATCCAATCTCATCTACAACCGTTTTGCGGAATGGCAAATGAGATGCATCCCCGCCATGTGCCAGCAGAATATGATATCTGCAGATATCCTTTAACTCTATCTGCTCGTATAACGACTCCTGATTCTCTTTTTCATAATAGCTGCATCCATACACAGCCAGATTCATGGTCGGTAACTGAATACACGACACTTCATCCGATAAGATCATGTACACATTCTGATTCCACGTATAATTACGGTAATATGACTGCTTTTTAATATAGTCATGATTGCCCGCCACAAGCACCACCTGTGTATGCGGAATGCTTCCAAACATGGCATCCACTTCCTTCAGTTCCCGAAGCAGCGGCTGTCTGTGAAAAAGATCTCCTGCGATCAGCAGCAGATCCGTCTCCTCTCTGCGGCACACCTCGATCACTTTGCGAAAGCTGTCCCAGATCTCATTTTTTCTTTTTTCGCTGTACTTTTTTCCTGCGTCCGGACTTGCCCCTAGATGCACGTCCGCTATGTGTATGAACCTCATCGCTGTCTCCTTCTTCCTGCTTGTTCTTCGATGGCAGCGTTACTACAAACTGTGTCTTATTGTCATCACTCTTGGCTATGATCCGACCTCCGTGAAGCTCTACGATCTCACGGGCAATGGCAAGCCCCAGTCCTGCACCGCCTGTCTCTGTAGAACGGGAATCATCCAGGCGATAGAATTTTTCAAAAATCGTCTGCAGCTTGGCTCCCGGAATCTTCTTGCCTTCATTCTGAAATACAATCTCCACATCACCGCGCTTCATATGCGCATCAATGCGGATCGTCGTATTCTCATAACAGTATGCCACAGCATTTCTGAGAATATTGTCAAATACGCGTGCCAACTTGTCCGGATCTCCCTCAACTTCCAGATTATCCTCTGCTTCTACTTCACAGGTCAGATGCTTCTCCTGAAGCACTCCATACAACTCGTCTGCAATCTGCTCCAGCATCATAGACAGATTCAGATCCACCGGCTCCAGTTCAAATTCCTGCAGACTGAACTTGGTAATATCAAAAAACTCATTGATCAGATCACCCAGACGGATTGCTTTTTCCAGAGAAATGTGTGTGTACTTGGCACGTTCCTCTACCGACATATCCGGGTGGCTGTCAAGCATAGTCAGATACGCCACCACCGATGTCAGTGGTGTCTTCAGATCATGCGCCAAAAAGAGCACCATATCATTCTTACGCTTTTCACTCTCAACTGCTTCCAGCTCCTGCCGCTTCAAAGTCGCCTTGATCTCATTCAGACGGATCTCAATCGGCTTCAGCTCTGTGATCAGATGAATCGGCTCAGACGATTCCGACAGAATATTCTCTATGCCATCTCCCACCTGATCCAGATATCTCGTCATCTGCGTCAGTGCAATGTAGAAAAACAGCGCAAAAAGCAGAAGGAATCCCATGATCAAAAAGAAAATCTTGTTATTCCCGATCAGTCTCCAATATAAATGAATGGCGGTCTGTTCTTCCATATGAAAGGCTTCCATGAACTTGACAAACCCCTTTGCAAAGGAGTCGTTGTAAATTCCGTCCACCACATAATTAAGAAGAAAGCCGCCAACCAATACAGTCAGTGCCGTGATCAGCACCGTCTCCAGCAGAATACTGAACTTTAACTTACGATAATTATTCTTCAACTTTGTATCCTACTCCCCATACGGTCTTAATGAAATCCGAGTTACCGGTCGGTGCACTCAGCTTCTCACGGAGATGCCGGATATGCACCATTACCGTATTGTTACTGTTCTTATAGTACTTTTCATTCCATACTTTTTCAAATAATTCTTCCGAACTGATCACCTTGCCCCGGTTCTCACAGAGCAGCCACAGAATATCAAATTCAATCGGTGTCAGTGTCAGCGGTACCTCATTATAAATACATTCATGTGAGGTACGGTTCAGGAACAGACCTCCCACATCAATCACATCTCCGGCATCCTTGCCCACTTCGTTATACTGCGTATACCGGCGGATCTGTGCCTTTACCCGGGCAACAAGCTCCAATGGATTAAATGGCTTCGGCATATAATCGTCCGCCCCCAGTGTAAGTCCCGTGATCTTGTCCATATACTCGGTCTTTGCTGTCAGCATGATAACCGGAAATGTGTACTTCTCACGGATCTTCTTCAGGATCTGGAAACCGTCAATGTCCGGAAGCATCACATCCAGGATCGCCAGATCGATCTTCTTATCCCGGATGCAGTCCAATGCGTCCTGTCCTGTATAAAACTTAAATACCGAATACTGATCATTCTGAAGATACAGTTCGATAACATCTGCTATTTCTCTTTCGTCATCTACTACTAATATATTCATACGATTCCTCCTGTCAGTCTGCGGCATCATCATCTGTGATTGCTTATAACTCGCAATTGTTTACTGTTCTTGGGAATGGGATCACGTCACGGATATTGCTCATACCGGTCAGGTACATGATGCATCTCTCGAATCCCAGTCCGAATCCGGCATGGCGGGTAGAACCGTATTTGCGAAGATCCATGTAGAACTGATAATCCTCTGTCTTCATACCCAGTTCTTCCATACGCGCTGCCAGCTTCTCGTAATCGTCTTCTCTCTGGCTTCCTCCGATGATCTCACCGATGCCAGGTACCAGGCAGTCTACTGCTGCCACAGTCTTATTATCATCATTCATCTTCATATAAAATGCCTTGATATCCTTCGGGTAATCTGTTACGAATACCGGACGCTTAAATACCTGCTCTGTCAGATAACGCTCGTGCTCTGTCTGCAGGTCTACGCCCCAGGATACCTTGTAATCGAATTTGTCATTGTGCTTCTCCAGCATCTCAACAGCTTCTGTATAGGTCACTCTTGCGAAGTCAGAAGATACGACATTCTCCAGACGGTCGATCAGTCCCTTGTCTACAAATGAATTAAAGAACTTCATCTCTTCCGGTGCATTCTCCATTACGTAAGTAATGACATATTTCAGCATAGCTTCTGCCAATTCCATATTGTCTTCCAGATCTGCAAATGCGATCTCCGGCTCAATCATCCAGAACTCTGCTGCATGACGTGTCGTGTTAGAATTCTCTGCACGGAATGTCGGTCCAAATGTATAAATGTTGCGGAATGCCTGTGCATAAGTCTCTCCATTCAGCTGGCCACTTACGGTAAGGCTTGTCTGCTTGCCAAAGAAATCCTGCGCGTAATCTACTTTGCCGTCATCAGTCTTAGGCACATTGTCCATATCCAGTGTAGTTACCTGGAACATCTCACCTGCGCCCTCACAGTCACTTGCTGTGATCAGTGGTGTGTGAACATATACAAATCCTCTCTCCTGGAAGAATTTGTGAATTGCATATGCTGTCAGTGAACGTACACGGAACACTGCCTGGAATGTATTTGTACGTGGTCTCAGGTGGCTGATGGTACGCAGATACTCAAAGCTGTGACGCTTCTTCTGCAGCGGATAATCCGGTGCGGATGCTCCCTCGATCTGTACTTCTTCTGCCTGGATCTCAAATGGCTGCTTTGCCTGTGGAGTCGCTACCAGTGTACCCTTCACAATGATTGCTGCTCCAACATTCATCTTAGAGATCTCGGCAAAGTTGTCCAGCTTGTCGCTGTACACTACCTGTAACGGCTGAAAATACGTTCCGTCATTTACTACGATAAATCCAAAACTCTTAGAATCACGGATACTTCTTACCCATCCCCCAATGGTAATCTCCTGATCCAGATACTTCTCCTGGTCTTTATATAATTCTCTGATTGTTAACAAATCCATACCAAATAACTCCTTCTAAAATAGTATCATTATAAATGCTTTCTTATTATAGCACATAACGCAGGGTTTATGAACTCTAATTTTTAAGGGAACCGGCATTGCCGATTCCCTTATTGCACTTTATTTTAATAACAGCAATTTCTCTTCCGGTATCTTAAGCCACCCCGGCATACCTTTCTTTTCCAGCACATCCCACAGCTCTCTCTGTACGAACCAGCAGACATCCTCCTGTTCCTCTGATTCTTTAAGAAAATACTTATGTTCAAACGGCAGCTTTGCAACGCTGTCCACTTTTACTTTTATCCATCCTTCCTCCGGATGCTCTCCGTCAGCAAGCCAGATTGGTTCGAAATCATGCGCACGGATTCCCACATAACGGATATCCTCATCGATCTGCTGTCCCAGAGTAAACCGGATACCCCAGCCCGGCACCTGCAGATGATGCTCGTCTTCTCTGATGGCTTCCGTGATATTCTTACATCCGGTCAGCCTTGCTGCTTCTTTCCATTCCGGGCAATCAAACGTCTCTTCTGTGTTTCCGTGACACACCACTTTCCCCTGATCCATAACGATCAGTTCATCACTGAAACGGTAGATCTCATCCCGACTATGCGACACCAGAATAACGGTTCCCGGATAGTCCTCCAGCATCTGAATCAGTTCCTGCTGCAGTCTGTCTTTTAGAAATTCATCCAATGCGGAAAATGGCTCATCCAGCAGGATCACCTCTGGTTCATAAGCCATGATCCTTGCCAGTGCTGCTCTCTGTTGCTGCCCGCCGGAAAGCTCTCCCGGCAGCCGGTCTCCCAGTCCGTCCAGCTGGAACTTGGTGATCATCTTATCTGCGATCTGCTCCTGCTCTGCCTTGCCGCATTTCAGCCCCGCCATAATATTCTTACGCACAGACATGGTCGGGAATAATGCATAATTCTGGAACAGATAGCCGATCTTCCTCTTCTGTGGCTTCACATTGATCTTCTGATCTCTGTCATACAGCGTGCGTCCTTCCAGCACGATCCGCCCCCGATCCGGTGACTCAATTCCGGCAATGCATCCTAGCGTCATACTCTTGCCACAGCCGCTTGCCCCCAGGATGCCGATCCGCCTGCTGTCACTCTTCACTTCCATATTCAGATGGAATCTTCCCAGTGTCCTGCTGATATTTATCTCAATCATACTCTCTCCCACAGTCCGCTCTTGCCGCCGGATTTCCGGAGCAGATGGACTTCATTGATTTCCATACCTTTATCTACTGCCTTGCACATATCATAAATGGTAAGCAGTGTTACATTTACACCAGTCAGTGCTTCCATTTCTACGCCCGTCTTACCTGTCGTTTTTGCCGTACATCTGACCTCAATCTCACAGGTCTCATCGTGACAGATAAATTCCACTTCTACTTTACTGAGATTCAGGATATGGCACAGCGGAATCAGCTCTGCAGTCTTCTTGGTTCCCATGATGCCTGCGATCCGCGCCACGCCCAGCACATCCCCTTTCTTCATGTCACCGGCTTTCACCTTTGCATAGCATTCTTCTGACATACGGATACGCCCCGACGCTATCGCTTCTCTTACCGTATCCTGCTTCTCACTGACATCCACCATAATCGCTTCGCCCTGTCCGTTAAAATGTGTAAACTCACCCATAACCTGTCCTCTTTCTTACCAACGTTTGATATTTTTCATTTTCCTGCCGGAGATCAGATTCATCAATACAATCACACCGAATGCAATCAGCATAACGATGATGACCCACACTCCCGCCGTCATATAGTCGCCATCCTGCACGACCATGGCTATCCTCTGGGAAATGGTTGCCGTCTTTTTCGGAATATTGCCTGCAAGCATGGACGTTGCTCCATACTCACCAAGCGCTCTTGCAAATGTCAGGATCGTTCCGGATATGATTCCCGGTCCTGCCGTTGGCACCACCACTTTCCAGAAAATGGCCATTTCACTCATACCAAGTGTTCTTCCTGCATAGATCAGATTCACGTCCACCTGCTCAAATGCCGCTCTGGCATTCCGGTACATTAATGGAAATGCGATTACCGTTGCTGCGATAATACATCCAAGCCAGGTCTGTACGACCTTAATGTCAAATGTCTCATACAAAAAGATTCCCACCGGTCTTCTTCTGCTGAATAACAGCAGCAGGAAAAATCCGGCTACCGTAGGCGGCAGCACCATAGGAAGCGTCAGAATTCCGTCCGCCACCGCTTTTACCCCTGGTTTTGCCTTGATCACCTTACGTGCCGCATAGATGCCGAGAAAGAAAGAGATGATGGTCGCCACGATACCCGTCTTGATTGATATAAACAGCGGACTCCAGTCCAGGTTATTCAAAATCTCCATAATCTCTTTCATCTCGATCGTCTCCTTACTTTAATCATTCGTTTATTACTCTACATCTGTATCGAATAAATATTTCTCATATACTTCTTTTGCCTTATCTGATGTCAGGAAATGCAGGAAATCCAGTGCTGCTTCACTTTCCAGATCATCGGCTTCGTCATTCTTGATCTGAGCGACCGGGTAGATAACGTCTCCTGTCAGGTCATAGCCTACTACCTGCAAAATCTCAAGCTTGTCTTCCAGTCCGTATGTGTCTGATTTATATACGGTCCCCACTTCGTTAGATCCTTCTGATACAGCTGCTGTTACCGCACCAACATTGGCACACTCGTTGATCTCGATTCCGCCGAGTGCATCCGATACTTCCTGTGTTGTGATCGCAGATACATCATCAACCTTATCCAGCATACCTGCATTTACCATAGCCTGGCGTGTGTATTTACCAACCGGAACACTTCCATCAGCCAGTGCAAAGCTTTCAGCCTTGTCAATGTCTTCCAGTCCGGTTACCTTCGTGTCGCTTCCTTTGTATGTTACCACACATACCTGATTGTTGACTACATTTGCACGGGTTCCGTCTACTACAAGCTCGTCTCCTTCGAGCTGATCCATCTGCTTCTGTGCTGCTGAGAAAAACAGGTCACACGCTGCACCCTGCTCAATCTGCTCCATCAGAGTTCCTGAACTGTCATAGCTTGCTACAACCTCTACATTCGGCTGCTCCTCATTATACATAGCAATCAGCTCATCGACTACGCCGTTCAGACTCTTTGCTGCAAAGATCGTAATCGTGGTGTTTTCAAACTGCTCTCCGTCACTTTCCTTGTCTTCGTCCTTTGCTGTGTCCTCTGTCTTGGCATCTTCTTTCTTATCATCGGAACTTCCGCCACATCCGGCAAGTCCCAATACCATCACGCCTGCTAACATTGCTGCTAATACTCGTTTCTTCATGATTGTCCTCCTTATTATGATTTTCTATTCTTAAACCGTTCCACTTTCAAAAATCTAACGATCGTAAGCCAATGTATTATTTATCTTTCTCGAGAAAGATGTGCCTATCCGTTACTATTCACAGTCCTCCACGTCTATCTGGCACACTCCCCTTCACTGCCTCTTAATATTCCAATCCCGTGATCCAGATGCGGAAGCAGAAATTCCAATGCCTCCTGCACTGCCTTCGGACTTCCCGGAAGGTTAATGATTAACGTCCTTTTCCGGATACCCGATACTGCTCTGCTGAACATTGCTCTCGGCGTAATCGTCATCGAATAATTGCGGATTGCATCGGCGATACCATTTGCCATACGGTCACAGACTGCAATTGTCGCCTCCGGCGTCACATCACGCTCAGCAAATCCCGTACCGCCCGTGGTAAATATCACATTGATCTGACGCTGGTCTGCAAGCCGGATCAACTGTTTCTCCAATGCAGGCTTTCCATCCGGAAGAAGTAATGTCTCCTTCACATCGTAGCCTGCCGATTTAATCATCTCCACAATCTTCGGTCCACTCTTATCTTCCCGCTCTCCGGCAGCACCTTTATCACTCAGTGTGATCACTGCTGCGGTAAATGGTCTGTCTTTCTTCGGTGGAATCATGGTAATCTCATCACCCACTTTGATATGTCCAGGCTTGACTACTTCGGTAAATACGCCTTCTCTCGGCATGATGCAGTCACCCATCCGCTTGTAGATCTGACAGTGGCTGTGGCATTCCTTTCCGATCTGCGTCAACTCCAGCACCGCATCTCCGATCTGGAATCTGGTTCCCACCGGAAGCGCCCGAAGATCGTATCCTTCTACGATCAGATTCTCGCCAAATGCGCCAAAATCTACTTCTGCACCTTTTGCCCGGAAATCTTCAATCTTCTCAAAGGACAGCAGACTCACCTGCCTGTGCCATTTGCCGCCGTGAGCATCTCCCTCGATTCCCCAATCCTTAACCAGATTGGCTTCCTGTATCTCATGCTTCTCTGTACCGCGCTTTTCACTGATACAGATGCCTAATATCTTTCCCATCTGTTATCCCCCTATCTGAACCATCTTGTGCTGTTCTGTAATATCCTCTTCGACATCAAAACAGTGCTGCTTTGGTTTCATCTGTATAGCTTCCTGTAACTTTTCCCGAATATCCGAATCCGTTCCATACCTGGCTGCATCTTTCACAGACATTGTATCTCTGTAACAGAGACAAGGCTTCAGCTCTCCCGTCGCCGTCATACGTATCCGGTTACAGTTACTGCAGAATACTCCATGGATTGCACTGATGAATCCCACACTTCCAACGAATCCGGGAATGTGATAATATACCGCCGGTCCATTACCATGCACACGATCGTCCTTACAGACTCCAGGATACTGCTTCTGAATTTCTCTTAACAGGTCATCATTGGAAATTCCGTCACACTCTCTTCCTTTTCCAATCGGCATCATCTCAATAAACCGCACATCAATCGGCCGTCTCTCTGCGATCTCCAGAATCTTCTGCCATTCATCTGCATTTTTATCCTGTTGCAGCACTACGTTTACTTTCACTCTGAGTCCGCTATCAACCGCTGCATCTATCGACTTCAATACCTCCGATAACTGATCAAATCCTGTGATCTCCTCAAACCGTCCGCGATTCATCGTATCCAGACTGATATTCACCGCATCCAGTCCTGCATCCAGAAGTTCGCCCAGATATTCGGAAAGCAGTATTCCGTTCGTCGTCATAGTCACCTGCTCTACTCCCGGCAGTTTCTTAATCTTGCGGATCAGGTCTGCACATCCGCGTCTTACTAACGGTTCTCCTCCGGTGATCTTAAAACGGGTAATACCAAGTTCCACCGCCTGCCTACAGACCCTCAGGATCTCCTCAAATGTCAGGATCTCGCTCATTGGAAGTAATTCGATGCCGTCCGGCATACAGTATTTACAACGCAGATTGCAACGGTCGGTAATCGATATTCTCATGTAATTAATATCTCGTCCCTGCAAATCTTTCATAATCTTCCGCTTCCCAACACCATTGTTACTCAATCACTTCCAACAGCACATCTACCATGCCACCACATACCATGCCTTCGTCTTCTGCATCATTACCGGTCAAATCTGCCTGACAGATTCTTGCCTGTGTATCATCACTTCTCAGCAGAAGCAATGCTTTCTGCAGTACCGCTGACTCCATACAGCCACCGCCAATGGTTCCAATACAGTTGCCATCTGCGAGCACCAGCATCTTCACACCGATTCCCTGCGGTGCCGATCCCTTTCTTGTAATAATCGTTGTCATGACCTTTCTGCCCGGATATTTTTCGGTATCCGTAATGGCTCTAACCATTTCTTTAGAATATCCAAAGGTACGTTTTTTCTTATTTTTCACTTCAATAATCTCTGCCATGATCGCGACGCCAATCTCTTCCGGTGTCTCAGCGCCGATATCCAGACCGATTGGTGTATAGACTGCATCTAATACCGCCTTATCCGTACCTTGTTCTTCCAGAAGCTTTTTGACCAGTGTTGTTCTTCTCCGACTTCCGATCATACCGATATAGGCATGTTCTTTCTCTGCGATCTTTTCCAAGCACGCCTGATCATACCGATGTCCACGGGTCACAATTACAAAATATGTATCGGAACTTCCCGGCACTTTGTCAAGTCCCTCTTCAAAAGGTTCACAGATTACATGACTTGCCCCGGCTCTTCTGGCATTGTCTGCAAATTTGGGCCTGTCTTCCAGTACGGTTACTTCCCAGCCCATCATTATACCAATTTTGATCACGGGCATTGACACATGACCGCCTCCACAGATGACCAGCTGTTTTTCCTGTCCCAATGTGTCACAAAACACCCGGCTGTCTCCTATTGTAACCACGCCGCTGTCCTGCATCTGACAGACTGCTTCTTCATACTTTGAAAGGAAGCCTTCTTCATTACTCTCCCAAATCAGCTTTCCATCTGATACCAGTGCCTTCTCTCCCAGATATTCTCCATCCAGCACAGTCAGCACCATATTCACACTGCCTGCCTCGCAGTTATCTATTGCTTCAAATAACTCTCTCATTGATCCATTCCTCAACTTTCGCTGATCATTTTCTGATATTAATCCCTGATAGTCCGACAGTTATCTGCTGCCACATTTGCCAAATCCACAATTCGGGAATGTACATGTCGGACAATTCAAGCACAAACCACCTTCGCCCAGCAGATCCAGATTTTCCTTTGTCAGAATCTCTCCTGCCATAATTCTCGGCAACACTAAATCAAACACGGTTCTCTTGGCATACATGACACAACCAGGCAATCCCATCACAGGCAGATCTCCTCCGTAATATGCCAGCAAGAACATCGCTCCCGGAAGCACCGGTGCGCCATAGCTTACCACATTGCCGGTTACATTCTTAATTGCAAGCGGCGTTCTGTCATCAGGATCTACGCTCATACCGCCGGTACAAAGTATCATGTTGCATCCCCTTCGCAACAGATCATGAATCGCATCCTCGATCATCTCCGGATTATCATCACAGATCTCATGCCCCTCGATCTCTGCTCCATATTCAGTAACCTTATCAACGATCACCGGCGTAAATGTATCCTGAATCCGTCCGTGATACACCTCGCTTCCGGTCGTCACGATTCCGACTTTCTTATGTTCATAGGGAAGAATCTGAAATATAGGCTCCTTTCCGGCCACTTCCTTTGCACGGTTCATCTTCTCCTCTTCAATGACCAGAGGAATCACTCTCGTGCCCGCGATCTTATCTCCCTTTTTTACCGGGAAATTGCCATGACGGCTGGCAATCATCATCTCGCCAAGTGCATTCACTGCGCGAAGTTTTTCACCATTGATCTTCAATACACCGTCACAATCCGCGATCAGTTCAATCTTACCTTCCTTCACTTCAGATGGATGCATGTGCTCACCCTGGCTGATCTCCCGAAGAATCTCTGCCGCCTCATTCTCATGGAGCATGCCCACTTCCTTTTCCCATACATATAGGTTCTCTTTACCCACAGACAGGAGTACCGGAATATCTTCTTCCGTCACGATATGACCTTTGCGAAATACCGCATCCTTCGTCACACCTTTGATGATCTGTGTAATATCGTGGCACAATACATGTCCCACTGCATCTTCTGTCCTGATTAATTTCATTACCGAATCCTCCTGTACTGCTATTCTCTGTTCAACCAGTCTCCGCCAAAATATTTATCAAATGCTGTTTCCGTATATTTCTCAATCTCAGCTGTCATATAGCGGTAATTCTCTATCAAAAGTTTACCTTCTCTCGTCAATTCAGCTCCGCCGCCCCCGGCTCCACCAGTCCATCTGTGCACTGCCGACACTCCAAGCTGCCGTTCGATGCCTCTCAGCATCCTGCTGCCCTTACTATATGAAAGTCCCATCTCCATGCACGCCGATTGCAGGGAACCTGTCTGCTCAATCAGTTCCAGCAATTCACACACGCCCGGTCCAAAAAATTTGTCTTCTGCCCTTAATTCTACCTTAATATGTGGAAACATTTGCTCTCCTTATCCGTTCGTCATTTAAAAACCGAACGCTTTTCTAAGCATTTATTATGCTATATTTTCTTCTCAGTTGCAAGAAGGAAATTAAGCAGCTTAAATTAAACTATACTAACACAGGCTATGATTAATCAAACAACTTTTATTAGTAATCAAAACGTTTGATTAATCACAGCCTGCGATTCTTACATTATTTTTTCAATTTATCTTTATAATACGTCTCTGCGGTATACAATGCCGCTACCGGATTATGCCCTAACACACGATCCTTTGTCACCGCTGTCGTACACAACGCATCCGAATATTTGTAAAACAGACTATCATGTCCAACGCACAATCCCACGACCACATTCAATTCCGTGCCAGCTTCATTCAGCATCTTCGCCTGCAGAATCGGATTGCACATATTCACTCCCACTGCATTACATTCCTCCGGGATTCCCACCGATGTCTTCTTCTGTGCACCTGCCTTACAGGCAATGCCATACACTTCGAATCCATTGTCCCGGAAAATACGTGCCAACGTCCGACTCTCATTCAACAGACCTACGCATGTTGCAATGCCAAGCTTCTTCATATGCATATTTTCCGCAAATGCCATGATCTCCTGCACTCTGGTGTACTGACAATAATGCTCGTACTCCACTCTCGCTGCCGCAACGGACACTTCCCGGTTCTCTTTCTCTTCATAACAGGCCATTGCATCCGCAAGTACCTCATCCGGCATATGCTCTGTTGCACAGAACTCCGGATACTTTCCTTTACCTGTGTTACATTTCTTTATAGCACAGTCCACACATGAATGTTCCATCCTGATCCCCATCCTCTCTCATTTCACATTCTTACATCTGCCCGCATCTGCAATCATCGGATCACATCTGGTGTCTCACGATCTTATAGTCATCATTTGACCGATAATACGGACATTCTTTATAATTACTGTTCACGAACCGGTAATACTCATCCTCGTCCAGATTCACATCACAGTAATATTCTTCCTCGTCGTCATCATATACATAATTTGAACAAAACTCACAGCTTGCCGCCATATTATACTCCTCCATTTACTGATCTTCTTTTCTCGATATTGGTAGACCATATGCCTTAACTATACTATAATAAAAGAAAAAGCGAAAGAGGTGGCTACTATGAAATATGAAATCCAGGGCGAAACATTACCGGTTGTTATCTGTCAACTGGCTGATGGAGAACGCATGATTACAGAGGGCGGCGCCATGTCATGGATGTCTCCGAATATGAAAATGGAAACAACCAGCAACGGCGGCATCGGCAAAGCATTCGGGCGTGCAGTCAGCGGCGAGAAAATGTTCCAGAATATCTACACTGCAACGAACGGTAACGGCATGATCGCATTTGCATCCTGCTTCCCGGGATCTATCCGCGCATTCCAGATTACACCAGGTAATGAGATGATCTTCCAGAAGAAATCATTCCTCGCCAGCGAAGCAGGCGTTACACTCTCCATGCATTTCCGTAAGAAGATCGGATCCGGTCTCTTCGGCGGTGAAGGCTTCATCATGCAGAAGGTCAGCGGTCAGGGCATTGTATTTGCCGAATTCGACGGACACGTAGTGGAATACAATCTTCAGCCCGGTCAGCAGATCATCGTCGACACGGGACACCTTGCAGCCATGGATGCCACCTGTAATATGGACGTACAGGCTGTGCCTGGCATGAAAAATATGCTTTTCGGCGGTGAAGGCATCTTTAACACTGTCATAACCGGACCGGGACGCATATGGCTCCAGACCATGCCGATCAGCAATGTAGCCGGAGCAATCCGTCCATACATTCCAACCGGCAAATAATATATAACATTAAAAATGACTTCTTTCCTGTTCTCTTTCAGGTAAAGAAGTCATTTTCATAACATTATTATTTTCTATAACATTCCCAGTGATTCTACATCCAGATACCAGGAGCCTCTTATCTTAATCAGCGGTATGTTCTCTACCGTATCCTGGCTGAATCCAAGTGCAGTGATGGTAAATTTAACGCTAACGTTCTTGGCAGCCGATACTCTGACACCAGCCTCCTTGTACTCTTCTTTCAGACTCTTTAACTCATCACCTTTGACATCTTGTGCATCCTGAATCTCATAGTCTACATCTACTGCCGCACCGATCAGATTACTTCCCAATGAATCGTTCCATTCATTCTGTAACAATTCATGTGCCTGCTCCAGAAGTTCCTTCTTAGATCCGGTATATCCTTCCTGCTCCAGTGCATATACAACTACTTCCTTAGGAATCAGATCAAAAAAAGCCTCGATATCAGCATCATTCATTGCATCCACCATATCTTCGATCGTATCTTCGTAACTTCTGCCACCAATTCCAATTACCCGGGTAAAAAATACCGCTGAAGCAATCAATGCTACCACAACCACTGCTACAATCGCAATCATCGCACCGTTGCGTTTGCCCTTAGGCTTACGCGGCATCGCTCCCGGCTGTCCCATCGGCGGCGGTGTCGGATTCCCATTCTGTCCACCATTCACGGAACCACCACCGTTCACAGATGGTCCACTGCTCATCGGTGTACCGCAGTTACGACAGAATCTCGCATCATCTGGATTTTTCGTACCACACTTTCTACAAAACACTCTCTCGTCCTCCTCTTCTCACGTATTTCAACTCTCATCCTGTCATGAATACCATTTGTTCAAATAATATTGCATGTATCATTCTATAATTACATAATACGTGGTTAAGAAGGATTTTTCAAGGTTTTTCCCATCCTACATACGGATTCCTCTTTATCCAATTTACGTTCTTTATCTCTTTCGCTTAAATCCCACGCCTTCATATACTCTGACCGGATTTCCTCTCACAATCTTCGTATGCTCTCTCCATGCAGAATTAACCTGTTTTTGTTTTTCTTCCAGTTCTCTCTGACTTAAGATTACATTTAACTTCTCTAATGCATCTTTTTTATTTGCATACTGACTTCTCTCGGACGTGGACGTTACCGTGATACCCGTCGGAATATGTATCAGGCGCACACCCGTTTCCACTTTATTCACATTCTGTCCGCCTTTTCCGCCGGAATGAAATCGCTCAAACCGGATATCCTGATCCTTACAAATGTTTTCCATTTCCGGAATAATACTCACATCTACAAACCAGTTTTTCCGCTTATGATTCGGTCGAAATGGACTTCTGCATATCCATTGAATGCTTCCTTCCAAATCTGACAAATCCCGTTCTGTGGTAAATATAATAGACGTGTAACACCCTTTTTCTCTTGCTTCATGTGCGGACAAAAATTCTATATCCGGGTATTCCTTTTTTAATGCTTCATATAATTTCAACACCGCCAGTTCACACTCTGACGGTCCCTGTCCTGAACTCAACTGTACAATCATTGCTATCTCCTATTTTTCTGTGCGCATCGTCAGTTATCCTGCCAGGAATCATATCGTTTTTCTCTCCGTTCCCCCAACCATTTGAGTCTGAGCGCCATCACACCTGCTATCAACCAGAAGATGCCATATACTATCCCAAATATAATGCCCTCTCCAACCATATGTAACAGCGCTCTCACTCGACCTTTTTGTTGCTTCAGACTACGATATCTGGCTTTCCGCGATGCTTTTTTTGCTTTTCGATTCTCACGCAATGCGCAATATCCGAACACAACTTCTTCTGTTTTGTCTACTGCTTTTTTCCATTTTTCATCATCCATGTCTTATACTGTTCCTCCGTTTTGTTCCCATCGGTTAATTCCAGTATATGGATGTGGGATGACACATTTTGTCATGCCAAAATATTTTTTAATTATCGTTACCAGCCTTAAAGTTATAAACCGGATGAAGTACCTGCGTAATATCCACCGTATCCTCCACTGCTTCTCTAATCATTTCCATATTTCGGTATGCAAATGGTGCCTCATCCAGTGTCTCTTTTCCAATGCAGGAACAGTAAATACCCTTCATTTCTTTCTTAAAGCTGGACACAGTATACTGATTCTTTACCTCGCTTCGCTTGAGAATTCGTCCTGATCCGTGCGGTGCAGAATAATTCCAGTCCGGATTTCCCTTTCCGATTCCCAGCAAAATGCCATCCCTCATATTGATTGGGATTACCACTTTTTCACCTTCTCTGGCTGAAATTGTACCTTTTCTCAAGATACCCTCTTTATCGATATAGTTATGACACACGGATATGCTCTCCTGCATTTTCCACTTCATACCTTTTGCCAGCTCTTCCAAGGTCACCTGGCGGTTGAGTTCCGCATATTCCTGCACAACCTGAAGATCATGCAGATAATCTTCCTTCAACTTGCCAGTAAGCCATGTGAGTTCATAAGGGACCTCTACGCCCTGCTCTTTCAGTTCCCTTTGACCGCATTTCAGATAATATTCCGTCACTTCTTTTCCAAGATGTCTGCTCCCACTGTGAACCGCGACATACATCGATCCATCGTCATCCCGATCTAACTCAATGAAATGATTGCCGCCGCCCAGTGTGCCGAGACTTCTTCCTGCCCGATCCGCATGGATATTCCGAAAACACAGTAAGGCTTCATAGTTAAATTCTGCACTCCGGCGGTGTGCTTTTCCGCGGATATTACCGCCTGACGGTACATTTTCCCGGATTACTGTATCCAATTTCTGGAACTCTGTTTTCTTCTGTTTTAATTTCGTTAATGTGATTCCGCATCCAATATCAATTCCCACAAGGTTTGGTAATACGCGTTCTCCCACCGTCATCGTAAGTCCGATAGTTCCAACTTTACCCGGGTGCACATCCGGCATCACCCGGATTACACTCCCCTCCGAAGCTTTGTTATCACAGATCATCTGGATCTGCGCCACTGCGTATTCTTCTACCTGTTCTGAAAATATTTCTGCTGATGCATAGACTCCGTTTATTATTCCCATATGTCCTCTTCCTCTGAGGTGCTTAGTATACAAATCATCAGAAGTGCCATAAGGCACATTCTGAGATTGTATGCGGTCGTCAAGGTGCCTGGAAGCTCGAACTTTGATTCGTCGCAATACAAAAAAAGCACCTCTGAAACACAGAGATACAGACATGAAATCCTAACCGGATATAGATATATAATGAATTAAATGATATTGGGGTCAAAAGCCCCAACTATGATTATATATTCAGACCCTCGGTAAGGAAAATCTGTTCTCTCATTATCAAAGTTACTGTCGTATGAAATGTATTATTCTGTCTCATGTGATTCTCCTCCTTTCGAATCTGTATTGTTATCGTTGACGCCTAGAGTATACGCTCTGGCATTTTGATTTGTCAACACTTTTGTTTAAAATTTCTTTTATTGTCACTGTTATGGGTAGTGTAATTTGCCACTATATCATCAAATGGTTAGACAGCGACAAATAGCTGGTAACCAGCCTGTGGATTTAAGACTTTCCACACCAAAACCAGGAATAGAAAAACCCCCGGAGTCCGAGAGTTTTTCGTTGCTGTTCACCATGGAATAGCATTATCTTTTTGCCGCATTTATCGTATCACATTTATTTCGCAAATACAATGAGCAAAATTTATAAACCTATGTCTATTTAATTATTTATACAATTTTCATTTTTTGTAAATCTTCCGTATTTTATTCACAACAAATAGACACTGCATTGCATACATGATATAATCATTATGTTACCGCCTCTATACTGGTAACAGGAAGGAGGTAAGCTATTTGGACATTATTATTTCTTTTATTATCACCGTCATGGGCGGTGTACTTTGTCATTACATCATCAAATGGCTGGACGGTGATAACTAGTCGGTAACAAGCCTACGGAACTAAGCCCTTCCGTTTTCAAAATGGGAATAGAAAACCCCAGTGTAGCAGCACTGGGGTTTTCGTTATGTGTAGTTAAGCTATTTGAACTACTTTATTTCTTTTGCCTACTGGCATTATAGCATATGCATTTCCACAATACAATATGCAATATCTATGAATCTTTTTTCATATTCGCTTTTTTCTGGAACTTCTCATTCTGGATAATAAAACGCTCATGAGTGCCCTCTCCGATAACTCCCTTTTCATCATACGCTTTTACATGAAAAGTAAGCTTTCTTCCATCTATTTCTGTAAGTTCACTCTCACAGGTTACTTTCATGCCAAGCGGAGTCGGTGCGCTATGTGCTACATTCAGGCTAATTCCTACTGTACCGCAGCCTTCATCCAGTTCGTCTGCAACGCTTGTCCATGCAGTCTTTTCCATCAATGCGATCATTGCCGGAGTCGCAAATACATCCAGCGTACCACTTCCCATTGTCTTTGCAGAATTTGTTTCGTTTGCTACTACTTCCTGTTTTCCTTTAATTCCAATCTCTAACATTATTTTTCTCCTTGCGTTTTGTTATCAAATATGATATATTATAGCTGTAAAGAGAGAAATTGCAAGCGGCTACCCGATTATAAGTTAAAGCTATTTATTACAGCAGCCGTCATTATTCACAGTAATGGCGACCTTTTACGTTTAGCTTTTAAACCTCTCATAGCAGAGACCTACAAAGGCAACAATGAATATACAAAACTGAATTAAGTCAGAATATGCAATCATCGTATTGCCCTCCTTTCTTTCGTCTGGAGGGTGTCTTATCCCTCCGCAAAGAAGGGTAGCCGCCTGGCTTTGATTTCCCTGCAGATATTCTATCACACTTCTAATCTGCGTTCAATATTTTGTAATCTAATTGTATTTTTTTTATTTCTCTTCATCTTTTATATCCCTCTTGCATCCTGCTGCCGTATATTCTATATTTGAGATACTAAAAGAGCAACTGCCCATAAGGTGGGTTGACCTCGAAGTATATGGAATATAGAAACTCCACCCTTTCGCTCGCCAAAGTTCCGGTGTGGTTTTCTATGCCTTAATACATTATCTGATAAACGTAAATACGAATGTCAGTAATGCAAGAATGAACATACCAAAAGCCATAAGGTACTTGAAATTATCTATCACCCATGTTATACTATCACCCGTTACAAACCCCAGAAAACCAAGGTCTAATAAGGGTTTCGCCGATTCCCGGCGTAAAATGAATCGTGTGTTCGTGACCTTCCACACGTAAAACAAAACTAAAGGAGAACTGAATATGAAGAACAAGAATGTAACATTTCTGACCCAGGCAGCGATGATTGCTGCAATCTACGTGGTGCTCACTTATGTATTTGCACCATTTTCATTTGGAGAAGTACAGATCCGTATTTCTGAGGCACTGACTATCCTGCCATTATTTACACCGGCTGCAATTCCGGGATTATTTGTAGGATGTCTGGTTGGTAATATCCTTGGCGGAGCAATCCTTCCTGATATTATCTTTGGAAGTATTGCGACTCTGATCGGTGCGATCGGCACTTATACGCTGAGACAGCAGAAGCCGGTATACGGTACATTACCGCCAATCATTGCTAATATCGTGATCGTGCCATTTGTACTGCGTTACGGATATGGCGTCGCTCTTCCGATTCCATTTATGATGTTGACCGTCGGCATTGGTGAAGTAGCTTCCTGCCTTGTACTGGGTCTGGTATTATACACTGCTTTAAGCCGCTATCGGAATACATTATTCCATCCGGCAGTTTAACTTGGAACAAAAAAATTCCCCAGCATGCTCTATGAGCTGCTGAGGAATTTTTTATTCTATTGTTCCGCCAGTCTTAATTCCGACTCATGCACATGATCCATATACCCACACTCATCTTCATAAATCGTATACAGCAATCCGTCTAGCGCATCGCCTTCCCAGCCGTAGACTTCATCGATTTCAAATACTTTGTCGGACTCTCTGTAACATACGCGGTCACCTTTTTTATAACAAGGTTCTTTTCCCCAATCCCCCGGCTCACGCCGAACTTCATCTGTCAACGGACTTCTGCTCTCATTATACAGAATTTCATATCTCTGCATAACCGGATCTGCTTTAAGATCTTTATAATACACCTGATACAGTTCACCGATACATTGACATTCATTTTTCTCCATATGGCTGCAGTCTATATTCTGGCTGTCCATCGATACCACTTCGACAGAATATCCATATATTATCTCTTTATCCGGCCATTCCAACTTATAGAATATACTCCAATGATCCCTTATCAGTTCTTCAAGATTCAGCGAACATTCCAAACAGATATTTCTCAGCATACCTCTGGCATAATAAGCCGCTTTCACCGCATTATCAGCTGTCAGATAGGAAGTCTCTCTGCCCAGCATACTGTCTTCATCATAAATTTCTGCATTAACCTGAAATAACTGCATTTTTCTACCTATCTTTCCTCTTACTTCAAATACCTTTAGCTTCTATGTTTACTCTTCTGCCTTCTTCAGATATCCCACATATGCATTGCCGCTGCTCTGCATGATCTGATCCATCTCTTCCTGCGTCACGGTCTTGCTCTCGCCGTTCTCCGAATCCACATAAGTCACATGACTTTCATCGTATCCTGTCAGAATGATTGCAGAAGCTCCGTTACGCACACCGATGACCGGTGTATCCTTGTTGATCAGATACAACATTTCTTCAACTGTGCATCCTGTAAGTTCCAGCACTTTCTGATCTGACATATTACCAGCTGCCTCCAGCACCGATGTACCGGATGCAAGTGCATTCTGCAGTTCACTGACCGCTGACGCCTGACTGGTGGACAGATCATAGACCAGATAACGGTTGCCACGCTCCCATACGTACTGTCCTTTTGCGTCAATGACGACTCCGCTGACACTGTCCGCTTTGCGGATGGCTTCTCCAGCTGTTTTGTAGATACCCTGGAGCTGTCCGGTTCCATATACGTAATAACCATTTTCTTTTACTTCTTTACCAAAAGACGGTAATGCAGGATCATCCTGTACAACCTGTTTCGGCTTCAATACTTTCGCAGATTTGTCCTTGATGCCATCCGCATAAGTCAGACGCATCTGTGTCTCCTTCATATCTGTCACATAAGATTCTAGCATGATATTGCTTTCTTTCTTTTCCTGATTGCTGGAAATATAATCTGCTGCCGCCGATGTATAGGTATCGCCATTCTTCTGGACGCGGTTCAGCGTGATCATTCCGTCGTCAATCTCCGTGCTTAAAATGTAATAACCATCACTGCTGTAAGTCTTAATAACCTTGTCTGCATCACTGCGGATCTCAATCTGATACATTGCAACAGCCTGTTCACCGCTGATAGTCTTACCGATATCATCAAGTTTCGCCAGACCTGACACGAAATCATTGCCCACAAATCCAAGTGGAATCATACACTCATCGTCTGCACTCTTCACCTGATATTCACTGCCATCCGACAGATTCATGACCGTCACTTCTGTCGAAGATGTCACATCATCACCTGTCTGATATGCCAGCCATTTACCATTATCTGATACCACATACTGACCATCTTTCAATCCATCCAGCAACACTTCATCATAATCCTTCTTAATACTGATCTCATGAAGTGCCCCGTCTGCCAGCATGTATAGCTTATTCGTCTTGGTATTGTAATATTTCAACGTATCCAGTTCACTTCCTGCGATTGCAGCTGATTTGTTGCTGGATACGAATGCCTTTTCTTCAATACTGTTGGTCTCGATATTATAGTAATAAACGGCAACTCCCACATATCCTTCGTGTTCGCCGCGGTTCATATATCCGGATACCGAAAATGTTGTATTGCCTTTTTTGTCCATATTCAGAATCTGGATCTTATGATCCGATACCTTATTACGGACATCCGCATTTTCCGCATCACGAAAACTGAACAACAACGAAAGCTGATCCTGCTCTTTGTCATAATTCCACAGCTCATCCGCCTGCACAAATGCTACAATCTTGCCGTCAGAACTAACCACATACGGAACATCCGGATCAGTAATTCCAAGCAGGATTCCTTTTTCACTCAATACATTCTTACTTCCGTCAAAGATCTGTTCCATTGTACGGTCATAATTCAACAGATACATCTGTCCGTTATTCTTGCGCACGCGGAAAAATTCTCTAACCGTATACATATCCGTCTCATTCTCTTCTCCGGTACAGCTTACATCGTATTCCAGAAGCACGGATGTATAAGAACTGTTGGTCTCCGTAATCTTCCAGCGTTCACCGCCTGTCACCTGTGGTGCAAGATTCCCCCAGGTCACCTGATCGTATGATGAATGAATGGTCACATGGGAAAATGTAGAATTGGCATCCTCATCATCCTGCTCCAGTGCTGCTCCTACGCCTGCATTCTCCACCTTTTTCAAGGCATTCTCATGAAAATTATATACGTAATCCAGGCAATCCGTCAGATTAAAGTCCGTCGGATTCACAATTCTTGTATAGTAATAAACAGACTTGCCGTCTGCATGCAGGATAAGCACCAGCATCCGCTCTTCTGACAGCAGATTCTGATCAAAGCTCAGATCCATCTGATCTTTTACCTTACTGATCTTATCCTCGCTCAGTTTCTTTTTTCCGTCCAATGTATAGACAGCATAATCAACTGCGGTTACTTTTGTCTCGTCCGCTTCCAGATTCATCGTCAGCTTCTTACCACTGATCGGCGTGACAGAATCCCGCATTGTGGTAATATCCATCTCTTCCGAATAAGCATTTAACGCATTGACTCCATATCCATCTACGGTAAAATACACCCGAGGTAGTACGGCATTGCCGAGATCTTCCATCATATCATCGTTACCACGAGTGGTCATATATTCAAATACGACGACTGCGATGATAAATATCGCCGCCAGTACGCCGACGTGTATCGCTTTTTTCTTCATTTATCTATTCAGCTCCTCTAAGTTCATCCAGCAACTGCCCCAGTGTCGGTGTAATGTGAAGCGCATTCTCACAGGATTCGATTGCTTCCTGGTTATCCTTTCTCTTGCCGGTCTTGACCGCCCGGATCAGGATATTCTTCGGAGTATGTTCCATATCAATAAATTCCAGGATCTGGGTGCGGTATCCTTCCCGCTCCAGATACTGCGCCCGTATGGCATCCGTGATCAACGCTGCCATACGCTCTTTGATCAGTCCATATTCAAAAACCGGTGCCAGCACATCATTCTTTATCTGGCGGTTCAACTCATGCTGACAGCATGGCACAGACAGGATCACTTTTGCATTCCATCCTACTGCTTTCGCCAGCGCAAAGTCTGTCGCCGTATCACACGCATGCAGTGTCACTACCATATCTACCGCATCTACTCCTGTATAGTCTGCGATATTTCCTTCCAGAAAATGCAATTTTTTATAACCATATTTTTCACTTAATTCATTACAGTGACGGATCACATCCTTCTTCAGATCCAGACCGATAATGCGGATATCATATCCTTTTAATTCATGCAGATAGTAATACATGGCAAATGTAAGATACGACTTGCCACATCCAAAGTCAAGAATCGTAACCTCCCGATCCTTTGGAAGTTCCGGAAGAATGTCCTCAACGAATTCCAGAAATCGGTTGATCTGGCGGAACTTGTCGAATCTGGCATGCACCACTTTTCCTTCCTGCGTCATCACGCCAAGATCTGTGAGAAATGGCACTGCAGTTCCCTCTTCCAGCACATACTGCTTCTTGCGGTTATGGGACATGCTCACCATCTTCACCGGTTCCTTGCGCATTTTCTTCTTAATTGTTACTTTTCCTTTCTTGCTGACAAGTACGGTGTAAGACGCTGCTCTGGTGTCCATCTGCATCTGACGCATCTCCTGCATGAACCGAAGCACTTCTTCTGCTGCCGCTTCCGGTTCCAGATTCTTGTGAAATGCCTGATTACCACGGAAAATCTCTAACTGAAAGAAAAGTGTGTCCTTCTTCATAAGTGGACGCACTTTCACTTTTGCTGTTCCGTCTTTGGTACGGGGTCCGCTCAATACTGCAGACATAAAATCTATATTCATCTGTTCTTTTAATAATGTTCTTAAATTCTCCATGCTGACATTATATCTGATTTTCACCTTTCCGTAAACACAAAAGATTGCGGGCATCTGCTCCTGCAGACACCCACAATCATTCTAATCATTTATCCTTGCAAATGTAATGGTTACACGGAACAGATCTCCGTCCAGATACAGTTCAAATTTGGCGTTCATGAGTTTCGCAAGATCTCTTGCAATGGAAAGTCCCAGTCCGCTTCCTTCGGTGCTTCTGGATACATCGCCCCGGATAAAACGCTCCGTCAGCTCATCTGCACTGATATTTAACGGCTGCTCGGATACATTTTTCAGTGAGAATACTACTTCTGTCTCGGTCAGTTTCAGATCTGCATAGATCCGGCTTCCTTCCAACGCATATTTGGCCGCATTGTTATAAATATTTTCCAGAATACGCCAGGTGCGTCTGCCGTCTGCCCAGACATATGCCGGCTCTTCCGGCAGATTCAGAATTTCTTTCAGATCACGCTTCTCAAATTTCTCTACAAATTCGCCGCTGGTCTGCTGGATCATTTCCGTCAGGTTCAGCTTCATACAGTTCAGCACTACGTTACCGCTGCTGACCTTGGATGCCTCCACCACATCTTCTGTCAGCGTCTTAAGTCGCTGTGCCTTTGCCTCCAGCACTTCGAGATAACTCTGAATCTTCGGATCCTGAATATTTTCCCGCTTCATCAGATCAATGTAATTGATGATCGACGTGAGCGGCGTCTTGATATCATGAGACACATTCGTGATCAGATCCGTCTTCAACCGTTCATTCTTCATACCAGCCTCTACCGCAGCATCCAGACCATCACCGATACGGTTAATACTCTCTGCTATATCCTTCTGCTCACCTTTCAGCCCTTTCAGCGGAATCTTATAATCCACCTGACCTTCTGCAATCCTATGAATGCCTTTAACGATCTGTTTTCTTCCTGCCGCCTGCGACACCACATAGATAAAAGCCGCCACATCTGCTGCAATAGCAATCAGCAAAAATATTCCATCTCCGCTCGCCCATAAAAACTGCGTTATGATAAATGCGATCATGATAAGGCACTGTCGTCCTACCGCCGGTATCATGCGGAAGAATGCATATGCATGAATACCCAGCCACCGGAGAACACTCCTCTTCCACAGGCTTCTGGCTTTGATCCTGCGGATCAGACTCAGGTATCCGAACATGAAAAACGCACAGGTTCCAAATCCAAGGATTCCTATTCCAATCAGCGTCGGCACACTTGCCCCCGGCGACCATCCCAGATAATAGATCTCATCTGACCATACAATATTGCTCAGACAGTTCGCCACATTCAGCATGATCGCTGCGAAGATCCCCCACAGTCCCACTACAATGATCGCTCCAACCTCGGTCGGCAGCTTATCAAAACCTGTCAAATATAAGTCTGTATCTTCCGGCTTTCTTCCCGCCACGATCGTCAGCCAGATTATACATACCATCAACAATATGCCTGATAATATTGCTCCTGCCAATGCAACTCCGATACCGGACTGATAATAACTGTAGCTGTGGCTTTCATAATAGAATGCATCCTGTACCGGATACTTCGTATCCACCCCCATTACAAATACAAAATCCTGAGGATCTGTCACCAGACGATTATGATAATCGCAATCACTGTATAGTACACCCGTCACGTTACCTTCAAACTGCGACGCCCTCGCGCCAACCAGCACATATTTATCCAGCATTCCGATCTTCTTCACACTGTCATCCAGATTATCAAAATCCGCATACTCTTTCCGATTTGTATAAATCGTCTTTTTATCCCGATCCGCATACAAATACGTTACATTACTGCTATTCTCTTCATACCCGGAAAGCATACTGTCATATGCCTGTTTTTCCACATTAATAATACTAAGTACATTCCAGATCTGGGTAAATGCCTGATCGAGATTGCCGTTCCACTCCGGATTATGATTTACAATGTCCAGTACATTCTCTGCATCGATTGGCGAACAGGTCTCTTCTACCCACATACCATCATAATCCCAACAATCCACATACTGTACTGCATTATCCTGATCTATTACCGTCAGCTTAGAATCTCCATCTTCTTCATAATATTCACCGTCCTGCAGTTCCTGCAGAATACTGGAGGAACTATTGTCTTCCGTTTCGTTAATAAATTTCAATTCGCCACTGTCAATCTTAGACTTAAAATCACTAAAATAAAAATACTCATATGTAGAATCCGGCTTCTTACATACTAAAATCTCATTCTCGCCCGAACTTCCGTATTGATCCGAATTGATATCTCCATCATATATTTTTTCTTCCCAATCAATCAGATCGGATAATCTATATGCAAGACCATGTTCATTTTTACCATCAATCGGTTGGCTGTTACTGACA
The DNA here is from genome assembly GCF_025567415.1 of Dorea ammoniilytica. NCBI lineage: Bacteria > Bacillati > Bacillota > Clostridia > Lachnospirales > Lachnospiraceae > Dorea > Dorea ammoniilytica. Next base: position 52,172 of record NZ_JAOQJV010000008.1, read on the forward strand.
TTCTGGATATCTACGATTTTATCACCATCAAATTCACCATCCGTCTCGAACTGTTCTTTTGCCTCCAATCCTGCGAGGATGTCTGCATACTGATTCATAAATGTCTCTGCAAACCCCTGTGTATCTTCGTATTGTACATTGTCCCCTTTTAATACATTTGCCGCAGCCCTGGGACATGAAATAATCCAAACCATACTGATGATCAGAATAACTGCTATCACCTGTGTAAAGCCTATAAGGATCCCTTTCATCCAGCTGCTCTTATACCATTCTTTCTTCATATTAACTCCGTTCTGCTGACAAACGCCAGCTTATAATCAGCGCTTTTCCACCTTATAGCCTACTCCCCAGACTACTTTCAGATATCTCGGATCCTTTGGATTAATCTCAATCTTTTCACGGATATGACGGATATGTACCGCGACCGTATTATCCGCACCCAAAGCCTCCTCATTCCAGATACTTTCATAAATCTGTTCGATTGAAAAAACTCGTCCCTGATTCTTCACTAATAGTAATAATATGTTATATTCTATCGGCGTCAGTTTTATCGGTTCACCGTCTACTGTAACCATTTTCTGATCATCATTGATCACCAGACCACCGGTGCTGTATACCGCTTCGTTCTCTTTGATTCCGGCTGTACTGCCAAGCTTCGTGAATCTGCGGATCTGTGACTTCACCCTCGCAACCAGTTCCAGTGGGTTAAATGGTTTCGTCACGTAATCATCAGCCCCGATATTCAGTCCCAGAATCTTATCTGCATCCTCTGATTTTGCGGAAAGGATAATAATCGGCATGTTATTCTTCTCGCGGATCTTCAATGTTGCCCGAATGCCATCAAGTTTCGGCATCATCACATCCATAATAAGCAGATCAAACGGTTCCTTTTCCAGCATCTGGATTGCCTCCGCTCCGTCATAAGCCTTTTTGATCTCGTATCCCTCCTGGGACAGATATATCTCAATCGCATCTACGATTGCTTTATCATCATCACATACTAATATTTTAGACATTTTTATCACCTCACTCTCACTATAAAGCATCCTCTTAAGAAGTTCAATCAGGAAGAACTGTCAAGAAGTTGTATTCGCTTTACAACAACAGCATAACAATAATTTTTTAATATCCATAAATGGAATTTCTTAAGGATTTTTAAAAATTCTTACAGGTCCTTCGATGTGATATCCTTCGATCATACCTTCAAGCTCTCTCTTCTCTGCCTCAGCATCTCTTTCCGTTACCGCATAAGATGTCCAATATACACCAAAAGGAATCCCCAGTTTCTCACAGCAGTCCGCATTTGCCCGAAAGAGCCGGTCCACTTCACCACCATAACCCACACATAACATAACACCATGTACATCTGCTTTTTTCACCATTTCCCAGTTAACCTCTCCCATGTTCTCGTTAACAAGCACCGTATATTTTCCCATAATTTAACTCCATTTTTCTGCTTACTGTTATCATATGAACTATTTTTGGTAATGTGATACAAATTTTATTCAATAATATGTGCTTTTTTGACTCATATGCACGAAAATCATTTACAAATGGCGATAAAATAAATTATCATATAGTTAAGGTACTTGTATTACGGCTGTGAAGATTCAGATAGCTCGGTGAAAGGAGTCAATGATATGAGAGATATACAAAAACTGGTTCGTTCCTTGGGTATTGGTGGAAATTATCAAGGATACCGGTATTTATTGTATGCCCTCTCCCTCTGTCTCCAGAATGAAGATTACCTGTTAAGCGTGAGCAAGCTGTTATATCCGGAGATTGCTCATACTTACCAGACCTCTGCAAGCAGTGTAGAGCGAAATCTACGTACCGTTGTATCCGTCTGTTGGGAACGTGGAAACCGTCCCCTATTGGAATCCATCTCTCTTTGTCCGCTCTCCTCGAAACCAACCATCGGCGAATTTCTGGACATACTCACTGAATACCTGAAGGATTCTGCAAAATAATCAATCGCTCCCAAATCTAAGTATCTATTTTTTGTAGCACTAACAGACGAAATTTATGCCATATTTTTTATTTTGTTAAGAGGTTTTTAAGATTTTTTCGTTTTCTTTTAGAGAATCAACATATTTCTGACATATTTGGCTATTATAATAAATGTCAGATAGTTGATAAGACATCAGCTATCTCCCCCTCATAAAGTACTAACCAATGATTTTGGTGACGCACTTTACTCTCATTCCTTTAGATAACTATAACAACGACGAAGGGCGTGAATTTTACAATTCACGCCCTTTCGCTGTAGATTAGGAAATCATTCATTTTGATTACTAATAAAATCTGTTTGATTAATCATAACTCTGTGTATTACTTATTTATTCTTCATATGTTCTGTATGTAACAGCATGTGTGACTTGTGTGAATTCGGCTTCTCGAAATATTCTTCATACAGTTTCTGCACATCCTGATTCTCATGGGAATATCGGATATCTGCATTCTTATCCAGATAATACAGATTCTTGCCACGCTCAAACGCCAGCTCTTCGCCATCATGGATCGGCTGTCCGCCGCCTCCTACACATCCTCCCGGACACGCCATGACTTCTACGAAATCATACTGCGCCTCGCCACGCTCAATCTTGTCAATCAGTGCTCTCGCATTACCCAGCCCGCTGACTGCTGCCGTCCGCACTGTCACATCATCCACCTGGAAGACCGCTTCCTGTACGCCCTGATGCTCGTTAAATCCGGTGCTTCTGACTGCCTGGAATGCATCTGCCGGTGGATTCTCGCCCTTCAGCAGATAATATGCCGTACGAAGTGCTGCCTCCATTACACCGCCGGTTGCTCCGAAGATCACGCCTGCTCCGGTGCCTTCCTGCATTGGGCGGTCGCTTTCCTGATCCATCAATGTAGACGGCTCAATGTGTGCCGCACGGATCATACGTAACAGCTCTCTGGTCGTCACTACCGCGTCCACATCATGTCCCACATATTCTCCATGGTACAGATCCATCTCACGCTCGCTCTTTTTCGCTACACATGGCATCACGGATACCGTATAGATCTTCTCCGGCGATACGCCAAGCTTCTCTGCAAAATATGTCTTCATTACCGCGCCAAACATCTGCTGTGGTGACTTCGCTGATGACAGATATTTGACCAGATGCGGATACTGTGATTTGATGAAACGGATCCATCCCGGACAGCATGATGTAAACATCGGTCTGTCTTTCAGTTCACCGGATGTGAATCTCTGCAGAAATTCCGTTCCCTCTTCCATAATGGTCAGATCCGCTGAAAATGAGGTATCGAATACATAGTCCGCACCCAGTCTCCTCCATACATCGATGATCTTGCCAACCGTTGCTTCTTCTCTTGACAGTCCCAGCTCTTCGCCCCAGGCTGCACGTACAGCCGGTGCGATCTGAACAACTACGATCTTCTCCGGATCTGCAATTGCATTCCATACCTTCTCGGTCTCGTCGCGTTCTGTCAGCGCTCCCGTCGGACAATGTGTAATACACTGTCCGCACAGAGAACAGGCTGCTTCTTCAATCTTCTTATAGCCAGCCACATTGATCGTGGTTCGTGATCCGGTTCCTTCTACATCCCAGATACTCAGGCTCTGTACCTTATCACATACCTGGATACAGCGCATACACTTAATACACTTGGATGAATCACGGATCAATGGGAACTCTTTGCTCCACGGCTGTTTCTCAATCTCCATCTTAAATGGAATATGTATAATGTTCAGATCATTTGCCACTCTCTGCAGACTGCAGTTGCCGCTTCGGATACAGGTTACGCATTCGCAGTTGTGCTGCGACAGGATCAGTTCCACTGTGGTACGTCTGTTTCGGCGCACCTTCGGACTGTTGGTGTAAATGATCATGCCCTCCTCTACCATATTATTGCAGGAAGTGATCAGCTTATCTTTTCCTTCGATCTCTACCACACAGACACGACAGGCTGCGATCTCATTGATCCCTTTCAGATAACACAGCTTCGGAATCGGAATTCCATTCTGTCTGGCAGCTTCCATGATGGTCGTATTTTCCGATGCGGAAATCTGTTTTCCGTCTATTGTAAGATTTACCATAATGTCTCTCTGCCTCCTTTAAATATTCCGTATCCGAAATGGTCACATCGCAGACATCTGCCTGCCTCCTGCCTTGCCTCATTCTCGGTCATACAGTTCTCCACTGCGTCAAAATCACAGACTCTCTCACAGGCCTCACGCTCTGTAAGATCGATGCGTCCGCATGGGATCTTATCTTCCAGCTTCGCCTCAGGAATCTCCACATCGCAGGAAATCTCGTGACGGAAGCCCAGATATTCATCAATATTGGCTGCCACGACTTTGGCTGCCGCGATAGCTTTGATAACTGTCGCCGGTCCGCTGGAACAGTCTCCTCCGGCGTATACATCCGGCATATCTTCTACCGCACCCGTGCTGGTAGTCAGAATCTTACCTCTGGATACCGGAATACCTGCTGCTTCAAAATGCGCCGTCTCGATATTCTGTCCGATAGCTACAACCAGTACATCACAAGGAATATAAATATCATCCTCACCGGTCGGACGTACACTTGCACGACCATTCTTAATCGTGCTTACCATTTGTGGTGTCACATAGATACCCTTTACATGGTTATTCTCATCCACATCGATTGCTGCCGGTGCTTTCAATGTCTGCAGTTCGATTCCCTCAGCCACTGCTCCGTTGATCTCGCCCGGAAGTGCTGTCATATCCGCCATTCTTCTTCTATATACAATGCTGACCTTCTTTGCACCCAGACGTTTTGCCGTACGTACCGCATCCATGGACACGTTACCGCCGCCAATCACTGCTACTTCCTTACCAGTCAGATCCGTAATGATATTTTTCCCGATATTTCTCAAGAACTGTACAGCTGACATTACGCCCTCGGAGTCCTCACCTTCCAGTCCAAGCTTCTTATCCGTACTTGCTCCAATCGTAATCAACACCGCATCATACTGCTCACGCAGGTCCTGAATAGTGATGTCCTGACCAATCTTCTTACCATATTCTACCTGTACACCTGTCTTCAGGATCGCATTCACATCGTCCTCCAGACGTTCCTTCGGCAGACGGTAATTCGGAATACCATAGCGCAGCATACCGCCAAGCTTCGGCAACATCTCGTATACAGTAGTCTGGTGTCCCATCAGCTGCAGATAATAAGCTGCACTTAATCCTCCCGGACCTCCACCAAGTACCGCGATTTTTTTACCTGTTGACGGCGCACATTTCGGCGGTTCCACTTCTCCTGCAAAATCAGCAGCAACACGCTTCAGTCCTCTGATATTGACCGAATCGTCCACCATATTTCTCCGGCACCGTAACTCACATGGATGCTCACAGATAAATCCACATGTCGTTGGGAATGGATTGTCCTTACGGATCAGACGAACTGCATCTGCATACCGTCCTTCTCCCACTAATGCAATATATCCCGGTATATCTACATGCGCCGGGCAGAGTGCCACACAAGGTACCGGCTGGCTATAAGTACAGGTACATCTTCCGTGGCGGATGTGCTCGATATAGTCATCCCTGTATCCCACCAGTCCTTTGTACACCATATGTGCTGCTTCATATCCGATGGCACAGTCCGCTGATTCCATAATAGAAAGGGCCGTTGCCTCCATAGTATCCAGCGTCTCCATCGTAGCCTTTCCATCCAGTACATCCTTGATAAAATGGTTCAGCTGTCCAAGACCAATACGGCATGGTACACATTTGCCACAGGTCTGTGCATGACACAGCTCCAGAAATGCTCTGGACATATCTACCGGACATAATCCCGGCGGGCTTGATTCTATTCTCCGCTCCAAATCCTTGTACAGTTCTTCCATTACAATGTGTGTACGATTCGGAGTCCTAAGTTCCAGTCTGCTCATTAAGACCAGCTCCTCTCTGATATACGTAATTACACATATTTTATCAAAAGAACCTGTAAAAAAGAATAGTATCTACATAAGTAGTTTATTTAACGGGTATGACATTTTTTCCACAAAACAGAGTGCACTCTAATTAAATTCTACATATTTCCCTAACAGTTTCTTAAGGAACTTCACACTTATTTTCCAGATCTTACATATTTTGGTCACATTCCTTCGATATACTATAATCATCAACAGGAAAACGAAACACCTAATGATAGAAGACGGCGGTTGTGTAGAATCGCTTCACACAACCGCCGGACTTCGCCTAAAAGCTAAGATGCTTTGGCATCTCTTATATAGATTTTTTCTTCTTCTCCGATCGGCTTATCAAGCCGGTCGTTTCTTATGCACTGCTTTTCCAGCAACCACACCGGACACCGCCAGCAATATAATCCACAGGCCGATATCTGACATGTCTCCTGTCCGCGCCACGTTTCCTGTCTTCTCTCCGGTATAACCGTTTTTGAACCGTATCTCATTCACTTTATTACCCTCTCTATTGACCACGATCATCTGTACCCCCAGACCGCCGTCTGTCAGATTCTCTACATACACTGAGATCTCATAGGTCTGTTTATCATAATCATAACCCTTTTCTTCTTTCTGAACAGACTGTTTCAGCGTATAATGCCATATTCCAGTACGCGTATATGTGATCGGTCCGACCTCGTTTTTTTCGCTTCCTTTCATGTCAAATACATACCGGTCTCCGTCACTTTCATCCGGCATCGGGGCATCCTGTTCTTCCCGGATCAGTTCATACCGGAATGTCTGGTTCCTCTTATCTGGCAGCTTATTCCTGGTCTCAAATTGCTGCACAACAGGAATCATGACAGATGCCGTCTGTTCTGCTCCCAGTACTTCTTCTGCCGGAAGCAGAATCAAGCTGACGGCGGCGCATAATATTAACTTTTTTATTTCCATTTTCATGTTTCCACTTCCTTATTTATAATTCTGTCTAGCTTTACTGCCTTATTATTTCTTTGATTTCACATCAAATGGATTCTCATACATTTCCTCTGTGATTCTCCCAACCAGTACATACCTTCCATTTGTCCTGCCGGAATCACAGGTCGACAGAGCCAGAAGATGTTCCTTCACAGACAGTTCCGTTTCCCGATAATACATTGCTTTTTCACGCAGACAGGACAGATATTTCTCCTGCTCATCCTCTGTCAGTGTCACGTTGTAGATCATATCATCGTATGCGTCTGTTTCCAGAAATGCGATAAATTCCAGTCCATGATCCTGAGCATTATAATACAGCCTGCCATACCGATGTTCTTCAAAAAATGGTCGTTCTGCAAAACACTCCAGCTCACCAAGCATGGTCTTCTTTTCCATATGATGACCATAGATCACATGATTCAGATCAGTAAAATCTGCTGCATTCTGACAATCCAGGAACAGGCTTCCTGACAGAGCGAATTCTCCGGTAATATCCGTATTTACGTATTTGGTATTATTGTCTGCCTGTGCAAATGGATAATCAATCTTCGTTCCATATACCGTAAGCCATCCGATCACTTCCGGATTGATTGCCTGTAGTTCCCGGAACGAAAGATCATCATCCTCTTCCGGTCGCCAGGTCTCATAATTTTCCATATCTGCACTCTGATATATCTGCCTGTCATCCCATAAAGTGTACACGCCATACCCTCCCAGGATCAGAACAATCACCAGCACAATCAGATTCACCAGTTCATCTAATACCCTGATAACACTTCTCTTCATCGTATCCATCTCCCGGCTGTATCTCTGCCCCTGTCATATCCGTTTCCTATCGCATCGATTACTAACGCATCTGTCTGCGTTTTGTAAGGAACAGAACTGCCATAGCACTCACTGCTGCCAAAATCAATACGATAGCCGTCATATGGTTCATGATCACACCTGTGATTGGCACATTTTTATAGGTATTGGTAAAATCAACAGTATTCTCTTTTTCACCGATCAGATTGGTTGCATTTCCATCTGCTGTAGCAAGCGACTCTGGCTCAGAAGATGCTGTTTTATTCACTGTCGCAGTTCCATTTTCCACAACTTTTACGCCAGGTGTATAATCATCTGCTGCCCCTGTTTCTACCACTTTGTAACGTGTACCTGCTGCCAGTCCTGTAAACACAAGGTTCTCGCCATCATGCAGTTTAAATGATGCTGTTGCAGTTGTTCCGGTTCCAAAGTTCAGTGTAACGGTCTCATTGCCGATCTTACCGGTATAAGATGTATTGTCATCTGTTGCTGCCCGGTACATGGTAATTGTAAAATCAAAGTCCTTCGTCTTATCAGCCAGATCATGGTCACCGGAACCGCTCGTATGCTTTGTTACCGTCAGCGATGCATCCTGTCTGCGATACGTGTTCAGAAAACTTAAAGCCGGTGTTTTATTCTCTCCATCTCTTGCCACAGTATTGGCAATCTGAAGTCCATTCTCGGTATTCTCTACATACACATCCATATAATAGGTGTTCTGATCATAGGTTATATTCGTATTTGTCACACTCTCATTAACCTCTGTCACCTTATAAGTGTATTTTCCTGCATGAGGAAATTCTCCAAAATTGATCTGTTGATTTTTCCGCATCAGATAGACCCCATTGGTCAGATTACCTTTATCTGTGTTGCTGTTATAATTAATCGGTGACACCTGAGCCGTCGGTGCATCCGCCGTTACTTTCTCTAATGTGAATTTAAAAGAAACAGATGGCACATCCATTCCTTCTGACATCTGGAATATCTTCTGAATCTCCGGTGAATTTCCCATCGGAGCTGCTTCCTCTGCCATTGCTGTTGTACCGGTACACACTGCCAGAGTCAGTGCTCCCACCATTGCCAGTGCTCGAAATCTTTTAGACTGCATCATAATATCTTCTCCTCCTCAAATTCTTATTTATAAAAAGCTCACCGCTTTTTACCCAATGCATTCACTTATATATTTCTTCTTCTGATCACTGTCATTACTACGCCCTGGACATCCTTCAGATCGGTCGTTCCATAGATTCTTCCGTCTTCTGCCGATATCCGGTTATCTCCCAGCACAAATACCTGCCCGTCCCCGACCGTTAACGGATAATCTATTCCATCCTTATACGGTAATGTCTCTGTATAGATATCTGCTTCCCGCTGCTGATAACCATTGACGCTTAGTCCTTCCTCTGTCACATCCACTACATCACCAGATACTGCTGCCACTCTTCGTATCTGCCTGCCGCCATCCTGCTTGATTACCACTACATCTCCTGTGTGGTACTCCTGCGTGATCCGGTCATAAATTACCAGATCGCCTGCCCGGATTGCCGGATTCATCGCTTCATCGTCGTTCCGGCAGATTCCAAGCAGAAAGATCCATACCACTGCAAAAATGATTCCAAGTAACAATATTTTCAGCAGCAACCACTTCACATCTGCGAGAAGTGAATTATTTTGTTTCTTTTCCATTTTAATCATTTCTCCGTCGTCTGATCAATGCGATGCATAACATGCCTGCCCCCGCCAACAATACCAGTGCACCACCCACCGCAAAGCTGCCGGCGTCACGGATACCGGAATCTGGGATTTCTTCCATATATCGGTTGATGACCGTTGCCGTTCGATCCGCAGACAGGGTTCCTTCACATGTTTCATAAGATGTCTGATATCCTTCCCTATCTGCCAGAACTTCGGTCACCTGATAGCCGGTTCCCACCGGCAGTTTCTCGATGCATACCTGTTCACCGTCACAAAGCGAAACTACCGCTTCGCCATGGCTGTCAAATTCCACTCCTCCATAGCTTCCGGTTACCGGATTACCATTCTTGTCTGCCAGACGGATCTTTATTTCAAACTGCTTTGTCTTATCGCCAAGCTTTCCTTCCACTTTTTTCTGAACAGTCAGTGACGGCATCCGTGTATTGATTGCCACATATCCTTGTTCGGCATCACCGGTAATCTCTGATTCATATCCATCCACAGCGTCTTCTGCGATTCGATAAGTATGTCCCTTTGCCACATGGATAAATGTTCCCGCCCACTGATTCTCCGCATTAAGCGTTAATGTCCGATATTCGGTCTGCTCGTTATCCTGATATAACCGAATTACAACCTGATCCGGAAGAGTTGTATTCTGGTTCGTATTTTCCCATCTCTTAGTTACTGCAATCTGTGTATCTGATACCTGCACAACCGGTTTTTCCTGATATGCATCCGTATCTGGTGCCGCGCCGTCTGTACCATAGGTATAGGTAAGAGACACTTTTTCATTAACATTGGAGTAGAATCCATTCTTTTCTGCGCTTGTCGCATTACCCGGTGCATCACTTTCTGCACTTCCTGTATGCGGATAGACACCATTCTGATCAGCATATTCGTCATATGCTTTCTGCGTCGGTTTCACTTCGAAATTCACTGCATACACGGTATCCTTATCTAATACAAAACCACTTTTAAATGCTGCTGTAACAGTCTTAGTATCCGCATGATACTGCACCTGAACGGTTCCCTCCCGGGTAATATTCGTTGTTACCCCTCCTTTTGTTGCTGTCACAGTATAATTCATTCTATTATCCGGTAATTCCACATAATCACTGAGTACATCTGTGATCGTCACATCCCGGCAGGTATACTCGATACTCTCTGCAATTTCTTTAAATGCATCCGCTAACTGATCACTGTCTGCTGCTTTATAATATTTTGTAGCCGATGCACTGGAGCTCTTCAATAGATCTGACATTCTGGTATTACCGCTTCCCCACGCTGAACCGAATCCAATGGTATAAAATGCATTTAATCCGGTAATCTGTCTGAGCTGGCTCTGTGCATGATTGTAAGCATCAGAATCATAACTGCTGCCATTACCAGCGGTATCACCCCGACTGTCATAATAAAATGTTGGTTCTCCATCTGACAGGAACACTACGATTTTCTGTGCATCTGACCTGCATTTTCCAAGCAACTCTGCCCCTGTCCGAAGACCTGCTTCCCAATTCGTACCGCCATAAGCACTTATGCTCTTCACACTGTTATCAATCGTTGCTTTGCTGTCCGTCCATACCTGCTCTGCCCAGGCATCGTTGTATGTTCCGTCACTCTTATTTCCGCTGTAACTCACAACAGCCATCCTCGCATCCAGTGTGGATCTGGTTCCGAGAATTGCTTCTGTAAGACCATTTGTCCCGGACACTACATTTTTCAATACAGCCATCTTAGACTGTCGCTTATACCCATTTCTGATTTCTTCGTTCATACTCCCGGACTTATCTATGATAAGCAGGACATCTACTTTTGGTCTGATACTTTCGGAAGCATAGGCTCCTTTAACATCCAATGTCAGCGTATAGCTGTCATTGCCGTTATATTGGATATATTTATGATGCTCCGGCACTACTTTCCTGACAGTGCTTTGCTGGAGGTTCATCATGAGGGGAGATGCCGTCACATCCTCTGTCTGGCTCTCTTCTGTCTGTTCTGTTTCAGGCTGATCATCCCCAGACGGTTCCATCTCTTCCTGTACCTTGTCCGTTTTCTCCTGGGCAGTACTTTCGGTCGTATCCTTCTGCGTCCCTGCTTCCCCCACATCTACATCCACCTGTTCCATAGATATATCCCCTGTCAGCTCACCTGCATAGACCGATATAGTACTCATTCCAAGAAGCATTGCCATAACAAGCATCACCGCCAGCAGCCGGCTCTTCCTGGACTGTCCATGATATCTTCTCTTCTTCACATCCGCCCCTCCCTTTCTCTGTGCACTTTTCAAGGCTGTAGTAAGAATATATGCAATTTTTGTGACAGGCATACCAACATTTGCCAGTTAATTTTCGACAAAAAGAAGGCAGATATATAACTCTTCTGGGGGGTATCGCCCGAGAGTCATATATCTGCCTTACGATAATGTCAATAGATGCCAGGATTGCGGGAGTGCAGAGCACGAAGCAATCCACAGGCATCATAATTAGATTTTTGGGCAAAAGTTCATTACTTCTGCCACTCTTTTACTTCTTTTCTAAGCCATTCAGCCCAAGATTCAAATCCTTCTCCGGTCTTTGCCGATACGAAGATCACTTCTGCTTTTGGATTCAGCTTATGGATCCGTTCTTCTACAGCCTCCTTGCTGAAATCATCAAATACACACAGGGTATCGCATTTATTAATGAGTACCACATCACAGATAGAGAACATCAGCGGGTACTTTAACGGCTTATCATCACCTTCCGGCACTGAAAGGATCATTGCATTCTTTGCACTTCCGGTATCAAATTCTGCCGGACATACCAGATTACCGACATTTTCCAGCACTACCAGATCCAGGTCTTCGGTGCCAAATTCATGAACTCCCTGTCTCGTCATATCCGCATCCAGATGGCACATACCACCGGTATGGATCTGAATAGCCCTGACACCAGTCTCTGAGATTGCCTGTGCATCTACGTCCGAGTCAATATCTGCTTCCATGACTCCAATCTTCATCTCGTCCTTCAGCATCGCGATTGTGCGCTTCAGCGTTGTTGTCTTGCCTGCTCCCGGAGATGACATCAAGTTCAGGAGAAATGTGCCCTCTCCTTTCATTTCCTGACGGAGTCTTTCTGCATCTGCGTCATTGTCTTCGAAGATGCTTCTTTTTACTTCGATAATCTTGTAGTCTTTCATTCTTCGCTTACCTCGATTTCTTTAATCTGATGTTCATTGCCCTGTACCAGATAAGTATGTTCACTGCCACAATATGGACATATCTTCCCGTGCTGAACCGTCGGATAGGTCTCCTCGCAGTCCTCACAGAATGTGATTGCAGGAATCGTCTCAATCTCCAGCTCACATCCATCCATCAGTTCGCTCTTGGAGCATTTCCATTTCCAGCAGTCCTTCAGATAATATGGGATGATCGTTGACACCTCGCCGATCTGCAGTACTACTTTTCTTACCTTCTCTGCCTGATTCTCCAGTGCAATATTCTCTACTGTCTTCACTATATGAAAGACAATTCCCAGTTCGTGCATAGTGCTTCCTCTTATCTCTTCCTGTTCTTAAGCTTTCTTCCCGCAGTCTGTGCCTGCTTCTTTGCAAGCTTCGCTGCAGCTCCAGCCTGTTTTGCGGCAGATCCTGCATATTTCTTGATCACAGGAATCTTAGACGCTGCCGTCTTCACACCCTGACCGGCCATATACTTGCCAATTTCCTTAAATTTATCCTCAGAACGTGTCATCTTTGAACATTCCGGATGATCTCTATGCAAATGAATTGCATCAAATTCACACTTGGTTGTACAGATACCACAACCGATACATTTATTCTCATCCACTACAGAAGCACCGCAGCCTAAACATCTGCCGGCTTCCAGATGTACCTGTTCCTCAGTCAGCATACCTCGCAGATCACGGAAGGAATGCTTTTTATCTTCCTTCGCAGTTTCCGCTGCTTCCTGACGCCCGATGGTGTCATATCCACTTACCATAATATCATCTTTATTCAGTTCATGGAAGTCTCTGCGGTTACGTCCAATGGTCATGCTAGCGCCTGTATGTACATAGCGGTGCAATGATTCTGCTGCACATTTACCAGCCTCAATCGCATCAATTACAAACTTCGGTCCTGTATATACATCTCCGCCCACGAAGATATCCGGCTCTGCGGTCTGGTAGGTCAGTGGATCTGCCACCGGATAATTGCCATGCCAGAATTCTACCTTGGTGCCCTCCAGCAGATCTCCCCACTTGATGCCCTGTCCAACTGCAAAGATCAGGTGGTCACACTCTACGGTGATCGTGTTATTCTCATCATACTGCGGATTGAACTTGCCGGATGCATCCTTTACAGAAATGCATTTCTGGAATACAACTGCTTTTACCTTGCCATCGGCATCCTTCTGAATCTCCTTCGGTCCCCAGCTGTTCTCGATCGCGATTTCTTCTTCCAGCGTCTCACGGATCTCGTCTGCAGATGCAGGCATCGTCTCACGATCCTCCAGACAGTACATAGCCACATGTTCACCGCCAAATCTTGCTGCTGTTCTTGCACAGTCTACCGCTACATTACCGCCACCGATAACAACTACATTGCCAGACATCTTCTGTGTCTGATCTTCTGTTGCCCGATGGAGAAAATCAACTGCGATTTCAATATCTTCTGCGTCACTTCCCGGAATCGGCGGTACTTTACCATCCTGACATCCGATTGCTACATAGAATGCCTGATATCCATCTTCGCGGAGTTCCTTAATCGTAATATCCTTACCAATCTCTACTCCACATTTGATCTCTACGCCGAGATCTCTCAGAACATCAATCTCAGCCTCAATGACGTCTTTTTCCAGTTTGTAAGATGGAATACCATATGTCATCATACCGCCAGGTCTCGCATTTTTTTCAAATACAGTTGGCTTATATCCCTTAGTTGCCAGATAGAATGCACAGGAAAGTCCTGCCGGACCTGCTCCGATAACCGCAATCTTCTGATCCCATTCCGTCAGGCGGTTCGATGCGATCACTACCGGCGGTACATATCTTGTCTCTTTATGCAGATCCTGTTCTGCGATAAACTTTTTAATATCATCAATGGCTACTGCCTGATCGATGGTTCCTCTGGTACATGCTGCCTCACAACGCTTATTGCAGACACGTCCACAGATTGCCGGGAAAGGATTATCTTTCTTAATCAACGCCAGTGCTTCCTGATACTTACCTTCTTTTGCTTTGCGGATATATCCCTGTACCGCTACGTATGCCGGACAGGCTGCCTTACATGGCGAAGTACCTGTCTCATAACAGTTGATACGGTTATTATCACGGTAATTCTCGTCGTATTTATCCTTACCCCATACCAGCTTATTCGGTAATTCATGCTTTGGATAAGCCACCTCTGTTCCATCTTTCTTACACAGCTTCTGTCCAAGCTTAACTGCTCCTGCCGGGCAGTATTCCACACACTTGCCACAGGCAACACATTTATCCTTTTCTACTTTTGCCGTATAAGCACTTCGGCTCATATTCGGTGTATTAAATAACTGCGAAGTACGAAGCGCATTACAGATATTTACATTACAGTTACAGATACCAAAGATCTTATTCTCACCATCGATATTTGTAATTTGATGTACGAAACCATTATCTTCTGCTTTGCGAAAGATTTCCATTGCTTCTTCGTATGTAATATCGTGACCTTTGCCTGTCTCACGGCAGTAATCTGCAAAGTCCCCCACACCGATACACCAATTCATCTCATCATCCGCACATCCTTCATCCAGTACTTTGCGGCTGGCACGGCAAGAACACTGTCCTACACCAATGTGCCCTTCATATTTCTTTAACCAGTAGGAAATATGCTCCAGATCAATGGTTCCATTCTCCATAGAGATTGCTTTTTCAACCGGTATTACATGCATGCCGATACCGGCTCCGCCCGGCGGTACCATATGCGTAATACCGTCCAGCGGAACAAATGTCATGCGCTCAAAGAAGCTTGCCAGTGCCGGATGCTCACGCAGACGCTTATTGCCCTCCGGTCCCTCCTCCATGTTAAATAACTCTGCAGATCCCGGTACAAACATCGGCAGACAATATCTTCTGTCAGATGGGCCGGGAATCGCTCCGTTGTGATCATAATTATTGCCATAGTCATATTCCAGCAGACCGATATAGCTCATCTCATCCAGCAGTTCCTGAAAATGCGCTTTATCCTTTTCTTCTACTTTATTCAGTTTCCACAGCTCTTCAATTTTATAGTGATGGCGTAGCTTCATCTTCAGTGCCACATCTGCCATCTCATCTGTCACGATCTCTGCCAGTCCCCAGTACTCCGCGTCATCAACGGTAACTCCTTTGATCTTATGCGCTGCTACATCTGTAATCTTTCTTCCAAGCTTTAAGATCTTCTCGCTTGGTCTTTTGTCTCCCATATGCGGCGGGATAACCGCTTTACTTAATTCCGGCATTCCAATACCTCCTTATTTTTTCTTACACCCATTTTATGATGCCAGGGTCAAAAGGTCTAAATCCACATGAGCTTGCTCATAAGTGGATGAAAGACATTGGGACCCGCCCCAATATGAGCCTAAAAGTGGGATGCTAATCCCACGATATGCGAATATTGGGTAGGATTGTGGGAGTGCGACGCACAGAGCAATCCGCGGCATCATAGTTGGAACTTTTCATCATTATTGTGCCTGAACTGCTCCGAAATGCAGTTCCCGCATACCCTCTACCTCATCACAGATCTGTTTCAGGCTACAGGACTGGCAGTTCATGGCAATATCTTTTAATATATGATCGATTGCTCTGGTGATCTGCTCTGCTTTCTTCACCTGCCGTTCCAGTTCCCGGTATGGAAAATCCTCCATCGTCAGAAAAATCAGCTTAACAGCTTCTACCGCCGGGTTCTTATGGTAAGCTCTGAGGAACATATTTCCGATCTTTTCAAAATCAAGCCCTTTCCGCAGGGCATCCTTCCCGATTCTTACCATTTCCCGCTCACTGGCTGCGGAGATCCGCATCATATACCCTTCCGGATACATATGATATTTGGTATATTCCAATCTCCGGATCTGATTATATAAGGCATCTCCTTCGCCCATGATATCTTCCTTCACCCGCACCAGTGCAAGTCTGGCAAATGCAGTATTTTTTCGGATCTGTGGCAGATCTTTTCCGTACAGCCAGATCTCATCTCCGGATACCAATGCCGCATCTGCTGTCAGCATCTGGCTTCCGATCGCAGGAAGATTATCTCCACCCAGTTCATATGCCATCTCACTGCGCAGGATCATGCTTTCTTTTCCGATATCTTTCCAGGAACCTGCCGCTTTTGTCCGAAGCTTCTTACCAGACTGCGTTTCCAGAAGATGCAGGCTCTCATGGATTACTTCGTCATATAATCTCATTATAACTTCCGCTCCCTTGGCACACGGTCATGCCATTTCTCCAGATACGGCTCCAGAGCTGCTGCCGCTTTCATATCCAGATTGAAAAAATATACGATAAACGTCACAACAAAAAACAGCACTGAAGCAATTCCCAGTATTCCTAAGATCTTTTTTAATTTCTTTCCTGCCTCTTTCATGCTGCGCCTCCCTTTTGTCTTGCAAATTCAGCTGCTCCGATTGCTCCGATCAGCTGTGGATCTACCGGAAGATCGATAACTTTCAGTTTCAATACCTTCTCAATCGCAGCCTTTAATCCTTCATTCTTCGCACAGCCACCGGTCAATGTGATCCGGTCTACGGCTCCTGCTTTCTTGGACATTACGAAACATCTCTTTGCCACCGATAACTCAATACCCGCTGCGATCTCATCCATCGGCTTTCCTTCACCCACCAGTGAAATAACCTCACTCTCAGCAAATACAGTACACTGTGCCGTGATCGGAATCACATTCTTTGCCCGAAGTGCCAGCTTCGAAAACTCTGTCAGATCCATCTCAAATGCCTTTGCCATTGCTTCAAAGAAACGTCCTGTTCCGGCTGCGCATTTATCATTCATCGCAAAGTTCAATACCGTTCCATCGGTATCTACCGCAATTCCCTTGACATCCTGACCGCCGATGTCAATGATCGAACGGACACTTGGATCTGCCACATGCACGCCCATCGCGTGACAGCTGATCTCGGATATATTTTCATCTGCAAACGGTACTTTATTTCTTCCATAACCGGTTCCTACCAGATAGGCAAGATCCTTCGCACTCTTAAGGTCCGGCACCTGTGCCACTGCCTCATCCAGTGCAGCCTGTGCACTGAGTACGGAATTAATCCGGCTTCTTAACGTAACGTCTGCTACCATTTTGCCAGTCTCATCCAAAATCACACATTTCGTATAGGTACTTCCGGAATCACATCCTCCATAATATTTCATACTCTCATCCTCCTACCATGAACTTCCGTCGTCGATCTCTTCCAGACTCGGATCTAACGGCTCTTCTCTGAGCACGCTTCTCATGTAACGATTTACATCCTGTCTGAGACTTGCTCTCGGCACGACTCGTGGATCCATCAGATCATGTGTTGCCCAGATTAATTTGATTCCATGTATTCTCGCCTGCTCTTCAAACATGCCATGCATGCCATCAAGCGCCTTACAGCTCATATGCTCCCACAGAATAACCATATCTGCATTAAACTGCTCACAGAATCTCCAGAGGTCATCCAGCAGTACCTTGTAACCGCCATGTGTACGGTTGCGCATAATCATATTTTCATACAAATGAGCCATATCGTAGATTGCCTGTTCCGGATCGTCCTCCGAGATCATCCTGGTAGATACCAGACTCAGCATATCCACCAGTGGCAGAATGCCCCAACAGTTCTGCAGCCACGGTAGGAAATCTGTATAATACTGTGCCTGTACGCCCCAGATAATTGCGCGATGGCGGTACTCCGGCACGATCATTTCTTTCTTCTTATAGGAATCCATGGCAAGCTTCGTGATCTTCTTATCCGCATCTAAAAATGCAGGAACCTTTCCACCGATTGCCATGTACACGGTCTCTGTATACAACGCCAGATTCGCTCCGATTACCTGCGGATACTCGGTCGTGCTCATATCCAGCCATTCCAGACGTTCTCTGGTCTCCGCATTGAATCGCTTTGCACATTCAAAATACGCATCCCAGTCCCATTTCTCTCCGGTACAGTCTTCGATGAACTTGATCGCATTGCGGATCTCCTGAGCCGCATACTCCTGCACGCCATCTTCCGTATGACGCATCGGCGCTGCTAACTGGAAGCACGGAATGCCATGCTCACCTTCCAGACGTCTCGCCATAATGCCATTTCCCATCATGCTGCCGTCGCAGGTGGTATTACACTGGATTGCGCATGCTCCAAATATCGGGAAGTCATCCGCGATCGATACGCCGGCTTCTGCTTCCGGCATCGGACAGACATCACCGGACAGACCGTATTCCTGTGCCACATCGATGTACGGACACACGGCATCCTGCTGAAGCAATACACTGACATAGACCGCCGGAATCTCACGTCCCAGACCGATCAGATTCGGGAATCCGCACAACAGATGGGACATCTCATTTTCGTCCAGAATAACGATCTTCTTGGATAACGCTTCATCCTTGCCAATATTCTTATCTGCCTGAAACATATTCTGCATCAGCTTCGCAATATCTTCCACAACCAGATCATATTCCGTATGTGCGATCCGCAGATGATTACCTCTGAGTCCGGCTGTATGGCGGTCTACCATCATCGGTACCGCCAGATAATTAACCATCCACCGATAACGGAAAAACGCTTTTACATTATTTTTATTCATCATGAATTTGCCGAGCACGCCCATGTTATGCATCCATCTGCTGTAGTCATAGAGCGTATCCTTCACGCCGCGCCACTCTCTGCGCTTCCGCACCTTTTTCCCCGGCTGATACAGGTCTCCGAGGCGCTCACTTCCGATCTTCTTTCCCATTACTTCGCACCTCCCTGCTTCTTATGAATCTTCTTGATCTCGATACTTTCCACAAATGCCTGTACTCTTGTACGAAGTTGTCCGGAAGAGCCGATGGCGTACGGTCTGTCAACCGACAGCACCGGATATCCGTATTCTTCTCTCAGTACATGCGAACCGACCATCCGCTCGTAAGCCCGTCTGCCGTTGATCTTCTCCGAATTCATATATCGTGCACACTGGCTGGCATACATATAATGCCGGCACACCTGCGTCACCACATCTTCCGTATCATTCAATTCGATGACCTCTCTGCCAGGCATTGCTCCGAAGCAGAAGCGGTCAGCCACCACAAGTGCTCCCGACTCTTCTACCAGACGGATCATATCCACATCGTCGATCTCCGATCCGACCATCACAACCTTCGCCCGCCAGTTTTTCTTCGCATCCGGCTCTCTGGTCTTCAGCTCTTCCAGTGTCTCTTCCAGCTTTTCAACCAGCATATCTTTTGGACAGACATAGGATGCCAGTGTGATCATATGATACTCATATCCGGTAATTCTCGGATTCTCTTCCTTCCGAAATTCGCCAATCTGACTGATCAGATCACAGACCTTATTATGGTTCTCAACCGCTTTCCTGAGTGCTTCTTCGGAAATGTCGATGCCGTACACTTCATGCAACGGCTCCAGAATCTTTCTCTTACATTCTGATACATAGATGGATAAGCCATTGTCATCCGCTTTCATCGGAACCTCCATATGTTGGTAGAAAAATTTCTCGCTGGTCATCGTCTCAAGCAATTCCATATTTTCCACTGCACGGTTGATCATCGCACACGCATCCGGCGCAATCAGACAGTCCAGAAACTGATATCCACCCTCAATCGCCCGCTCCAGCAGTGCTCTGCTGTACTCGCACAGGAAACTCGTCAGATAATAGGTTCCCATTTCCATCGAGCCGGTTCGCGGTGCACGCAGACGCACCGTAAATGTTCCAGGCAGCTCTAACAGAACTTCCGGCACCAGACTACAGACACTTCCCACGCACACTCTTCCTTCGTCCTTTGCCGCCCGCACCAGTTCGTTATTGGCATCATCCAGTAACTTCTCAAAAAAATACAAATGCTTTAAATCTTTCATCCCGTTTCCTCTTCGCTTTTAATCTCCAGAACTTAACAGCTACAGTATCTCCAGCTTCTTCAATGCTTCTCTTGCTCCCCTGACAATTGCTGCATCATCTGACAGGTAGAATACATTTTCCCCTTTCAGATCGAACTCTGCCAGCGATGAATCCGATGGTATTACGGACAGTACCGGCAAATCTCCCAAATCCATATACTGGACAATGGATTCGTCCGGAACACGGTTAATAATTACACCCGCCTGCTCGTACATTACCAGTTCATCTGCCACTTTACGGATTGTCTGCACAACCTGTGTACCCTTGCGGCTGGTATCTGTGATCAGCACCAGATGTGTTACTTTCTCCATAACTCTCCGATTAATCTGCTCAATTCCCGCCTCGCCATCGATCACGATATAATCAAAATTCGATGACAGGATACGAATAACCTCTTTCAGGTACGTATTGATCTTACAGTAACATCCTGCTGCCTCCGGTCTGCCGATCGCAATAAACGAATATCCGTCCTGTTCTACCAGTGCATCCATAATACGGTATCTGGCTTCCCCTAAAAGCTCTACCGCTGTCTTGGTATCACCATCTTCCGCTGTCTCTACAACTTCTTTCCGAATATCATCAATGGTAATCTCCACATCTACCCCTAACGCTGTCGATAATCCAACCGCCGGATCTGCATCAATCGCCAGAATCTTCTTATCCGGAAATGCTGATACCAATACCTTCACCATCGATGCCGCCAGCGAGGTCTTGCCTACACCTCCCTTTCCAGCCATTGCAATAATTTTTGATTCCATATGCTGCCTCTCCTTCCTGTGTATCTGAATCGCTTGCTATATCAGATGATTTCTCAATCCTTTTTTACGCTTTCCGATTGCTTCATACGTTACACTCTAATGTCGCAAATTCCGACACTATCTTATATTGTCTATTTTCTAACAAACCAGCATTTTTGTAAATTGACAGAGCATACAAACTTCTGTCTGATTTTTTTCTGGTCGTGGTCAGACCAAAATTTGTTGACATTTTTTATCAATATATAAAAAGAACGCTATAAAAGCGTTCTTTTCATTTTTATTACTTTTGGTATATATAATTGCATTTGTCTAGAATTTATGTTATACTCAAACAGAACAACCGTGTTACAGGGTGGCTGACCTCTATTCTACATAGAGTGGAGGTGATGCTTATGAACAATAATCATTTTGATTTCAAAGACCTTATGGCTTTTGGCATGTTCATTCTTGCATTGCTAACATTCATTTTTATGTTTAGCAAATAACGCATTAAAGCATAGAAAAACCACCCCGAAACTTTGACCGGCGAAAGGGTGGTAATTCTATTATCCCAGAGGTCAACCCACCTTGTGGGCGGTTGTTCTCTTTTATGACTCAACTATAACATATCTAACAGCAGGATTCAAGCAAATCAAGAAAGATACAAATCATTTCTTATATTTATTTTGTAACCTTTCCACCACCTCATTTGTATAATTACACAAGCAGAAAACAATTTAAAAATGAGCAGCACATCCGGACATGACTCCTTCGAGTGGTCGTGGTCAGACCACTTTTTATTGACTTTTCCTTATCCCTCTGCTACCTTGAACTTATCAACTGAAAAGGATCGTGACCACTATGAAATTCAAAGCCATCAACACCTTATCCATTAAAGAATTATTCATTTCCCAGATTGAAGAGATGATTCTCTCGGGCGAACTGAAGCCTGGGGACAAGCTTCCTACTGAGCGGGAGCTTGCAGATGAGATGAATATCAGCAAGACCATCGTCCACGATGGCATCCGGGAACTTGCGCGGATCGGCTTTCTGGACGTAATATCGAGAAAAGGCATCTACGTAGCAGATTATACGTTTACCGGTAATCTGGAAACACTTCTTGCCGTCATCCGCTATCGCGGTGATACATTGGATTCGAAAATGATTACCAGTCTTCTGGATGTGCGTATTTATCTGGAATGTCCGGCTCTGGAGATTCTCTGTGCCTCTCGCACGGAAGATGACATTGCCCGGCTGGAAATCTTGCAAAGTGACATGAAAAAAGCCCTCGATGCAGATATCGAAAGCTTTGCTAACACGCTGTTTCTCTATCGGAGAGCTATCGTCTCACTTAGTGGCAATTGCATTTCACCCATGATTATGAATGCATTCTTTAACGCTTCCATTACCGCCTGGACAGATTACTGTGAATTTATCGGCAGAGAACCCACCTATAAGTCTCTGCTCCAGACAACGGAATACATCCGTAACCGGGATGCTACAGCTGCTATTCATTTGTTCAAAGAGCAGATTGATCAGTACCGCTCTCATTTTGAACACCCTCATGTGACGGATGACCCTGTAGCAAAAATGAAAGGAAGGAATAACTAATAAAGCAAAAACAAATCACACGAATCGGTCTGCTGTTTGCCCATAAGCTGATCGGCATTGGTCTTGGAACAGCACTGGCTGTACTGGGAGTCGGACAGGTGATTGCCTTATCCAATCATATGTGTCATATGTGCATGGATAAGCTTACTGCCGCCGCAGGCATTTCTTAAAATCACCGGCAGCTCCATAGGCATCCCCCAGATCCAATTCTGTCTTAAGATCACTGTTCAGGTATACGGTCTGATTTGTCTTCTTGTTATGCACACATAGCCACCCATTGTCACCGCCATATGAAATGCTTTCATAATCATTAGAACGCTTCACATTGCCCTCCAGATCAAAGAGCACATTACCACCAATCGGCAGTTCGTCTTCATCATATAACATGCTGCCGGTATCTGCGATCACATACTTCCGGTCTCTGGTAAAATACATACTTATAATGCCAGACACTCCCATGCCGCTCACATCTTCATCTGATATCAATACCTTTCCACTCTGATCCACCAGCTCATAATCGCCATCATCCGTTGTAACAATCTCGACATCTGTCGGAGCAGAATCAGCATCTGCTGTCTCTTCTTCTGCTTCTTCAGAAACAGCATCTTCCGCCTCTACAGGCGTATAATTATCCATCTCTTCCAGCAGTGCCTCTCCGTCATAATAGCCGCCGCCCTCTTCTTCGATTCCTTCTCCATGCTCCTCCAGTATCTGACCTCTCTCATCCAGCACATAATACCTATATGCTTCTGCTTCACCCTGCGTATCCGTATAAACAGACTTGTACGCAAGGATCCGGAATCCATCATCCGTCATCCCCATGGTAATCTCGTCAAACATACATGCGACTACACACTCTCCATATTCATTGATCAGTCCTGTTGCGACCTCGTCGCCCTCATTGACCTCCGCCAGATACTGATACTCCTCATGCAGTTCTTCCTGATCCGGTTCCTGATAGCTTAACTCCTGCTGAATCTGCTTTTCGGAAGGTCCGCACCCTGTCACCAGAGCCGGAATCATCAGCATGCTCAGTGTCATTGCTATCCGCATTATCCTGTTCTTCATAGATGATATCCTCACTTTTTCCTCATTCTTTGCCTGAATCATAACTTTGTGAAGATTATACCATGAGCTGGGCGTTGATAGCAATTCAGCTTTTTGAAAGCCTTTACTTATGCACAGTTATTACATGATTCACCACCTGTGTAATCTCGTCATCATGGCTGACTATAATAATGATTTTATCCTTTTTTATCTGTCGCAGCAATGTATACAGTTCTTTGCGACTCCTCTGATCCAATGCTGATGTAGGTTCATCAAATATAAGAACTTCTGCGTCTTTTGCCAGTGTTCTCACGATTCCAATTCATAACTTTGATGGTAGCTGCAACCAAGGCCGGAGACACCAGAACCATGACAGAACCTAAAACAGGACGCATAAAAATACCCTCCTTACTGGTTGTCCAGTAAAGAGGGTACATATCATTTTTCACACGCCCTGTTTTATATTCTTCCTTTATGCAAGAATCGGCTTCAATCCTTCTGCTAACTGATCTTTCTTTGCCTGGGCTTCAGCCAGATCTTTGCCAAGTGTGGTGAAGTATGTCTTAATCTTTGGCTCTGTTCCTGACGGGCGCACGATTACGGTTGCTCCGTCTTCCATGCTGTAGATCAGTACATTAGCTGCCGGAAGTCCGGTCTCTTCCGTCTTCTTGTAATCGGTAGCTTTGACTACCTTCACGCCTCCGATCTCTGTCGGCGGATTATCACGGAGTCCCTGCATAATAGACGCCATCTTATCCATACCGGTAAGTCCCGGGAACTCGAAGCTGTCTACCTTGTTCAGGTAACGTCCGTACTCACTGTAGATCTCTTCCATTCTCTGCTTCAGAGAACTTCCGATACTTCTATAATATGCTGCCATCTCGCAGATCAACATAGATCCGATTACGGCATCCTTATCTCGTACATATGGTCCTGCCAGATATCCGTAGCTTTCCTCAAATCCGAAGATAAAACGGTCTACTTCTCCGTCAGCTTCCAGCTTGGCGATCTGATCACCGATCCATTTGAATCCTGTCAGTACATTGCGAAGCTCTACGTCGTAATGCTTAGCCACAGCATCAGCCAGTGGTGTGGATACGATAGACTTCACTGCTACTGGGTTCTCCGGCATCGTACCCTTCTCAATACGTCCTGCACAGATGTAATCCAGAAGCAGTACACCTACTTCATTACCGCTTACCAGCTCATAAGATCCATCCGGGCACTTCATCGCGATACCTACACGGTCTGCATCCGGGTCTGTAGCGAGCATCAGATCTGCGCCCTTTTCCTTTGCAAGATTCAGTCCCAGTTCCAGAGCCTCAAAGATCTCTGGGTTAGGGTAGCTGCATGTGGTGAAGTATCCATTTGGATATTCCTGTTCCGGCACGATAGTAATATCTGTCACGCCGATATCCTTTAATACCTGTGTTACCGGCACTAATCCCGAACCATTCAACGGGCTGTATACAAGCTTCAGTCCTGCTGTCTTGCACAGACCCGGACGAACCTGTCTGGACTCGATCGCATCATAAAGTGCTTTCTTACAGTCATCTCCTACGAAATGAATCAGACCTTTTTCTACACCTTCTGCAAATGACATGTATTTGGCACCTGTCAGCACGTCCGTCTTCTGGATCTCTTCATATACTACTGCTGCCGCATCATCAGTCAGCTGGCATCCGTCCGGTCCGTAAGCCTTATATCCGTTATACTTGGCAGGATTGTGGGACGCTGTCACCATAACACCTGCATTACACTTATAATAACGTGTTGCAAATGACAGAGCCGGTACCGGCATCAGTGCGTCGTAGATTCTTACCTGAATGTCATTGGCTGCCAGCACTCCTGCTGCAGTCTTGGCAAATACATCACTCTTCAGACGACTGTCGTAGCTGATTGCTACCGTCTGGCTTCCACCCTGTGTCTTTACCCAGTTAGCCAGTCCCTGTGTTGCCTGACGTACTACATAAATATTCATACGGTTCGTTCCTGCTCCCAACACACCACGAAGTCCGGCTGTTCCGAACTTCAATGCCAGTGCAAAACGCTCCTTGATCTCATCATCATTACCTTCAATTCCCGCTAATTCCGGTCTCAGATCCGCGTCTTCCAGATCTGTATTCAGCCAGCGTTCATATTCTTTCTGATACATTTTCACCACTCCCAGCTTTTTATTTCTACAACTTTTGTTCAATATTACAAAAATCTAATTATAATATACCATGTTTACAGATGTCAGGCAATCAAAAAGCACGTAATATCATGATGTCACAATTCCTCATGTGTGCTATACTACTGTTATTGAATTATATTAATGGGCAGGAGCCCTGACTATGACCTATGGAGGGAATTATTATGAATACATCTCATACAGTCTGTCAGATTGAACACCACGCAATGATGTTTGCCTTTCTTTCCAAACATGCGATCCGCCTCTGCGGTAATCGCGGAAAGGACGCCATTCTGGATGCCATGACCGAATATGGCAAAGAACGGGGACGGCGCATGGCTCTGAATGCACAGGCACACGGAGATCCGCTGAACACCATGACGAATCAGGCTTACGGCGAGTGGAAACCCGACTATCCGGGACAGATGGAATTTGGCCAGCTCTGTACGGAGCCGACACTGCAGACCTACATTTCCAAATGTGCCTGGTGTGAAGCCTGGCAGAAGCACCACATTACCGAATACGGCAAATACTACTGTGTCAATGTTGACAATGCTGTCTATCAGGGATTCCGTCCGGACTTTACCTGCACTCCGATCAGCACTTCTATGAGCTGGGGCGGTGACTGCTGTAAATTCGACTGGGGACATCCATTATCCGCTGAAGACATTGAAGCGCTTGCCACTAAAAAACAGGAACTTGGCACATCCTGCATGAAGGATTTCAATTTCCATACCGCACATCTGATGCACACTCTTATCCGCGTCCTGACAAAACAGTTAGGTGCTGCCGGTGAGAAAGCCGTCACACTGGCTCTCACCGAGTATGTAGACACCTTTGGTCAGGAATATCTGGATGTGCTGGATACTATCTCATTGGATGAGATCTATCCATTCGAAGTATAGCTTGTCTATGAAAAACTGACATTATCATATCTATGCGAAAGGAATTATTTTTATGAATCTTATTGACAACTGGCTTACTACTAATAAGGAAGAACTGATCCACATTGCCAGTGATATTTTCTGTCATCCGGAGACCGCTTATCAGGAGACGTATTCGTCCAAACGGTTAGCGGACTTTCTGGAAACGCAGGGATTCCAGGTAGCCTGGAAAACAGCTGGCATCGATACTGCATTTACCGCTGTCTGGGGTTCCGGCAAACCAATGCTTGGATTTCTGGCAGAATACGATGCACTGCCGGAGATTGGTCATGCCTGCGGACATAATCTGCTTGGAACTGCGGTCTGCGCTGCAGCCTGTGCCCTCAAGGAAGACATGACTGCTTCCGGTGCACAGGGAACGATCATTGTGTACGGCTGTCCTGCCGAAGAGATCATGTCCGGCAAGATTGTCATGAATGATGCCGGTGTCTTTGATGATCTCGATGTAGGCGTTATGTGGCATCCATTTGACCGCAATCGCATCAGCAACGACATCTGGCAGTCACAGGATATCAAGAATTACACCTTCCACGGCATCAGTGCCCATGCTTCCAAGTCACCGGAAAATGGACGAAGCGCGCTGGATGCTGCGGAACTGATGAATGTCGGAGTCAATTATCTGCGCGAGCATGTCTCTGACGATGTGCGTATGCATTATGCATATCTGGACAATGGTATTCCGGCAAATGTAGTCCCGGACATTGCCAGGACCAATTACTTTATCCGCTCTGCCAAACGTTCCCGCACCGAGGGCGCCAGCCGCCGGGTAGACGACTGTGCAAGAGGTGCTGCGTTGATGACCGGCACGACCGTAGATATTGAGCTGGTCAAGAGCTGCAAGGAAATGAAAGTAAACCGCGTGCTGGCAGAACTCTACTACGATGCTATGACACGCATTCCGGTGCCGGAATACACCGATGAAGAACTTAAATTTGCGGCAGACGTCAGTAAAGAAGCCGGTTTCGAGAACCACGGCGTATACTTTACCGGACTGGAACCGTTAGAAAATGCTCCGGTACCGATCTCTATCGGTACTGACGCTTCACAGGTCAGCCATACGATTCCACTGATCACAGTCAGTGCAGCAACCATGTGCAAGGGCACACCGCTCCATCACTGGGCTGCCGCCAAACAGGCCGGTATGAGCATTGGTCACAAAGGTATGCTTTACGCTGCCAGATGTATGGCGGAAGGTACAAAGCTCCTGATGGAGACCCCGGGCGCCATCGAAAAAGCCTGGGAATGGCATAATACACACGAATAAATTCATTTATGGGATAAGAAAGGACAGGTGATCGAAATGATTACAAAGAAACTTGGAATTATCGGATGTGGCAATATGGGCGGTGCAATCCTTTACGGTGCACTCGAAAGCGGTGTTATCGCTAAGGAAAATGTCTATGTATACGACATCAACCCTGAGATGCGCGAAAAGGCTGCCGGATGGGGTGTTACTGTTGCAGCAAATGATGCAGAAGTATGCGACAAATCAGAGCTCATCCTTTTGGCTGTGAAGCCTCAGAACGCAGCAGAAGCACTGGCTATGTGCGAGAAATCTCTGGATGGCAAAGCGCTCATGTCTATCGTTGCCGGAACATCTGTCGAGAAGCTGCAGAGCATGACTGACGGAACTCCTCGTATCCTGCGTATCATGCCAAACACTCCGGCTATGGTATACGAAGGAGCATTTGCACTGTGTTCAGACAATGACCTGAAAGAGGACGAACTTGCAGCAGCTAAGACATTATATGAAACAATCGGTATCGTAGAAATGGTTCCTGAACACCTGATCAATGCTGTATGCGCACTCAGCGGCGGCGGTCCGGCTTATGCAGCTATGTTTATCGAAGCACTGGCTGACGGCGGTGTAAAACAGGGACTTCCTCGTGCAACAGCTTACAGACTGGCTGCGCAGACCTGCCTTGGAACTTCTAAAATGATCCTTGAAAAAGGACTTCACCCGGGACAGATCAAGGACATGGTAACTTCTCCGGCAGGAACCACCATCGAAGGATGCGAGAAACTGGAAACAGGCGGTATGCGTGGTGCTGTTATGGAATGCATTAAAGCCGCAGCTGACAGAGGTAATAATTTCTAAATTAATTACTTGCATTTTTTTAAAAATTTTATTAATATATGAAGTAAGACAAGGGCGTTTCAATTTACATTGAAGCGCCTTTATGCATATATAGGGTTTTTATGCATAATTATACATGTAATTGTATTTTCTTGCATAAAACTATTGACTTTCTGTATAATGAAGTGCATAATTACCGACATAGTTTATTATTGACGGTTGTTATTCATTATCTAAGAATTTGGAGGAATTATTATGGAATATGGAATTATCTGTCTTCTGCCACCAATCATTGCAATCGCATTGGCATTGAAGACTAAACAAACTCTACCATCCCTGTTCATTGCTGTATGGGTTGGTGCAACAATTATCAAAGGATGGAATCCGATCGCAGGATTCACCGCTATTATCAGCGAATACATGATTCCGTCTATCGCAAGCGAATACAACGCCGGACTTCTGGTTCTGGTTACTATGGCTGGCGGATTTGCTTACATGCTGAAGATTACCGGAGCCGCTGAAGCATTTGCAAAGCTGGTTACCAAATCTATCAATACGCAGAAAAAAGGACAGGTTATCACCGCTCTCAGCGCATTTATCTTCTGCTACACTGAGCCTTGCCTGATCCTGGGAACGATCATGCGTCCAATCACAGACCGTGTACGCGTATCCAGGGCAAAACTTTCTTACATGCTTGACTCTCTTGGATGTAACCTGGCTTCCTTCTCACCGATCAGCAGTTACGGACCGTTTATTTCAGGTCTGATCGCTACTGAACTTGCAGCTGCAGGACTGAAGGGAAATGAATGGGGCTTATACATTAAGATGTTCCCATTCAATATCTACAGTCTCTTCGCTATGATCGCTGTATTCTTAGTAGCCATCTTCGGACTGAATATCGGACCGATGTATGAAGAAGAAAAACGTTGTGCCGAGACAGGCGAGCCTCTTCCGGAAGGACTGACTCCACTGGTTCCTGAAAAAGACGTGGAACTGCCGGAAGATTACAATCTCCGTCTGATCAACTTCCTGCTTCCAATGCTCGGACTGTTCATCACCATTTTCGCTACCATCTTTATCACTGGAGATATCGGGGCAAATGGTCTCAGAGGCGCATTTATGAATGCAAGTATTACCCTTGCTATTACCATGGGATTCATGGTCGGCTCTATCGTAGCCGGTATCGTAGGCGTTGCAACAGGATTGTTTAATGTTAATGCAGGATTTAATGGATTCATCCAGGGTATGACCAACCTGATCAGCGTACCATTTATCCTGATCATGGCATGGTCTATGGGAGCAGTTACAAGCACTATGGGCGTTGGTGCTTACCTCGCCGGTATTGTTGAGGCTCATCTGACTGCTGGTCTGGTACCTGCCATCGTATTTGCATTCGGAGCGTTGATCTCATTTGCAACCGGCTCTTCATGGGGTGTATGGTCTATCATGATGCCAATCGCATTCCCAATGGCTGTTGCATTTAACATTCCGCTCCCATACGTAATCGGAGCTGTTATCAGTGGTGGTCTGTTCGGAGATCAGTGTTCACCGATTTCTGATACAACCGTCCTGTCATCTACAGGAGCATCATGTAACCACATCTTGCATGTATCTACACAGCTTCCTTACGGACTGACAATCGGTGTATCCGCATTCATCTCTTACCTGTTTGGCGGACTGACACATTTGTACTATCCAAGCATTGCACTGATGGCTGTTCTTGTAGTAGTATTACTTATAGCAGAGACAAAACTGACAAAGAGTAAATACGAGAAAAAAGCTGCCGTAACATCTACTGCAGCCTAACTTATTCAAACATGTATATTTACGCGCGGGCGGTATCTGTTGATCCGCTTCGCGCGATTTTTATTAAGGAGGACATGACACATGAAAAAAGTAGATCTGATCGTAACCGCACCTCACATTTACACCATGAAAGGTGAAGGTGTCGGCTATGAAGAAAAGAAAGCACTCGTCGTAGACGGAAGCAAGATTATCGACATCGTAGACATTGACAAGCTCTCTGACCAGTACGAAGCGGAAGAACAGCTTGATATGAGCCATCATATTCTGCTGCCTGGATTTATCGATGCTCATATGCACACCAGCTGCAATATCATGCGTGGACTGGCTCAGGATACTAACAACTGGATGATGTACGGACTGCAGCCATTTGACAACGCTGCCACACAGGCTGAAAAAGACATCGGTTGTCCTGTTGCCCTCATCGAAGCCGCCAAAGCAGGAACTACTACCATGGGTGATTATGAAGCCAATATGGATGCATCCTGCAATTTTATTGCCAAGCTCGGTACCCGTGGAAATGTCACGCTGATGATTCGCTCTGCAAAAAGAAAAGTCTACAAACCTGGCGAACTCTATGAATTCGATGATGCTATGGGCGAAGCAAGCCTGAATGCCAACATTGCCCTCTATGATAAATGGCATGACTATGACGGTGGACGTATGAAAGTACTTTTCGGACCACAGGGTGCCGACTTTGTAAGTCCGGAACTACTGTTAAAAATCCAGAAGATTGCTAAAGAACGTCATACTAAGATCCATATGCATACCCAGCAGGGTGACCGCGAAACATACCAGATTGAGCAGCGTTATGGCAAACGTCCGACCCAGTTCCTGCAGGATATGAACTTTCTTGACAGCACACTGATCGCCGTACATCTGACTGACTGTACCGACGAAGAAGCCCAGATCATCGCTAGAAGCGGTGCCGGCATGATCGTGTGCCCGGGTTCCATCGGTATCATTGACGGCATCGTACCTCCGTCAACAGCATTCCAGGAAGCAGGCGGAAAGGTTGCCCTTGGTTCTGACCAGGCACCGGGCAATAACTGCCACAACATTATCAGCGAAATGAAATCTGTTGCTCTGTTCAACAAGATTAAATACACCAATCCGGAAGTGCTTCCTGCATGGCGCGCACTCCGCATGGCTACCATCGAAGGCGCACAGGCACTGGGACTGGATGACACCATCGGTTCTCTGGAAGTCGGCAAATGTGCAGACTTTATCGCCATCGATTATATGCATCCTTCTATGCTGCCGATCTATACCTATCCGATGCGTAATATGGTGCCAAACATCGTATACAGCGCAAGAGGCGAAGAGGTTGTTCTGTCTGTTGTAAATGGTAAGATCGTGATGAAAGACCGTAAACTGATCAATGTAGATGAAATGGAATATATGTCTAAGATGAATGATTGCCCGGATGATATCGGCAAACGTGCCGCTGACGAATTCTTTGCGATCAACGGAACCAACGCTCAGTTCATGCGTGAAGAAAAGCTTTAATTCCGGGAGACTACATATATGATTTATCTGATTGCTGCCATTTGTGCAAATCTGTGCATGACATTCCTGATGCGCTATTCGGAGCACCATAACGGCAACTGTTATGCACTGAACATCTGGAATTATCTGGCCGGAAGCCTGATAAGCCTCCTGCTGTTACAGGACAAATCCCTGATCTGGAGTGGCAATGCAGTGACCTGTGGCGCCGGTGTCGTAAATGGTATCGGCTTCCTTGCCGCACTGGTACTGCTCCAGATCAGCATCCGGAGAAACGGTGCACCGTTAACAACCACATTTAACAGACTGGGAATACTGATTCCTACGATCCTGTCGATTTTTCTCTTTGATGAGATTCCGCAGATCATACAGATAGCCGGACTCCTGCTCTGCATCTTCGCCATCATCTTCATGAACAGCGGAGACAGCTCCGAGCGTCCGGACTTCAACATCGGACTGATCCTGGTCTTCTTACTGGGCGGTACACTGGACACCATCTCCAAAATATTCAGCCGCTATAATAACGCAGACAGCCAGACCTGCTTCGTGCTGTATACATTTCTTGCTGCCTTTGTGATCAGCATCCTGCTCTTCTTTAAAAAGGAACCTCGTATGAGCCTGCAGGACGCACTGATCGGTATCGGCGTCGGAATCCCAAATCAGCTCTGCACGCTGTTCCTGCTGCGGGCCGCATCAAGACTTCCGGCGTACATCGTCTATCCGACCTACAGTGCCAGTCTGATTCTTTTAGTAAATATCATCAACTACCTGGTATTCCGGGAGACACTGAACAAACGCCAGTACATCGCCACCGGCATCATCGGTCTGGGCGTCGTACTGATCAATCTCGTCTGATACGAATGATAATTACCACAACATTTCTACATTTTTATTTCTACAGACTTCCTGAATGTCCTCTGGAAATGGTGCATCCGAAATAATCGCATCAATTACATCATACCCCAGACTGACATTCAGGAATGTTTTATTAAACTTACTGCTGTCTGCAAACAATACTACTTTCGTAGAATTCTCCGCAAATGCCCGTTTCACGGCAGTCTCATCATCATTTGGATCAAAACTTCCTCTGGCTGTAATCCCTCTGCAGGAAATAAATGCAATGTCACTGTGATGCATACCAATCTGGGACATTGTGTCCGTTCCCTTTGTATCCAGCAATATCTTATTCAGATTTCCTCCCAGCAGATGGACATTTACCGAATCGATCTTCATCAGTTCCAATGCCGTATACAGACCATTGGTTAATACATTCAGGTTGTTATACCGCTCAAAATACGGACACAACTGAAGCACCGTTGATCCTGCATCCATAGATATCCTCTGGTCATCCCTCAGATACCGGGAAGCCAGTCTGGCAATATGCTTTTTCTTTCGCACATTTTCTTCGACCATGTATTCTACCGGTCGGTCCTTTGGCTCCTCGATTACTCTTGCCCCGCCGCTGACACGCTGCAGAAAACCATTCTTTTCCATCTCCGCAAGATCTCGTCGAATTGTCGCCACACTTACATAGAGTGCTTTACTAAGCTGTTCTGTCCGGACATACTTTTTTTCACGTAATAGATTCATAATTGCTTCATGGCGTTCATAAGGTATCATTTTTATCTCTCCTGTTTATAATTGATCGTTTTTGCACGTTTTTCGTCCTATTTTCGATTTAATATCAATATTATAAACCATTATTGCATTTTCACGCAATTATAAATATAGTATATGTGTCCAAAGGACGTACATCATCGATATGCAAATGACAAAAGTATTCACAGGAAGGAGACCGGAACATGTTAGTTACACTGAAAGAAATCTTGAGTTATGCAGAAGCCAATAAATGTGCCATCGGCGCATTCCACATCCTGAGTGAAGATAACCTTACTGCTGTTCTCGATGCTGCACAGGAACTTAACTTTCCGGTTATCATCATGCACTCACAGGAAAATGAAAAAAAGCTTCCACTTGCCAACATCGGTCCACTTATGGTAGATATGGCAGAGAAAGCTTCTGTTCCGGTCTGTGTTCATCTGGATCACGGCATGACCATTAATTACATCCGTCAGGCATTGATCATCGGTTTCAGTTCAGTTACCTATGATGGTTCATCCCTTCCTTATGAAGAAAATATAGAAAATACCAAGACGGTCGTACACATGGCATCCCGCCGTTTTGCTTCCGTCGAAGGCGTTGCTCCTGCTGATATTCCTCAACAAGACGCTACAGAAGCCGTGCGTGGCTTTATCGACGCTACTGGCATCAGCGCACTGGCATGTTCCTACGGCGCATTACAACACGTAAATAACACTGGATCCGGACTTCCTGTTCCGCTTGTCATGAACGGAGAACCGGATATCAGTAAAGACGATTACACACAGGTCATCCAGCACGGTGTGCGCAAGATCAACTGCGACAGTGAAATCTACTACCGGGATATCGCAATTCTCGGTATGCAGGCTGTGACCGAGAATGCCAAAAAAGCTATCTCATTGTTCGGAGGAATTAACTGATTTTATCTTTTTAAGACTATTGACTTTTTACCAGAAATTCGGTAAAGATAAACATATAGCTATCGAATCGAAGGTGAATATTATGTCATATAGAAGCAAGATATTATTACTGGATCTCATTCATATTTTATTTATATTATTCATGCAAAAAACAACGGGCGCATGGAATTACAAAGAAGGAGTCCTAATCATAATATTGTGGATGCTCTTACTTGTTATCTCTGTAGTCATGTTATGGAAATATCACTGTAGCCAAAACGGATTATTAAATAACGTTATCATTGTAATTTCAGTAATCATCATATTTTTTAGTATTTTAAATGTGCTTCCATTTTGTTTCCCTGTTTGTTTAGATTATGAGTTAGAACATGGATTATTTCATATGCAATAGGTTTAATAAAACATCTTAAAAGCAGACAGAGGTTGTGGACTCCACAACCTCTGATTATATTTATCTTCATATTCTCTTCTCCATCCATCGATACAGATCTTCGTACA
Organism: Dorea ammoniilytica; assembly: GCF_025567415.1. Lineage (NCBI taxonomy): Bacteria > Bacillati > Bacillota > Clostridia > Lachnospirales > Lachnospiraceae > Dorea > Dorea ammoniilytica. The sequence goes on from NZ_JAOQJV010000008.1 coordinate 87,570, forward strand.
CTTCTTCTCGGTCTGTCTCATTCAGGATCTCATGCCGGTCTCCGGCATATAACTTCATTTCTACATCGGTCATACCGTGTGCTTCGTATTTCTGGAATACTCTGGTCACGCCCACACCATTACTTCCCACCGGATCCTCTGCACCGGATACGAAGATTACCGGAAGCTCCGCAGGGATCTTATCCATTGCATGACGTCTGGTCAGTACTTTCATGCCTTCAAACATCTGATAATATCCATTTACGGTAAATACAAAGTTACACAGCGGATCTGCCTCGTACTCTTTCCGCTTGGAGTCATCTGAAGTAATCCAGTCTTTGGTGCTGTCACTTGGCTCAAATTGACGGTTATAACCGCCCATTCCAAGCTGGTTCACCAGATGGCTTCTGTGATGCCAGCCTTTCGTCAATGCAATGCTCTTGCAGACTGCCTGTCCTGCTTTCAGCAACGCGTACGGCATGTCCCCTGTGCCCATGACAATAGCTCCTGCCAGTCCTTCTGCGCGCATGGTCAGATACTGTCTGAGTAAGAATGATCCCATACTGTGTCCCATCATAAAATACGGTACTCCCGGATACTCTTTCTCGGTCATTTTCCGTAGTCTGTGTATATCCGAGATCACATACTGATTCCCTTTTTCTTCATGAAAATATCCAAGATATTCCTGTGACTGTACCGACTTTCCATGTCCCAGATGGTCGTGTCCAACTACACAAAATCCACGCTCTGCCAGATATCTTGCGAATTCATCATAACGGTCAATATACTCTACCATTCCATGGGAAATCTGCAGCACCGCTTTCACTCCTGCTTCCGGGAACCACTGAATTACATGGATCTGTGTCTGTCCATCGCTGGACGGAAAATAAAATTCCTTCTTTAACATACCTCATCCCCCCGGTCATCCATCTCGATATAGTCTCTGTGCGGTGCCAGTGCTTTATACGCCGGACGGATGATCTTATCCACATTCTTCAGCTCTTCCAGACGGTGTGCGCTCCATCCTACGATTCTCGCTGCTGCAAATATCGGTGTATACAATGCCTGTGGCAGATTCAGCATCTGATATACCAGACCACTGTAGAAGTCAACATTGGCATTAACACCTTTATACATTCTGCGACGTTCCCCAATTACTTCCGGTGCCAGTCTTTCTACCTTCGAATACAATGAATACTCTTTCTCGTAACCCTTTTCCACTGCTAACTGTTCCACAAAGCCTTTGAAGATCTCTGCTCTCGGATCAGAAACAGAGTATACCGCATGTCCCATTCCGTAGATCAATCCCTTCTGATCGAAGGCTTTCTTATCCAGCAGGTCATACAGATACTGTCGGATCTCATCTTCATCCTCCCAGTCATTTACAACTCCCTTCATATCCTCAAACATCTGCGTTACTTTAATATTCGCACCACCGTGCTTCGGCCCTTTGAGTGATGCCATTGCTGCAGTCATCGTCGAATACGTATCGGTTCCTGAAGAGGTGACAACGTGTGTCGTAAATGTCGAATTGTTACCACCGCCGTGATCCATATGAAGCACCATCGCCATATCCAGGATCTTCGCCTCCAGCTTCGTGTACTGTCTATCCTCACGGAGCATCATCAGGATATTCTCAGCCATGGACAGCTCCGGTCTCGGTGCATAGATAAAGAGATCCTGACCTCTGCGGAAATTATATGCATGATAGCCATACACCATCAGCATCGGAAACTGGCTGATCAGATTCAGGCACTGACGCAGTACATTCGGAATCGACGTATCATCTGCCTTTGCATCATAGCGGTAAAGACTCAGAATTGAACGGGACAGACTGTTCATCATATCGCGGCTCGGCGCTTTCATAATCACATCCCGCACAAAGTTTGGTGGAAGCGTCCGTCTGTCAGACAGCATCACCTGAAAGTCTGCCAGCTCCTGTCTGGTCGGCAATTCACCGAACAGAAGTAAATATGCGATCTCTTCAAATCCATAATGATCTTCCTTCAGGAATCCATTGACCAGATCCTTAATGTTATAACCTCGGTAATATAGATTGCCGGGACAAGGAACTTCCTCGCCATCCACGATCTTCTTCGCGCGCACGTCCGATACATTTGTCAGTCCTGCAAGCACGCCCTTACCGTTCATATCACGGAGGCCTCTTTTTACATCGTATTTCCCATACAGTTCCCTGTCAATGGCATTGCTTTCCTCGCACAATGCAGCCAAATGCGCAATTTCCGGTGTAATCTCAAACAAATCTTTTGTCACAAACTTGCTCATATGTCCCTTCCTTTCCCGGTTTACTCTATTGTTCTGTTACTAAATTATCTCAAACCTATTGCAGATATCTCTTAATCCCGAAGTCCTCTGCTGATGTAATTGCTTAGTGCCGCAAATTCTTCCAACGTGAGTGCCTCACCTCGTACTGATGGTCCATGTCCCAATGACTCAATACTCTCTGCGATCAGTTCCTTTGGAATATCCAGGTCCGCCGCATTCTTAAGTCCATTCGCCAGTGTCTTGCGGCGCTGATTAAAAGATGCACGTATAATGCGAAACATCAGCTTCTCATCGTCCACTTCCACCGGCGGTTTGTCATACGTTGTCAGACGGATTACTGCAGATCCCACCTTCGGTCTCGGCATAAAACAGTTCGGCGGAACATTTGCCACAATATATGGACTCGCATAATACTGCACCGCCAGCGACAATGCGCCGTAGTCCTTCGTGCCCGGTCCTACCTGCATGCGGTCTGCCACTTCCTTCTGTACCATAACGGTAATACTCTCGATCGGCACATGCTTCTCGAATAATCCCATGATAATTGGTGTAGTGATATAATACGGAAGATTCGCCACCACTTTTACCGGTCGGCCACCATTTTCCTCTTCTACCAGTTTCTGGATGTCCACTTTCAGCACATCCTCATTAATGATCATAACATTATCATATGCAGACAATGTGTCACCCAGAATCGGAATCAATGCTTTGTCAATCTCCACCGCTGCCACCTTGCCTGCTGCCTGCGCCAGATACTGCGTCATCGTACCGATACCGGGTCCGATCTCCAATACAAAATCATCCTTCGTAATCTCTGCCGCCGCGATGATCTTGTCCAGCACATGCGTATCAATCAGAAAGTTCTGTCCGAACTTCTTCTGAAATGTAAAATTATATTTCTTCAGAATCTCAATCGTATTCTGCGGGTTGCCAAGTGTAGGTTCCGTCATGTTGTCCTCCTTAGTTTACTGATTATTATACATGAAAAGGTCTTCAATAGAAACAAATAAAAAATGAAATATCAATGAATTTTTTGTAACCTGGTTTTCAGTTTATCCAGACTTAAAGTATAACATATGTAAATAGTTATTTCAATTTTGGATTCATGTTTTCACAATGTAACATATAAAAGATTACACAAAAGGGAGATACCGCTCATGTAATATCTCCCTTTCTTTATCTACATTCTTATTCATTTAATAACAGCTTTTTCGCATTCTCTTCCGTCTGACGGATCACTTCTTCTGCCGTAATCCCTTTCAGTCTGCTGATCTCCTCTGCCACATATCGGATGTAAGAAGAGTTATTCCGCTTACCGCGAAATGGTTCCGGAGCCATATACGGACAGTCCGTTTCCAGCACAATGGACTCCAGCGGAATTGCCTCAGCAACTTCTTTCAGCTTCTTGCCATTCTTGAATGTCACCACACCGCCGATACCGATGTGATAGCCCATTTTCACATACTCTTTTGCCATTTCCAGCGAATACGAATAACAGTGGATAATACCCCTCAGTCCCTGACCATGTTCTTTCATGATCTCCATGGTATCTGCTGCCGCCGAACGGCTGTGGATCATCACCGGAAGATCAAGCTCTCTTGCCAGATCAAGCTGACGGATGAACCATTTCTTCTGTACCTCATGTGGCTCATTGTCCCAGTAGTAATCCAGACCAATCTCACCGACAGCCACTACCTTATCCAGCTTGAACTGTTCTTTCATACGGGCAAATGTTTCTTCATTCAGGTCGCCTACTTCATCCGGATGTACGCCGACTGCCGCATACATAAATGCATACTTCTGCGCCAGTTTCGTCACCTCAAAGCAGGATTCATAGGATGCTGCCACATTGACGATCATACCCACGCCTGCTTCTTTCATAGAAGCAAGCAGGATCTCACGGTCTTCATCAAACTGTTCACTGTCATAATGCGCATGCGTGTCAAATATCATATTTCCTCCAGATATTCCTATTAGCAGATTTCTGCTCCTGCAGGCATATTTTTCTCAGGTGTCATCAATGACAGGTTACCGTCTGCGTCCTCTGCACACAGCAGCATACCCTCAGACAGTACTCCGGCAAGCTTCGCTGGCTTCAGGTTCACAAGAACCATAACCTTCTTACCTACCATCTCTTCTGCACTGTACTGTTTCTTAATACCAGATACGATCTGTTTTACCTGGCTTCCGATCTTCACCTGTGAACACAGCAGCTTCTTAGACTTCTTCACTTCCTCACAGGCAATGATCTCGCCTACCTGGAACTGCATTTTGCCAAAGTCGTCAAATGTGATCTCCGGTTTTGCTTCGATATCGATCACATCTTCCTCTTCCTTCTGCTCTGGCTCTTCCTGTACCGGCGGATGAAGCTCTTCGACTTTCTTCATAACCTCTTCAAGATCCAGTCTCTGGAACAGAATCTCAGGCTTCTCGGTTACTTTACCGTCGCCAAGCTGTGCCAGGATCTTCTCAGATGTCTCAGGCATATATGGCTCCAGCTCTCTTGCACCGGCCTTGATGCTCTCGATCAGATTATACAGTACTGTCTCCAGACGATCCTTTGCAGCTTCGTCTTTTGCCAGTGCCCATGGCATCGTCTCATCAATATATTTGTTGCAGCGTTTGAACAGTGTAAAGATCTCTGTGATCGCATCTGCCACACGCAGTTCATCCATCTTAGCTTCAACAGCTTTCGGCGTATTCTCTACAACAGCCTTCAGATCAGCATCTACATCTTCTGCGACACCCTTATCTGTCACGCTTCCACCAAAGTATTTGTTCGTCATGGAAATGGTACGATTTACCAGGTTACCCAGTGTATTGGCAAGGTCTGAATTCAGACGCTCTACCATCAGCTCCCATGAAATCACACCATCATTTTCAAATGGCATCTCATGCAGCACGAAGTAACGTACAGCATCCACGCCAAAGAAATCTACCAGTTCATCTGCATACAGCACATTTCCCTTAGATTTACTCATCTTACCATCACCCTGCAGCAGCCATGGATGTCCAAATACCTGTTTCGGTAATGGCTCACCCAGTGCCATCAGGAAGATTGGCCAGTAAATGGTATGGAAACGGATAATATCTTTACCGATCAGATGCAGGTCTGCCGGCCAGTTCTTCTTGTACATTTCACTGCTGTTGCCATCTGCATCATATCCAATTCCGGTAATGTAGTTGGTCAGCGCATCCAGCCATACGTATACGACATGCTTGTCATCAAAGTCTACCGGGATTCCCCATTTGAAAGAAGTTCTGGATACACACAGATCCTGCAGTCCCGGAAGCAGGAAGTTGTTCATCATCTCATTCTTTCTGGATACCGGCTGAATAAATTCCGGATGTGTATTGATATGCTCGATCAGACGATCTGCATACTTACTCATTTTGAAGAAATATGCCTCTTCCTGTGCAGGCTGAACCTCACGTCCGCAGTCCGGGCATTTACCGTCTACTAACTGAGACTCTGTCCAGAAAGACTCACATGGAGTACAATACATACCTTCATAAGATCCTTTGTAAATGTCTCCCTGATCATACAGTTTCTTAAAGATCTTCTGTACCTGTTTCTCATGATCCGGATCTGTCGTACGGATAAATTTGTCATAAGATGTATTCATCAGATCCCAGATTTCTTTAATCTGACCAGACACGTCATCTACAAATTCCTTAGGTGTTACACCGGCTTCTTCTGCCTTCAGTTCAATCTTCTGACCATGTTCGTCAGTACCTGTCTGGAAAAACACATCATATCCCTGTTTTCTCTTATATCGTGCAATTGCATCAGCCAGCACGATCTCGTAAGTATTACCGATATGCGGCTTTCCTGAAGTATACGCAATCGCTGTAGTCATATAAAACTTTGGTTTACTACATTTTTCACACATAATTCTCTCTCCTAACCCATTTTAAAATGTTTGAACAAACGTAATGTTACAAAAGAAAAACGCCTTCTCTGATCCTTTCAGATCAAAGAAGACGATATCTATCGTGTTACCACTTCTCTTCACTCACAGCCTCACAGCAGGAGTCTCAACTGGTGCATCACACCATGACGCTGTAACGGGCGCACCCATTGCAGATTTACTGTATTATCTGGCATCATCTCTCCAACAAATGCCATTCCAGTTCATCTACACCACTCAGAAGCCATCTTCCGCAGTCTTCCATCCATCCCTCTCAGCCTTATGGGACTTCTCTGTAGAACTTCCTTCTGCGTACTCTCTTCGTCATTGCGTTTGTCTAATCTAACAAAAATCGTAACACATATGCTTCTGAAAGTCAAGATGCGCGATTTCGCATAACGGCTTATTTTCAGCCGGAAACACACTCTAGTTTTTCTTCTCATATCCGAGCGCCGGATTCTCATAATCTCCACGCTTCTTCTTTTCTTCTACATACTGATTCCATACACCGGCTTCATCCTCAATTCCGACCGTTGCCGGGTCAAACAGCGGATTCAGTCCCTGTGCTCTCTGCTTCTCATAATCCTTCACGATACGCATCAGTACCGGTGTCAGAAGCAGGATACTGAATGTATTTACCCACAGCATACATCCTACACCGATATCACCCATTGGCCAGATCGTATCTCCATCAATCAGAATACCAAACATACAGAATATTAGGAACAGAATACGTACAAATGTAACAACCCATTTATTTTCACCAAATAAGTACTTACATGTTGACTCTAACTGATAAGAATATGACAGCATTGTTGTGAAAATAAAGATAAACAAGATTACCGCAAGCAGCATAGCTCCTGCCTGTCCGATCGTCGTTGCCATTGCTTCCTGCATAAATGCGATACCATACTGAATACCTTTCGCATGCTCTACTAACAGCACATCACCAACACCATCCGCAGCTACATTATAAGTACCCGCAAGAAGTACCGACAATCCTGTACAGGTACATACCAGAAGTGTATCCACATATACGGAAAATCCCTGAACCAATCCCTGTTTTACAGGATGGGATGTATCTGTCGTCGCAGAGATCAGCGGACTCATACCATTACCGGCATCGTTAGAGAAGAATCCTCTCTTAATTCCCCATGACAGCGCTGATCCTACGATTCCGCCAAATACCGCATCTTTACCAAATGCACTTGCAAAAATAGAACCAAATACGGATGGAATTCTTTCCGCATTCACGATCATAATAATGACCATAACTAACAGATAAATGCCGCACATGATCGGTGCAAGGAACTCTGCTACCTGTCCGATTCGCTTGATACCACCCATAGTTACGACACCAACGATAATTACCATTCCGATTCCTACTACTACAAATGGAATTCCAAATGCTCCCTTTACGGCAGTGGCTGCTGTCTGTGTCTGCATAGCCGGAAGCAGGAAGCCAGGTCCGATAAATACAGCGATACAGAATAACACGGCAAGAATCTTACCAAGTGTCTTATTCTTAATTCCCTTAGACATATAGAACGCCGGTCCTCCGGTCAGCTCTCCTAAGTTTCTCGTCTTGTATGCCTGACCAAGGATACACTCTACCATACCAGTAGATGCACCGAGAATCGCTGTGATCCACATCCAGAAAACGGCTCCCGGACCCCCCATAAAAATAGCAGTTGCTGTACCCGCAATATTACCGGTTCCGATACGTCCTCCTACAGTTGTTGCAAATGCCTGGAATGGTGACAGTGCTTTATCTTGTTTATTATCACCTTTCTCGAGCAGACATTTTGCCATATCCTTTACTCTGCGAACCTGCATTCCCTTCAACCGGACGGTAAACCATACCGCAGCGATCATCAGGAATACACACATAACCGGATGCCATACAATGTCATTCACGGTATTCATTACTTTTACAAATAATTCCATATTTTCTACCCCATTCATTCCTTTTCTATCATTTGTATTTATCATACACCCAAATACCGAGCGCACTCTTTTTCAATTATAGCAGTAATCTATAATTGATGCAATTTAGATTTAAAGCAAATTTATTGCTCATCCGCATAAACCGCTGAATTTCTGTATTTTCTCCATATGCATGAGACCTGCTGTCTCCTGCATATCTATAGACAAAAACGATCAGGATACTCTTTATGTCTAAAAAACGTTCTCTCATTGCTCTTCTGATTCTGGCTGTCTCTGCATTGACCGTGTGCTGTCTGTTAAGCTGCCGGATATATGCCGATGCGGATACAACATTCGACGCCTTTACCGATGCTCTCTTTCAGGAAGAGGTAAACAGCAACAGTATTACCCTTCACTATACACTGCAGAACCCGGACAACTACGGAATAAGCAATCCCATCATTTCTTTCGGAAATTATTCCGTTTCTTCCTCTGATATCAGTACTGCTGCCGAAAATAATCTTGCCCAACTGAAAGACATCCCTTATGCCGAACTCTCTCCTTCCAATCAGACCATCTGGAAACTTTTAGAGGATTCCTTCTCCAACACTCTGTCCGGAATTCCATATCTGTTATGCGAAGAACCCATCAGCCCTCTTACAGGGATTCAGACACAGCTTCCTATTTTATTATCTGAATATCAATTTGCTGATACCACAGATGTGGATACATATCTTGCCCTGCTGAAAACACTCCCGGAACACTTCGATTCTCTAACCGGTTTTGAAACGTCCAAAGCGGATGCCGGTCTGTTCATGGCATCCTCCACAGCCGATTCCGTGATCAAAGAATGTAATACCTTTCTTAATATGGGAAGCAGTAATTATCTTTACTCTTCCTTTGAAGATCGCATCAATAATCTCTCTGGCTGTTCTACTGATACAAAAAAAGCTTATATTGCACAGAATGAATCCGCACTCAAAGAATATGTATTTCCCGCTTATCAGAATCTGATTACTGCATTGGAAACATTAAAATCCAAAAGTGGCAGTTCCGGTGGACTATGCCGCCTTCCGGACGGTAAAAATTATTACCAGCATCTGGTCAAATGTGAAACCGGCTCTGATCGTTCCATAGATGAATTGAAAGAACTGACCATGACACAGATCCAGTCGGATCTCATCGCCATGCAGACCGTTCTCACTTCGCCTGAATACGCTTCCAGAACAGATTCATCCAATTTAAGCGATACCACATTAGATGCATTCACCTTACAGGACTCAAACCCTGCTGCCATCCTAAACGATCTCCAACAGAAAACTGAACGATTCTTCCCATCCATCGAAGCTGTGAATACGCAGGTAAAATACGTTCAAGCTGACGTGGCTGAATATGTGAGTCCGGCATTCTACATGGTTCCCGCTATCGATAACACCGAAGGGCAGACCATTTACATCAACTCGCTCCATCTGCCGGACGATCTGACTCTATTTACGACACTGGCACACGAAGGATTTCCCGGTCATCTGTATCAGCATGTCTATTATGCATCCACAGATCCCGAGCCGATACGCAGTCTCTTAGACTGTGGCGGCTATACCGAAGGTTGGGCAACTTACACAGAAATGATAAGTTATTACTTTTCCGGTTTGCCAAAAGACGAAGCATCCCTGCGCCAACACAATGCTTCCGTTCTGCTCGGTCTCTATGCTCTTGCAGATATCGGCATTCATTACGACGGTTGGAATCGCAAAGATACCATCTCATTCTTCCGTGATTACAGTATTCAGGATGCGGCGACCATCTCAAAGATCTACGATCTGATCACCGCAGATCCGGCAAACTATCTCAAGTATTATATTGGTTACGTTGAATTTATGGAACTGAAAAAAGAAGCAATGAAAAAATGGGGAGATGATTTCTCACAGATTCGCTTCCATAAAGCGGTATTAGATGCTGGTCCGATGCCATTTTATCTCCTCAGAACAAATGTATTTGATAATTAAAATATATTTTTTATCTTTTCATGGCAAGTTTTCGTAATGTGTGTTATATTAATTATATATGATACTTTATTGTTGCTCTATATAATGATGCCAGGGGCAAAAAGTCTAAATCCACATGAGCTTGCTCATAAGTGGATGAAAGACCTTGAGCCCCGCCCCAATATTCGCATAAAAGTGGGATGGTAATCCCACGATATGCGAATGATTGGGAGGATTGTGGGAGTGCAGAGCACGAAACAATCTGCAGGCATCATAATCGGGGCTTTCACCTCAACATCACAGAATATCATTAGCTTACATAAAGGCTAATATTCGAGGCAGGCGAAGAAAGGAGTTATTATGGAAGAAATGGGTATGACTAACGAACAATACAAAGGTATGCTTCTCGACGAGCTGGAAGACTGGCAGGAAGTTCGAGAACTGGCTTTGGAAACAAATAACGAAAAGATTTTGAAAAAAGCAGATCAACAGATTGCTAAAATTAATGAAAAAATAAAATTCTAAATTAAGGGACATCAAGGGGAGGGTGGACCTGCCGCCACTCCCCCGACATTTTTAATATAACATATCTTACCGTATATTGGAACTATACTTCTTCTTTACTCTATCCAATATTTCCACGCATTACATCCGTGAATCTCCGCGGTCGCTGACCAGCTGATAACCGACACTTGCTACTCTTCTGGACAGACATCCTCTACATTCCGCAGCCTCTTCACCCGTACAAATCTTATTGTCATACAGTTCATACTGCTTTCGGTTCTTCACCGGAGACAGATTCGGCATTACAACATTTGCTCCCGCCTGCAATCCTTTTTCACGTCCCAGCGGATCCATTGTCCCCAGTGCCGTTGTCGCAGGAAGCAATACTCCCGGAAGCAATATCCGGATAATGGATAATAATAGTAACGTCCGCTCTACACTTCCGGCTTTTTCTTCTGCATATCTGGTGTCGTGATGCGGAATAAATGGTCCGATCCCTACCATATGAGGCTCCAGTTCTTTTAAGAAAACCAGATCCTCTGCCAGATCTGAAATCTGTTGCCCCGGTGCACCTACCATAAATCCGGCGCCCACCTGATATCCAAGTTCTTTCAGATCATAAAGACATTGTTTGCGTTCCGATAATTTCATTTCTGCCGGATGAAGCTTCTGATACAGTTCATCACTCGCTGTCTCATGTCGAAGCAGGTATCTGTCCGCTCCCGCTTCTTTCCACAATCGGTATGTTTCTTTCGAATGTTCTCCTACAGACAATGTGATCGCACACTCCGGATACAACACCCGTATCTCCCGGACAATCTCCGCCAGTTTTTCATCTGTATAATACGGATCCTCGCCGCCCTGCAGCACAAATGTCCGAAATCCCAGTTCATATCCATTGGCACAGCAGTCAAGTATCTCCTCTTTCGTCAAACGATAGCGCTGTGCATTTCTGTTACCATTTCTAATTCCGCAATAATAGCAGTTATTCCTGCAATAATTGGTAAATTCAATCAATCCACGGGTATAAACATCTGTGCCATAATATTTTTTTTGAAGCCGAACTGCTTCCTCCTTTAGCTGCTCTCGGACCTGCACATCTGACTCTGCCAGCCGGATCAATTCTACATATTCTTCCTTTGTCAATTCATGTGTGTTGATAAATTTTTCTGCAATATTCATATTATCTATTCTATACATCATTCAGAAAATGGTCAAACATCAATCATATTCTCATCACATTTTTGGGATTTTTTGGATAGACTAAACACATGTCCGATAATGATCAGAATGACTGTACCTGGAATGTGATCCTGTACCAGAGTATGTCCGGATTCAGTAATTAGATGATTTCCAAACCGAAACAGTATTGAAATATGACAAAACAAGGTTTTATTTATGTTTTCGCAAGAACTTCTTAAGAAATTTTCTTTTTCTTTTAGATAAAGAACATATTTCTGTCATATTTCATCTATATACTATAAGACAGATAGTTGAAAGACCAACAACTATCTCCCTCATAAAGTTAACACTGTAGACCGATTACAGTGCACACTTTACTCTCATTCCTTTTAGATAACTATAACGACAAGAAACCCCTTCACAGCCAGCCACTGTGAAGGGGTTTTACGTTATATAATTAGACTCGATACAAATTCTTATATCTTCTCTTATCCTTTGCCGCCAGAATCCCTGTTAATCCCAGGAACAATGCGCCTGTCATAAGCACTATGATCCAGGTAAATGTCGGCGTAGAATTCTTATAGATCACTCCGATCAACATCTGATATCCACTCATTACACCAATCCTTGTCACTTCCATCAGACCATGCACACGCCCTCTGTGGCTGGCTGGCATACGTCTGGTCAGATACGGACTCTCTGCCAGCATATTAGATACCTCGCCCCACGTCATCACGATCATTGCCACATAATAAAACGATATATGACCGGCAAATACAAGAAAAATTCCATATCCAAACAGCATCATCAGATATCCATACATCGTCTTAACAGGCTCTGAAAATCTATGTAATAACTTGGTAAATATCGGTGTAAATATAACCACGATAATGCAGTTCACACTGGTAACTGTTCCATAGATCACTGCTCCGGTATCTCCATGCAGCCGCACAAGATCCATTGGCACCAGATAATTATACATCTGATACATTGCGCCGTAACCGCTGGCTGTCAGGATATACAACAGAATCAGCCTGTTTTCCCGCAGGATCGTCCACAGACTCTCTCCATGGCGATTTGCCTGATAGACCGCCTTCTGGCTAATGTCTTTTACTGGTGTAATATTCTGCACAAATAGAAAAATCAAAACTGATGAAATCCCAATGGATATTCCACTGAGTAGAAACGCCAGCCACAGATAATTACGGAACATAAATCCTGCAACTGCCGAAGCCATAACGCCTCCCAGGTTGCCCATCAGATACTGCAACGAATATCCTCTCTCTCGATCCTCCGTCAGCGTAATATCTGCCGTCAGCGAATTATATGAAGGATTCTCCATATTCTGACAGGTAGATGCGATAAACATCAGCACAATGGATTTACCGCTAAGCGGTATCAAGCCGCAGATAATATAACAGACCACCGATACAATATCCAGATAGACGATATTCATTTTCTTACTGAAACGGTCTGCCATTTTACCTCCGACCAAATTCGCCGGAATCGATAAAATCCCCATAAGCGCTGTTACCCATGCGACCTGCACCGCATTCATACCAAGCTTCTGACTCAGTATCATCGTCAGCATCGGTCGGACCATCGCGCCCATCGCCGTAACCAAACGGCCAAAACATAATATGTAATTCTCTCTTCTCAGACCTTTGTATTGTGATATGATATTGATATTCATGACATTTTCCTGATTAATTGAAATAAATCTTCTTCACTTCTGGCAATCGACGTGTGTTCTGGAATATCCTCTGGCACTTCACGTCCTCTCCGCTCTAACCAGATAGCATTCCAGCCTGCGCCGGTTGCTCCCAAAATATCCTTTTCATAAGAATCCCCTACATATACAATATCCTCCGGATTCTGCATCCCCATCTTTTTCATTGCATGTTCAAAGATTCCGCGTTCTGGTTTGTTGACGCCCACATCACCGGATACAAATATATACTCTGGATTCACCCATCGTTCCAGATTCAGCGTCTTTATCTTTCTCCACTGATGCGCCGACGGTCCATTGGTAATAACGCCAAGCTTCATCCGCTCACCACAATATTCCAATATCTGCCGCATCTGATCCGATACCGTAATCTGGCTACCATAGTATACATAGCGTTCCTGATATCTTACCGCCTGCTCATCCGTAATCGGTAAATGAAACTCCTCCATGGCACGCTTAATACGGTAAATGTACATTTCTTCTTTTGTCATTTCACCCCGCCCCATGGCATCAAAACTCTCATCACTATAATAACGGTTCGCCTTAAATAAATCTACCAACGACACACCTTTTAATTCTCCAAATACATCCCTGCAAGCCTGGTCAAATACCACCTGTTGGTCATATATTGTGTCATCCACATCAAATACTATTGCTTTCATTATCCTTTTCTCCTCTTACCAGCTGATACATCTGTAATGCTTTCCTGCATTTCTTATACTCCGGATAATACTTCTCCACCTCCTGCTAAAATACAGTCGAATGGTTCATATGTCTCTATAATCTGTCATCAAAATGTCTCTTCTATCTCAGCCATCCGCACGTGGAATCCATCTAGACACCAAGCCTCCACCTTCTTATCGTAACTATAATAGCCACTTTTCTCCGAGCAATCCCGAAGCCACATCAATACAGTGCGACGAAATGGATCTATGATCCAGCACTCTCTTACTCCTGCTTTCTGATACTGTTCAAGTTTCGTGTTATAATCATAACTTGAATTGCTCACAGATACAACCTCTATTACCCAATCCGGTGCGCCTTCACATCCTTTATCCGTCAAAATATCTTCTCTGCATATCATAGAAATATCTGGTTCCACAATTACAGAATCATCCTGAAATAACCGCACACCAAAAGGTGCACTATATACCTTACATTTTCCTTTATGCTTTCTGATATAATCTTTTATCAAATACATAAGTTCTGAAACAATCCACTGATGCATGCGACTAGGCTGTCCCATCATATATAATCTACCATGAATCAGTTCCGCTCTGGTATGCTCCGATATACGTTTCCAATCTTCCTCCGTATATTCTCTTGCATAATATCGATAAGGCTCCTCCCGGATCATCACAGGTCTGTGTTCAATTGCATTATAAGCAAACGGCATTCGATCTCCTGATAAAATAGCCTGTTCCATTGCCAGTAATCCCTCGTAGGAATACTCTTTCGTTTGTTCCAATAATATTGCCTTCACATCCTCTTGTTTTATACCGGTAAATTCTGCAATATCTTCATAAGACATCTTCTTTAATAATCTCTTTTCATTCAGTTCCTTAATATCCATACCGTTCCCTCCTTGTATCTATTTTATTTCTGTAAATTAATTATGTCAATAGTTATTGCTTATTATTTTATCTACGGTAGATATTTCGATATATCTATTAAATCACCTTTTTATTTTCGCAAGAACTTCTTAAGAAATTTTCCGATTCTTTTAGAGAAATAACATACTCCTGTCATATTTCTTCTCTATACTGTAAAACAGATAGTTAAAGAACAGTTAACTATCACCCTCATAGAAGTTGAACACTGTACCAGACCATACAGTGTTGCACTTTACTCTCATTCCTTTTAGATAACTATAGTAACCGAAAATCCCTCGCAGCCAGCCACTGCGAGGGATTTTTCATTTTTAAAATTTGAACTATTTGAATAGAAAGTTTCTATTTCTTTCACAAACTGAACACACTTCTGTCACATTTTCTCATTATACTTAACGTCAGATAGTTGAGGACAGACAACTATCTAACCTCACAAAGTAGTACACTGTAATCAGTATTTAACAGTGTTATGCTTTACTCTCATTCCTTTAGTAACTTTTAAAAAAACGAAACCCGTTAGCCCTATGGTTAGCGGGTTTTCGCTGTTTTAATGTATCCTAATTTTCTATAATCTCTTCCGCTCGTTTCAGTGCCGCCGATATGTTCGGGCAGAAATTCTCTTCACCCACGACTTCTACAAAGCCTGATTTCTGCATTACTTTCATTGGCTGCTCATTTACATGTGAGAACACCACTGTAATTCCCTTCGATTCACATACGCAGATCAGATCCTGCAACGCATTCATTGCCGTACTGTCAATTGCCGGAACACTTCTCATACGAAGTACCAGACAAGTAGTAAAATCTTTTACCACGATATGCTCAATTGCATCAGCCGCACCGAAGAATAATGGTCCCGTAATCTCATAAACACGGATCTGTAACGGAAGTTTTCGAAGCTGTTCAGCCACATCCTGCGTGTCATCATCTACGTATGTCCAGCTTTCGGCATGCGTTTCTTCGCTCATTCGTTTGATAAACAGCAGACAAGCAAGCACCATACCAATCTCAATCGCAACTACCAGATCAAAAATCACAGTCAATACAAACGTACTGATCAATACGATAATATCACTCTTCGGAGCTGTCTTGATCAGATGGACAAATGTTCGCCACTGACACATATTATAGGCAACAATAAAAAGAATTGCTGCAATCGTCGGCATCGGAATCATTCCCGCAAATGGCATCAGCACCACCAGTACAATGACCAGTGTAATTGAATGTACCATTCCGGCAATCGGTGTTCGCCCACCGTTTTTGATATTCGCTGCTGTTCTTGCAATTGCTCCCGTAGCCGGAATTCCGCCAAATAATGCAGATGCGATATTACCGGCTCCCTGTGCCACAAGCTCCATATCAGAACGATGCTTTCCATTAATCATTCCATCCGCTACTACACAGGACAAAAGCGATTCAATCGCCGCAAGAACCGCTATCGTAAATGCATTTGGCAACGCATTCTGTACAATCTGCAGGTTTACTGCCGGTAGATGGAATGATGGCAGTGCATTACTGATCGTATAAAGATTACCGATTGTTGCCACCTGAAGCGGCAGACATTTTACCATTAAGATTCCTGCAATAACCGCTAAAAGCGATCCCGGAATTTTCTTAAATATCATCGGTGAAATGATTAGAATTATCAGACTCACTACTCCTACAATTACCGCATCTGTATTAATTGTTGCGATATTTTCTACAAATGTTTTCAGCTTCTCGGTAGTCTCAATCGGCTTTACGCCATCCGGATAAACAACACCAAAGAAATCTTTCAACTGACCGATAACAATCGTAACAGCAATTCCCGAAGTAAATCCTGTCGTGATTGTATATGGGATAAATTTAATCAAGCTTCCAAAATGACAGATTCCCATCAGAATCAGAAAGACACCTGCCAGAATGGTTGATATCACAAGTCCGTCTAATCCATCTTTCGCCACAATACCTGCAACAATCGTTGCGAATGCAGCCGTCGGTCCTGCAATCTGCACACTGCTTCCGCCAAGTACGGAAATAACAAATCCCGCTACAATAGCAGTAAAAATTCCGGCCTCCGGTCCTACTCCGGATGCAAGTGCCAACGCAATAGACAACGGAAGTGCAATAATTGCAACGATGATTCCCGCCGTCACATCTTTTACAAACTGACCCCGGTCATATGTTTTCAGCGAAGTCAGCAACATTGGTTTCAATGAATTCATTTGTAAGTGTTTCCTCTCTTTTTCTCATACTTTTAAACTACAACAATCTTCAAAGTATAACATAGGATGAAACTAAAATGAATCATGTTCTCCTTTATATACAATTTTTCTTATTTTTCTTTCTCCGATCCAACGTTTCTAACAAACCACTGTACTTATCCGTCAGTACGATCATCCACCCTTCTCTTGTCCTTGGCACACTCCTGAGTGTCACCGGCCACATATGATTTCGGATCACATCTCGCTCCACACGGTTCAGACGGAATATCTTTCCTGCATTCTTATATGCCTTCTCAGCATGGGTAAATCCATGCAATCGCTCACCGGTCTCTCTGGCATGCGTATGCCAGTCATATAAGAACAGATCATGCAGCATCCCGGCTCTTGCCGCCGATTTTGCATCCAGATGTAATTTCTTGCAGATAATATAATTAAAATATGCTACCCGCATACAATGCTTATAGCAAGAGGTATCGCCATGATGCGGATACTTCTTCATCCGAAGTACAACAGGATGCTCTGCCACATCCTGGATTGTTCGATAGAACTCTCTAAACTCTTTTTGATCCATCTTTATCCACTCCCCCTGGATCATTTAATCAGTATTATCTCTAATACTTTTTCTAATATTTGATCTGAAATCCTTTTTCATCTTCCCGAATCGGTATCTCCTCACTGTCCATCCATTCAATCCGGATAAAATGATCAGTATTTAGCCTCACAAGCAGTTTGTTGATCATTCCCTCGCTTCCCTGCACTTCCATAGTAACTGTGCCATCATACTCATTCTTCGCCCATCCGGTAAGACCAAGAGATCCTGCTGCCAGCCTGGCCGTATAGCGGAACCCTACGCCCTGTACCCTTCCGTGAAATGTGATTCTTTTTCGTATTTCTCCCATCAGTACCCCTTTTCTTTTTTACTGTATACTTATCATCATTTTCAGTCGATTTAATAACGGTTATGCACATCTTCTGCAAAACACATCATGTCTTTGACTTCGATCACAGTACCATCATCCAACACTGCTTTACCATTCATGCGTCCAAATACCTGATGCTGATCCGATTCTATAATCAGTGCATTTGTCCTCGCCGCACGGTCAAGAACCGGTTCAAAATTCATCTCGAATCTACCATCACTGGATGTAAACTTCCACGGTTTCATATAATCTCCATCCGGAATATGGAATGTTACATCGTCCAGTTTGTGACATTTTCCATCATAAAAAAGCATATTTTCCGATGCTGCTGTAGTGTCTCCAAATCCATATCCGATATTAAAACCAAATGGCTTTCCATCTATCATCTGATTGCCGGAACCCCAGTACCAGCGATTATCATAAGTCCATACACCGCGTCCCCAATCCAAAGTTCCAAAATCAGTACTCGGATCAAATCGATATATTTTTCCATCATATTCCATCTTACCTTTTGCCGGCATACAATTGATCTTCTGATTATAATAAAATGCTGTTTTCTTTTCCTTCCATGGTGTCGCAATTACCATTGTATCCATCTTAGGCTGAACTAGCGTAATATCACAACGGAAGGTCTTACCCTGATAGAAATTATCGAATTTACATCGGATACGTCTCTGTCCTTCTTCCAGCGTATATTCCATATGCAAACGCTTGTCCCGATAGACTATGTCGCCATGCCTGGAATCCGAAGGCATCTGCATTTTCCCCATTGGAAATGCATTGAGAATCGTCTCTGTATGTTCCCATCCTTCTTTAAAATTCAGCAAAGACACGGACTGCAGACCAATATATCCGTCATCTGACAAGGTAAATGCACCCGCAAAGTCTTCATTTAGTACCAGATAATAATCCCATTCCTTGATCCTCATACGGGGAGCTTTGATCTGTTTACGGTCATATGTCTGCACCAGACTTTTTGACCAGCCAGGCTCTCTAAGCGATCCATCTTCTTTAAGTAACGGCTGCTTTGTAACCACTTCATGGTTTCTCATCTAACTCACCCTTTCCAATTTATATCATCATATTATTCATCAATAACATGTCCCAGCGCAATATGTTCTTCCACAATTTGCTTCATCCATTCCCAGACTTCTGGAGAGGTCTCTTTAATTTTTTCGTTTCTTTTATAAATCTGAGATTTCTTTACATGATGCTCTGTCCAACTCTTCCCATTGCTCTCATGATTCAAAAGCAGAGGCTGGAAATTATCAAGCAAATGCGCAAACTTGGCATCATCACTTTCATATGCTTCAAACTCATCCCACAGTTCTCTGAAATAACCACCCTGATCTTCCGGAAGCATACCAAAGATCCGGTCCGCTGCTGCCACTTCTCTCGCACGTTTAGTCTTTGCGCCCTCTGCATCGTATGCATACGTATCACCCGCATCGATTTCTACCAGATCATGGATCAGTACCATGATCATAACTTTCATCACATCCACATCCTCTGCCACATATTCTTTCAGAAGAAATGCAGCAATTGCCAGATGCCAGGAATGCTCTGCATCATTCTCCTTTCTCTTTCCATCTGCAAGATACGTCTGTCGGAAGATATTTTTCACTTTATCAATCTCCATTAAAAAAGCAATCTGTTGTTTCATTCTGTCCATTTTGGACACCCTCTTTCTGTATTTTCCCATATTTTATACAGGTTCTTATACTGCAGATTGTACCCTTTTCAGACGGTTGGTGCAACCCATTCTGCCGGATAAAATTACGACGCGGTCTGCGAACTTTTCTTCTTCATTTCTCTTAAAACATCCCGGCAAGCACCACACTGGCTGCAATTCCGGCAAATGTAGCAATCAATGCTCCCGGTAGTGTATACCTGCTTTTTCTTACTTTTGCAGTCATAAAATACACGCTCATCGTATAAAATATCGTCTCCGTACACGCCATACTGATGGATGCAATAAGTCCAATTCTTGAATCTGTTCCATACTCTTTATACAAATCCAGTAACAGACCTGTTGCCGCTGATGATGAGAACATCTTCACCACCGTAAGCGGTACTAATTCCCCAGGAAATCCAATATGATCCGTCATACTTCCAATCCACATACCTATCGTTTCCAGAAGTCCTGACGCCCTCAGAATGCCTACCGCTATCATCAGAGCCAGCATTGTCGGCATGATTTTTATTACGGTCTGAAATCCGCTGTTTGCACCCTTAATAAAGCTTTCATATACATCCACATGTTGGGTCACTCCATAGCACACAATTCCCAGAATAATAACCGGAATAATCATATCTGAACAAAATAAAAAAAGTCTCATATTACCGCTTCCTGTCCATAATTTTAAAATAAACAATCCCCACCAAAGTGCTGATACTGGTAGCAATAATCCCCGCCCCTACAATCGATGCCGGATTCACACTTCCATACTGGCTTCTATATGCAATTACATTTACCGGTATCAACTGAAGTGATGAAATATTTAAGATCAGGAAGTTACACATTTCATTACTTGCAATGCCTTTCAGGCTCCTTCTGCTCTCTTCGAGCTTCGCCAGTTCCTCCATTGCCTGAAGTCCCGCCGGTGTAGCTGCCCATCCAAGTCCCAGTATATTGGCAATAATATTAGTCGTAATATATTTATTGGCCGGATGATTTTTCGGTAACTGCGGAAACAGAAAATGTATCACCGGTTGCATTTTCCCGGACATTTTTTCTACCAGTCCGGCGTCTTCTGCAATCTGCATCAGTCCACACCAAAAGGCCATTACTCCAAGCATCGTAATGCATAGAGTAACAGCCTCCTTTGATGAATCAAGTGCAGCATTGGAAATATCAGATACATTTCCGGTAACCACACTGTACAATATTCCGGCTATAATCATGCCCGACCATAATATATTCAGCATCTCATCACCAGTTTTGTTCATTGCTTCATATATATGTCCGTCAAAGCCGATTATACCAATTCCGAGCACATTAACCGACATTGTAAAGTAATAGTATCTCGCAACTTTAATACTTTTATATTTTTTCTATATCTACATCTCTCTTTTTAAGTAATAAATATATCACCTCCCGAAAAAGTGCATAACTCACAGAAGCAATCGGAATAAATATTAACATTCCAATTATACCCATTAATCGTCCTCCAGTTGTTACAGCAACCAGTACCCATATAGAAGGTAATCCGACCGAATTACCTACTACTTTCGGATAAATAAAGTTTCCTTCAATTTGCTGTAAGACCAGAAAAATAATTAAAAACAAAAGCACTTTTGACGGACTCTCAATAAATATCAATATCATCCCTATTGCACATCCCGCAAATGCACCAAATACCGGAACTAATGCTGTGACTGCTATTACTACACTGATCAATAACGCATATGGTATTTGAAATACAAACAATGCGACTCCAAACATGCAGCCAAGTATCAATGCTTCCATACATTGTCCGGTAAGGAATCCTGCAAATGTATGCCCACTCAGCTCCAGAACTTCAATCACAGCATCTGCTTTTCCTTCCGGAATCAATGCATACAGTACCTTTTTTCCTTGTATAGACAGTCTTTCTCTCTGCCATAAGATATAACATCCGAACACAAATGCAATAAAAAATGTTGTAATGCCTTGAGCAATTCTATGAATCACCTCTGCCGCTGATCCAATTATCTGACCTGTTCTATCGCCAAGCATCTCGATTCCAATCTTAGTCAGTCTATTCCAATCAAATTCCATTTTGTCAATATAACGTAATATTTCCTCATTTCCATCAAAAAAAGCTTTGCTCTTCTTCTCCACTCCACTCAAGAAAAACCGCATACTATCTTCCAAATGCAATATTGCACTTCCCAGTTCCGGTAACAGAAGAAGTAAAAATATATTAATAGCAACCAACACACATGTAATCACAATCACTATACTAATGAATCTTGCAGATTTTTCTATCCATTTTCTTTTCTTCTTTAATAATTTTTTCTCTATGTAACTTACAGGAATGCCTATTATAAATGCAATCGCTCCCCCTATAAGAAATGGCGTGATCACATCAAGTATCCAATGAATACTCTGAAATACGACTTCATATTTCCATATACATAAGAATATTATCGCTGTAAATACAATTAACTTTTTAATTTCCCGGACAATATCCTTTTCCAAATTCATAAAATCCTCCAAAAAATATCGGCAAGAGTAACTATTACATAACAGTTATATTCTTGCCGATATCATTCTTAATTATTCTTCATTATCTTCAGATTTCATAGAATTTTTGCTGGAGCTGGATTTTTCATCTGTTGAGTTGTCGTCAGATTTCTTTTTATTTGAACTATCTTTACTGTCGCCCTTATCTGAACTTTCTTCTCTTTCTCTGAAAGCACTCAGCACAGATTCTTTAATACAATTAGCATATGCTTCTGCTCCTGTCGGAACTAAATGCATATCATCCGGTTCAAAATATTCAGGATGATCAAGACTTGCTGTATACCAGTCTATCAAATATGTATTATCATTATTTTCTACAAAATCTCTTATTTCCTGATTATTTTCACTCTCATAATCTTCGGTAGGAGCATGTATCGTAGTCAGGAAAAGTGGTTTATCACCAGCTTTTTCTCTCATTGTCGCAAGTGTATCATACATTGGACCATTTGTACCTAATGCAAAGATTACTCCATCTCCATCCCAGCCATTGCTATCAACATAATACTGATATACATCACATCCTGTCAATGTAGACCTTCCTATTTGAGTATCACTGATACTGTTCGGAAGTACTTTATAATAGTAATCAGCAACATTTACATTAATAGAATCACCAATTAAGAGAATATTCAAACTGTCAAGCAATTCCTCATCCGTCATCTCACTCTTTGAATCTTCTGTATCTTTATCTTTTGATGCCTTCTTCTGTTCCTCCAGTTTCTGCTTGGTTAATTCATTAACTTCATTTGCCTTCTTCTCTCTTTCGGCTACGGCATCAAGAGTCGACTTCTTTGGTACAAATATCATACACAAGATTAAAGCTGCACCAACTACCGTAGCCAATGACATTACTTTCATACTTCTTCTTGCGACCTGTATCTGTCTTTTACGTTCTCTTTTATTAGTCGGCTTACTATTGATAATATTAATATATTCACCGATAATTCCATGACGGATAGGTGTCTCAATAAACCGATAAGATATTTCTGCCAAAACAACACTCAACACAATCTCAATCAGCATAATCCACCAGGCAGACTTCTTACCGCCGCTGATCAAAATAATAATTGGATAATGCCACAAGTATATACTATAAGAACGATCTCCTATCCATTTCAATGCATTATGACCAAGAATCTTGTTTAGCATACTTTTGCTCACAGTTACTGCATACACAACAAATGCTGCAAGTAAAGATACAATTGCCTGACCTCCATAATATAAGAAGCTGCTGTAGGAACTAATAAATATCATCATACATGTAAGAATAACCAATGATATGCTTCCTATTAATGCCCATATCTTTCTTGGTAGTCTTACTTTAATAATGCGATATTCCAGCTGAATAGCAGCTAATGCTCCAATCAGAAGTGCAAATGCTCTTGTATCTGTTCCATAGTAAACCCGGCTAGGATCTCCATTCGGATTATACAATACAGCCATCAAAATCATTGACACAACCGCTAATAGCGCTGATAAACTAGCAAATACTTTACCTCTTTTTTTTCTTTTTCTAAACACTCTGGAGAGTAGCAAAAGTAATATAGGATAAATCAAATAAAACTGTGTCTCTATTGCGAGTGACCAACAATGCGTAAATGGAGACGGTGCTCCTGCTGCTTCAAAATAAGATACCTTATTAAATATCTGCCACCAGTTATTGAATCCAAGAACAGAAGCAACAAAATCTTTACATCCTTTTGTAAAAACGACTCTGTTAACTACTGCACTTACGAATATAATTACTACTGCCATTGACAAGACTGCCGGAATTAATCTACGGATTCTTCTAACCCAGAAATTCTTCAGATCAATTGTATGTGTTTCCTCAATCTCTGTAATTAATATTCTCGTTATCAAAAAACCTGATAATACGAAGAATACCGTTACACCTAATAATCCACTTTTGGCAAACGGACTTTTCAAATGATACGCTAATACCATAACTACAGCTAATGCACGTAATCCATCTAAACCTTTAATATATTTAGTTTTATTTTCCATTCCTTATTCCTCTTTAGTATTTTTTTACTTATAAACTCTCATTAAATTTATTATAACATACTTTAAATTTGCAATGAAAAAAAGGCGTAAACTCTATCGAATATATTAATCTACGCCTCTCTCATCCCTCATGAGCGTGCGGGGATTCGAACCCCGGACAACTTGATTAAAAGTCAAGTGCTCTACCACCTGAGCTACACGCCCTTATTCAATTTACAAACTTAAGCAAAATAAAATGCCCAGAACCGGAATCGAACCAGTGACACGAGGATTTTCAGTCCTCTGCTCTACCAACTGAGCTATCTGGGCAAAATTGCGGGGGCAGGATTTGAACCTACGACCTTCGGGTTATGAGCCCGACGAGCTACCAGACTGCTCCACCCCGCGTTATTAAATTACTGAGCTTACGCTCAAGCCGATGATCGGACTCGAACCGATAACCTGCTGATTACAAATCAGCTGCTCTGCCAATTGAGCCACATCGGCGCAACGCCTTTCGGCTAATGGATGGAGGTGGATTCGAACCACCGAAGCAACTTGCAACAGATTTACAGTCTGCCCCCTTTGGCCACTCGGGAACCCATCCATATGGGACCTACAGGGCTCGAACCTGTGACCCTCTGCTTGTAAGGCAGATGCTCTCCCAGCTGAGCTAAGATCCCATAAAACGACCCAGAAGAGACTCGAACTCTCGACCTCCGCCGTGACAGGGCGGCGCTCTAACCAACTGAGCCACTGGGCCATATTCATATTTAGTGATATGTACCTTCAAAACTGCATACAAGAAACTCTACATCTTCTTACCTATCTCCGTCTTGGTTATGCCCTCGACCGATTAGTATCAGTCAGCTACATGTGTTACCACACTTCC
>NZ_JAOQJV010000009.1:0-99689 GCF_025567415.1 Dorea ammoniilytica
GCGGCATAAAAACTGCCACCAGTTTCTCGTATCTGGTGGCAGAAATAGTTTTTATTTTTTTGATTGTCTACTTGACGGGAAGCAGTTCATATATACGGAAGAGTGTTTTTTGTGTTATAATCATCTTATTTGATATTCATAACAAAAAGTCAATGGGAGTTTATAGAATGCATTTAAAAAAGATAAAATCAGCAATGCTGATCGCAGCAATTATAAGCACAACGTGTTTTAACAGTGGTCTGGCATATGCATCAGAAATAGATAACAGCCAGCAGACAGAAGGCAGTCAGGAAGCTGGAAATCAAAGCGGTACGGGAGATGAAGATTCACAGGACAAGCCGGAAGATGATAAATCTGATGAATCGTCCGATGAGTCTGAAGATATAAGTGATAGTGAAGAGCAGCCAGATGACGAAGCTGACGAAACTATGCCGGAGCAGGGCGGGGAAGATGCCCCGTATGGCATGAAGATTAATCTGCTGGAAGAACCATTTGGTGTTACGAAAGAAAAGATGTCCTTCAGTTGGGTGGATGCATCCGTGAATGATATGGAGATACAGAGTGCGTATCGTATTGTAATATCTAAAAGAGAAAACGACGTGGCAGAAGGAACATATATGTATGATACTGACTGGGTAGAGAGCAGCCAGAATACAGCAGTACAGTATGATCTTTCGCAGGTTCTGGCAGATAATGAGCTGTATTACTGGCAGGTGCAGATTAAAAATGCAGAAGGTACAGAAAGTTCTTTGTCAGAAGCACAGGCATTCACGACATCCGTGGGTAATGCGTGGGCGAATAAAAATGCGGTCTGGGGTTCGAATGGCCAAAAAACAGTCATGCTGAGAAGCGAAGTTAACAGGCCTCAGAATGTTGAAAAGGCGGTTATTGCTGTGACTGCATCTCCATCAAGTAAAACGCGGCAGTACATTTATAATCTGTATGTGAATGGAGAAGAAATTGGTGTAGGACCGGCAAGACAGAATGATTCTATTTTGTACTATAGTACATACGATATTACAGATATCCTGCAGGAGGGAAACAATGTTATAGGATTGGTTAACTATTCTGAAGAAAATGCAGGAGTATTATGCCAGCTTACTTATTATTATGCTGACGGATCACAGCAGATTGTGAATAATTCCGGAAGGGACAGTGTAGCATGGAAAGCATTTAATGCGGATTCAGTATATATTGGTTCAGACACAGCTTCCATCGGTACGTCATATTATACGGCCAAAAAGGATAATATAGATATGACGCGTTATCCGGATGGCTGGAAGAGTACAGGATATAGCAATAAGAGCTGGACAGCAGTTTCTAAGAAGAATGTTTTGTCTGCATTAACACTGCAGCCTTCTCAGACGGATAATATGAAACACTATGAGGTTCAGCCGGTTTCGGTAACTGCTGTTGGAAATGGATCATATCTGGTTGATATGGGAAAAGAAATTGTTGGATCACTGAAACTGAACCTTACTGCCAGCAGAGAGTCTGTTGTATTAGAATATGGTGAAGAACTTCAGGCGGACGGCAGCGTAAAGTATAAGATGAACACAGGTAATCAATATCAGGAAAAATGGACATTGAAGTCAGGTGCTCAGAGTATTACAGGGATTGGAATGAAGACCTTTCGGTATGTACTGATCAAAGGATGCAGTACACCGCTTACTACAGACAATGTAAAAGGACTTCAATTAAGACAGGCATTTGACGAGGACGCTTCGTCATACACATCATCTAACAGTACTTTGAATGATGTATATGAATTCTCCAAGTATACGAGTAAGATTTCTAATCAGGACGTTTATGTGGATACACAAAGCAGAGAACGTAAGCCGTATGAAGGAGATGCGCTGATCACGGCTATGACAAGCTATTCGTATTCGGCGTCATCGACGCTTGCAGGATATTCAGCAAAATATTTGTTGACGCACACAACTTGGCCGGCAGAATATTCGTTATATAATATTATGATGGTATATGAAAATTACATGTATACCGGGGATAAAAGAGAACTGGAAAGCAATTATCAGATGCTGAAACAGAAAACACTGGAACAGTATTATGATCCATCAATGGGATTGATGGCAGAAGTAGTAGATGGAAGTGTTTCGGGACAGAAAATTATGGTGGACTGGCCTGAAACAGAGAGGGATGGATATAAAATTACGGATGCGTATTATAATACTGTGTTTAATGCGGTATGTGCAGGCGGCTATGATGATATGGCACGTATTGCAGAGGTGCTGGGCTATACTGGGGATGCGGAGTATTACCAGGGACTGGCAGATACAATTCGAAGTAATATGATACGGAAATTATATAATGCAGAGAGCGGAAAGTTCTATGACGGCTTAGATAATCAGGGGAATGTAGTAGAACACTCTGCACAGCATGCGACATCCTATGCACTTGCATTTGGTATTTATACAGATCAGAATATGGCAGATGCGATGGCAGAGTCTATTGAGAATGATGATGAAATACGAATGAGTATCTATAGTGTGTATTTTCTACTGCAGGGACTTTACAGAAGTAATCACGGTGATCTTGCACGAAAGATTATGAGTAATTCGGAAAGCCTGCTGGGAGTCCGCAGCTGGGGATATTTAATGTATGGACTGGGAGCTACTGCGACGACGGAGGCATGGAACAGTAAATTGAAATCAAATATGAGTCTGTGCCATGCATGGGGCAGTGCGCCGGGAAGTATGCTGGTACGTGGAATGTTTGGTATTCAGCCGACATCGGCAGGTTTTGATACATTTCAGGTAAAAGTCCAGCCGGGAGGCGTGAAAGACGGAAATGTCAAAGTCCCTACACTGAAAGGTACAATAGAAGCATCATATTCTTTAGATGGAGCCGGCGGAATAAGTGGTACGGTCACAGTTCCATCTAATTCTGTATGCGAGCTGGCAGTGCCGTCAGATAATTCTGAGAGCGGCATATATGTAGATGGTGAGGCGACTGAGAGTATATATGAAGATGGATATATCAAGTGTACGGTTCAGCCGGGAACACATAGTTTTTCTTCAAGTACCAGTGCAGTAATTGATGGTTCGGAATGGACGAAGACAGATGCAGTCTATAGCACATATGCAAAGTCAGAATGGTCAGAAAAGGTGACAAACGGCATAGAATCAGGAAAATTATCAAGTAAGATCGAGTCGGTCAAAGTCAGCCTGCGTAATCAGAAAGAATCGGGAAGCATTGAGTATGCGGTTTATGTTCAGGGAACAGGATGGCTTGATTGGACGGGAGAAGACAGCGAAAGCGGAGAACCGGGAAGCGGCAAGAGAGTAGAGGCTTATAAGATCAGGCTTACCGGCGGGCTGGCGGAACAATATGATGTCTATTACAGGGCGTATGTACAGAGTTCGGGATGGCTCGACTGGGCTTCAAATGGAGAACCGGCAGGTACATCCGGATATTCAAAAGAAATGTACATGATCCAGATAAAGCTGGTGAAAAAAGGAGAAGAGGCACCGGGCAGTACGGCATTTGCTTATAAAACAAAAGAGAAAGTACTTTCATATTCTACTCATGTACAGAGCTATGGATGGCAGGCGTCTTGTAGTGATGGTGAGGTATCAGGAACGGTAGGCAGTGCCAAACGATTGGAAGCAATTAAGATATCACTGGGCAATACCGGCGTGTCAGGAGGAATCAGTTACTGTACGCACGTGCAGAGTTATGGCTGGCAGGGATGGAAATCTGATGGTCAGATGTCGGGAACCAGCGGGCAGGCCAAGCGTCTGGAAGCTATTAAAATTAAGCTTACCGGAGAAATGGAAGAACAGTATGATGTATATTATCGTGTTCATGTGCAGAGTTTCGGATGGCTTGACTGGGCAAAGAATGGAGAAGCGTCTGGAAGCGAGGGGTACGGTAAACGTCTGGAAGCAATTCAGATTAAACTGGTGAAAAAGGGAAGCGCGGCACCAGGTGATGTGAAGGACGTATTCCGAAAAGCGGCAATAGGTTACCGCACGCATGTGCAGAGCATTGGATGGCAGAGTTACAGATATGATGGAGAGATGAGCGGAACCAGCGGGAAAGCGAAACGTCTGGAAGCAATTCAGATTAAGAAAATAAATACAGATATAAGCGGGAACATCGAATATCGTACTCATATACAGAGTTATGGCTGGGAAAAGAGCTGGAAGAAAAATGGTGCTATGAGTGGAACCAGTGGTCAGGCAAAACGTCTGGAAGCAATTCAGATCCGTCTGACCGGGGATATGGCAGAACAGTATGATGTATATTACCGTGTACACGCACAAAGTTACGGGTGGCTTGGATGGACGTCAAATGGTGAATCGGCAGGTACGGAAGGATTGAGCAAACGTCTGGAAGCGATAGAAATTGTGTTGGTGAAGAAAGGCGGTAAAGCACCGGGAAGTACAAAAGATGCGTTTATAAAGAAATAATAACAAAGAGAGGATGGGACATTAAAAGTAGTGTTGGATCCTCTTTTTGCGTATGAAAATGCCGGAAAAGACAGGAGCCGGTCTCGTACTTGCCTGTATCTGCAAACAATGTTATAATGACAAATAGCGTAAAAAAGATAGGAATAGTTTATATAAATGAAGACAAAACAGAAATCAATATCCATTAATCTAATAGCAAACAGTATTAAGACTTTGATGGGAATAATATTCCCGTTGATCACATTTCCGTATGCATCAAGAGTGCTGGGAGCAGCAGGAATTGGAAAAGTAAATTATGCAAGTTCGATTATTTCGTATTTTTCAATGTTTGCAGCCTTGGGAATATCAACGTATGCGGTACGTGAGGGAGCAAGAATACGGGATGATAAAGAAAAATTCAGTAAATTTGCGAAGGAAATGCTCAATATCAATCTGTGCACAACTGTCATTTCATATCTGGCACTGTTGATTTTTTTGTCGCTTCCAATATTGGGAAATTATAAGAAACTTCTGGTAATAAGCAGTGCTACGATTGTATTTACAACAATTGGTATGGAGTGGCTGTTTACTATTAAAGAAGAATATGCATATATAACGAAAAGAGCGATTCTGTTTCAATGTATTTCTTTGGTCTGTCTGTTTCTGCTGGTGAGAAGTAAAGAAGATTATTACTGGTATGCGGCGCTTACTGTGATCTCAGCGGGCGGCTCTGCTATTTTAAATTTGATTTATTCGCGTAAGCTGGTGAATTGGAGACAGTCAGGAAGATTAGAATATAAAAAGCATTTAAAACCAATACTGCTTATATTTGGAACCAGTGTTGCATCAAGTATTTATATGACAATGGATACTACAATGCTGGGAGCGATGCGGGGGGATCAGGCTACTGGTGTTTATACAGCGGCAGTGAAGATTAATACGGTTGTCAGTACGATGATCGGAACAATATCTGCAACAATACTTCCGAGAGTTTCTTATTACATAGGTAATGGCTTGAAAGAAGAATATAAAAAGCTGATGAAAGTATCGGTAGATATGCTGATGATGATAGCAGTCCCGGCAGTGATTGGAATGATGTGTACAAGTGATATTCTTATACTGCTGTTCAGCGGCAGGGAATTTTTATCCGGCAGTATGGCGGCAAAGATTTTATCAGCAAAAGTTATTGTCGGTGCAGTGAATCGTATTCTGGCTTATCAGATATGTATTCCGCACAAAAAGGATAAGGAAGTGCTGATTGCGACAGTCAGTGGAGCTGTGTTTAATCTGTTTGGGAATATGGTATTAATTACATATCTTGGGGTGACAGGTGCGTCAATCGCTACATTGTTATCAGAAGTGATCGTATTTATTGTGCTGACGTATTTTACCAGAAAAATATTTGCTATGAAATCTATGTATACACGCGGCTTTTATTATCTGCTGGCAAGTATTTGGTTCTTCGGTGTAAGATATCTGCTTGATAAAATGGTGTCCGGAGTGGTTGTAACTTTATTTGGAACGGTAGGAATATGTATAGCCGGATACGGTATAATCTTGCTCATCGCCAGAGATGCTTATCTGTTGGAAGTCATCAATCAGATTAAGAAAAAGATTAATAATTTTGTGGGGAAATAATAGAATGAAAATTGTTTTTGTGATATTGCATTACCATGCAAAAGAAGAAACGATAAAAAGTGTCGCATCTATTCAGGAGAAGACAGATGTCGAGGAATATAAGATTGTCATTGTTGATAATGCGTCAAAGGATGGCTCGGGAGAATATCTTAAGAAAAAGTATGAAGCTGATGAGCATATTACTGTGCTGTTGAATGAGCAGAATCTGGGATTTGCCAGAGGAAACAATGTGGGATTCCGATATGCAAAAAATACATGGGATCCTGATTATATTGTGCTGATGAACAATGATGTCTATTTGTTGGATGATGATACCGTGAGTAAGATTGAGCAGGAGTATCAGCGAAGTCAATTTGCGGTTCTGGGACCGATGATTTATACGGTAGATGGAAGATGTAATATCAATCCGATCCGTCTGCAGCCTATGACAAAAGCAGAAGTCGAAAAAGAAATCCGGATATATTCTAACAAACAGAAATTATATCATTATCATTTGGATACATTAAGAGATTTTTACAGGAGAATAAGGCCTGTAAAAAAGAAAAAGTCATATAAAGTATTTATAGAGCGTATGGAACATGTGCAGTTACATGGATGTTTTATGGTCTTTTCGCGTAAGTATACAGAAAAGTTTGATGGGCTGGATGACCGGACGTTTCTGTACAGGGAGGAAGCGATTCTGTATAAGCATATGTGTGAGAATTCATTGAATTGCGTGTATCTGCCGGATATTCATGTATTTCACAGGGAAGATGCATCGACAGATACAATTGTTAAGACTGACAGAGAACGGGTGATTTTTGAAATTTCTCATCATTTGAAATCACTAAATGTATTGAAAAAAGTATATGAATCTTATGAAGGATCAGGGGGAGGAAAATAAAGCAAATGTCTATGTTAGAGGAAGATCTGCTGAAGCTGGCAGATAGTGATATAGAATGGAAAAAATATGAGAACCAGTCTGCCCTGGTAACGGGAGCTACGGGAATGGTTGGATCGCTGCTGGTCAGAACGCTTGTATATCGCAACCGGAGACACGGCAGTAATATCAAAGTTATCGGTCTGATCAGAAATGAGGAAAAGGCAAGAAAGCTGTATGGAACATTGTATGGCACAGGAGAGATTACATTTGTGACAGGAGACGTGAATGAAAAGACTGATATTCCGTTTGAAGTTGATTATATTTTTCACACAGTCAGCGTCACCGCGTCTAAAATGATGGTGGAACATCCGGTAATGACAATAGAGACATCCTATACAGGTACGAAGAATATGCTGGATCTTGCGGCCCGCAAAAAGGTGAAAGGCATGGTTTATGTATCTTCTATGGAAGTGTACGGAAAGCCTGATCCGGAGCTGCAGTATGTTCATGAAGGGGATCTCGGATATATCGATCTGACAAATGTCAGGAGCAGTTATTCTGAAGGCAAGCGTATCTGTGAATGTCTGTGTACGGCATATGCGTCAGAATATAATGTCCCGGTAAGATCTGCAAGACTTGCGCAGACTTTTGGAGCGGGTATATTGGAAAATGACAACAGAGTATATGCACAGTTTGCCAGAAGTGCGATTCAGAAAGAAGATATTGTGTTGCATACAGATGGAACGTCTGAGGGCAATTACTGCTATACAAGGGATGTAGTGAAAGCGTTATTGATTCTTGGATATGCAGGAAGAGCAGGAGAGGCATATAATATCGTGAATGAAAAGTCACATATGCAGATCCGTGAAATGGCTGAAATGGTAACAGAGCAGATTGCGGGCGGAGAGATAAAAGTAGTATATGACATACCGGAATCTGCAAAGGTATATGGATACGCACCGCCAGTTAAGATGCATCTCAGTGCAGACAAAATGCGGGAACTCGGCTGGGAGGCTGAAGTTGATATGAAAGAAGCATATCTGCGGATGATGCATGATATGACTGAGTAAAGGAGATTACGGTGGATAAGATCAGTGTTATTATACCGATATATAAAATCAAAGAAGAATATTTAAGAGCATGCATTGAAAGCGTGCAGAAGCAGACATATTCGAATCTGGAAATTATTCTGGTAGATGACGGCTCTCCGGATCAGTGTGGAGAGATTTGTGATGAATATCAGAAAGCAGATAGTAGAATCGTGGTGATCCATCAGAAAAATCAGGGGGTTTCAGCAGCAAGAAATCATGGGATAGAAGAGGCTGCTGGAACGTGGATTGCATTTGTAGATGCAGATGACTGGATTGAGCCGGATATGTTAGAAAAAGCTTTGAGAAAAGCGGAAAATGAACAGGTAGATATGGTGGTCTGGAATCTGTTTTATAATCTTCCGGATGAACAGAAAGTCCGGCACAACTATTCCAAATCTATCACGGTGAAAGATCCGGAACTGCTTGAAAAGATTAATCTGAATTTCTTGAGAACGATTTCTTTAAATAAGAATGAGATTCGGATTCCAACGCTGGAAAGTCCGACCTGCCATATATTTAAAAGCGGAATCATCAAACAGCATATGATTCAGTATGATACAAGCTTAAAGCAGGGCGAGGACAAGCTGTTTAATTATGAATATCATATGCATATACAGTCATTTGCATATATCAATGAGCCGTTGTACCACTATCGTCAGTATATGGAATCAACAACGCATACATTTTTTGCGGGAAATGCAGATACTTCAACGAGAATTTTAAAGAAATATTATGCATTAGAACCAAGAATCAAAACAGATGCTAAATATCGGAATACGTACAATGTACGCGTGGGAATGATTGCATATTTTTTGATTGGGAAATATTTCCTGAATCCGAATAATACGCTTCCTGGTAATAAATTTCAGGAATTTAAAGCATTGATGAGAACTGAACCATGGAAGAGTGCTATTCCGCAGATGGATCTCAGGGAAATGTCATTGTCTGTGAATAAGGTGAAGTTCTGGATGTTGAAGCATGGACTTCACAGAGGCGTGTTTGCGTATTACAGACTGACCAAATTAGTGAAGAAGTTAGTGAGGATATAGTATGCTCGGACCGAAAGTTAGTGTTGTGATCCCGGTATACCGGGTAAAAAAAGAATATTTTGATAACTGTATATTAAGCCTGCTTCATCAGACGATGCAGGAAATAGAGATTATAATTGTCTGTGACGGGGCAAAAGCAGAATATGTAGATTACTGCAGAGAGTACCAGAAGAAAGATGACAGGATCATGGTACTTGAACAGCAGAACAGCGGTGCGGCGGTTGCAAGAAATAATGGTATCGCTCATGCCGGTGGAAAGTATATTACGTTCGTTGATGTGGATGACTGGGTTGAACCAGAATACTGCCAGTTCTTTTATGATACATTTGAAGCAAATGAAGATGTTCAGATTATTTCTTCAGCTGCTTTTCTGAACCGCAGTGAGAAGGAGGTTAAAAATCCATTTTGGCCGGGAAAACGTCATATTTTTGAAGGAAAAGAAAAAGAACAAGTGGAATTACAGGCAATTTATAAAGAAGCGGCGGAATTCGTACCGCCGTTTGCAACGTTTGGTACAACCTGGGCTAAAGCATATCGGCTTGAGTGGCTGAAGCAGGAGAATTTAAGATATGAACCGGAACTCCGCAGAGGACAGGATACAGTATTTAATCTATATGCGTTTGAAAGAGCAGAGAAGATACTTTACGTAGAGCAGTATCTATATCACTATCGAACAAACGAAGATTCTACAGTTAATAAGTATACGGATAATGTGATTGAGATACTGGATCGTATTGCGCGTCATATATATGGATATATTACCGAGTACCACAAAGATGAACGGTTCTATAAAGCATATTACAATAAAAAGATTCAGCTTTTAGTGCAGTCAATGAACTGTGATTATCTGCACAAAAATAATCCAAAATCATATTCTGCGAAGCGGAAAGAGTTAAAGGCTGTTATTTCTAAAAGAGAATATAAGAAGTTTTTCAAGAATGCTGATAAGTCAAAACTTCCGATCACGAGGAGAATATATTGGATGCTGATCAGATACAGAGTGGTTGATTTGATTTTTCTGGCAAATAAAATTTACAGTTAATTGTGGCCAAGGAGGTGCTTTTATGAATTATGCGGTAATATTTGCAGGCGGAACTGGAACGAGAATGAACACGAAGACAAAACCAAAGCAGTTTCTGACTTTGCATAACAAGGAAATTATTATTTATACACTGGAACATTTTCAGAATCATCCGGAGATTGAGGGAATATCCGTTGTATGTATAGAAGGATGGATCGATTATCTTAAGGGGCTTGTTCAGAAATATCAGCTGGATAAGGTGAAATGGATCGTGCCGGGAGGCACAACCGGACAGGAGTCAATATTTAATGGATTAAATGCGATGCGCGGGAAGATTGATGAAGATTCTTATGTGTTGATCCACGATGGCGTAAGACCGGTGATTGATGCAGAATTAATCTCGGAAAATATTGCGGTTGCAAAGGAAAAAGGGAATGCAGTAACTGTGGTTGCGGCTACAGAGACGGTTATGCTTGTAAATGAGGAAGGAGAACTTGCGTCGAGTGTTAACAGACATGACTGCCGGTTTGCAAGAGCGCCTCAGACCTATCGCTATAAAGAGCTTCTTGCAGCTCATGATCGTGCGCGGGAGGCAGGTATCAATACGTTTATAGATTCTGCAACTATGATGCAGAAAGAAGGATATGCATTATATCCTGTTATGGGAAGACCGGAGAATATTAAGATTACAACTCCGGTAGATTATTATACTTTCAGAGCAATTGTAGAAGCTCAGGAAAATTCACAGATATTAGGTCTTTAGACACAATAATGCCCTCTGTCATGAACGACAGAGGGCATTGTAATATCAAACATATTAATCACGGGCAAATATATCACGGGTATATACTTTCTCATGTACATCATTCAGTTCGCTGTTGTAACGGTTAGCAAGAATGACATCCGCATTTCTTTTAAATTCGTCCAGATTATTGATGACTTTTGAATTGTGAAATTCGGAGTCAGACAATGTTGGTTCGTATATAATGATTTCTATACCTTCGCCTTTTAACCGTTTCATAACGCCTTGAATGGAAGACTGTCTGAAGTTATCGGAATTGGATTTCATGGCCAGACGGTAAATGCCGACAGTTTTAGGATTCTTTCTTAATACCTGCTCTGCAATAAAATCCTTTCGGGTCCGGTTGGCATCGACGATCGCGTGCATGATCTCGTTTGGAATATCCTGATAGTTGGCCAGCAGCTGCTTGGTGTCTTTAGGAAGACAATAGCCGCCATATCCAAAGGAAGGATTATTGTAATGGGTTCCTATGCGGGGATCCAGACACACACCGTCAATGATCTGCTTGGTATCCAGGCCTTTCAATTCAGCGTAAGTATCCAGTTCGTTAAAATATGATACACGCAGTGCCAGATAAGTGTTAGCGAATAGTTTGATCGCTTCGGCTTCTGTACAGTTGGTTAAAAGAACAGGAATATCGGATTTGATGGCACCGCCTGCCAGAAGGCCGGCAAAAACTTTAGCTTTTTGCTGCAGAATGCTGTTACCTTTTGGTGATCCGACTACGATTCTTGAAGGGTACAGATTATCGTACAGCGCACGTCCTTCCCGTAAGAATTCAGGAGAGAACAGGAAACGGCAGTTTGGATAACGCTTGGTTATCTGTTCGGTATATCCTACAGGCACGGTTGATTTGATGACAATTACAGCTTCGGATGCGGAAATGTCAGCTTTCGCGATGACATCTTCTACGGAAGAGGTGTCAAAATAGTTTTTGTCCGGATCATAATTCGTAGGTGTCGATATAATAATATAGTCTGCATCGGATATTTCATCATTTAAGGAAGTACCGCATCTGAGATTTAATTCTTTATGTTGTAAAAAGTCTTCAATCTCAGGATCACGTATCGGCGAGATGTGATGATTCAGTGATTCTATGCGAGCTTCATTAATATCATATGCAACTACTTCGTTATGCTGTGCTAATAGAACAGCATTAGATATTCCGACATAACCCATTCCGGCTACGATTATTTTCATTTTTAACTCCATTCTCCACAATAATATGTGGTATCAGTATTATTTTAATGCTATAGATTATAGCATTTTTTTGATATAAGGGCAAATGCTTAGAGCTTTCCGGAGACAATATAGCGTGCGGTTTTCTCACAGGCATGTCCGGTTTCGTAACTTCCGAGATCCGTGAAATGCTTCCTGACATCCTTCAGGTATGTTTCTTCGTTGAAGGAATGGATATTCTGAATCAGTTCACTGCCGGATTCTGCCAGCGGGAACGGCCAGCTGTGGATGTCAGAATAGAAGCCGCGTTTCAGGTCATAATGGTCAAGGTCGGACGCGTATAAGAAACATGGCTTATTTGTCAGTGCGAAATCCCACATAGAAGAGGAATAGTCGGTCACCAGAATATCGGAGGCGTACAGCAGTTCCTGCATATCAGGATATTGTGAGGCATCGATATATTCAGAACTTTTTCCTAGCTGATTTAATACAAAATAGTGCATTCTGAGAAGAAAGAACCAGGAACCGCCAAAACGGTCTTCCAGAGCGGTTTTTACCTGCCGGAAGTCAAAAGCATAGTCAGATGCTGCCTTTGATGCGCGGTAAGTAGGTGCATACAAAAGGATATGGGAATCTTCCGGAAGATGATAGAAAGTCCTGATCTTCTGGATCAGTTCCGGATGATCCTGATTTACTAATATATCATTTCTCGGCATTCCGCAGGAAAGGATCTTTCCGGTGTGCTGAAAACTCTGGCGGATCGTCAGATCAGAAAATGCCTTTGAACTGGATATATAGGTGCATGGGATCCTGCGGGCAAGTGCAGCACGGGTCTGCTTACCGGCAGTTTCTTTGTTATAAGAAGCGCCAACCTTTTTATAAGCTCCGCCGCCGTGCCAGGTGTTGATATAGACCTGGCGTTTCATAACAGGAAACCAGGATGGTATCTCTGAATTGGTTATGATGTATTTGGAAGTGAGGCATGTCCTGAGAAACGGAAGTGACAGGTATTTTACTAATTTAATATTTTTTTTGTGAAGATATCGGAATTGTTCCGGGTTATTAAAAGCCCAGACAATATCGTACTCCGGGTAATGCGCCTGCATGTATTCTGAGATGTATTTGGGATTGCATGAATACTGTGCGCCAAAATAGCTGAAGAAAACGATTCTTTTTTTATGAAATGGTCCGATAGAAAGAACTTTTAAAACGGACCGAAGTTTGGGGGCTATAAAGGTTTGAAGCTGATCTAACATAATAATTCCTCCTCGTGTTCTGCGGTATTAATGATCATCCGCGTATAAGAACGCCAATATTTTAACATATTTTTAAGAGAAGAACTATAGAAAACGCTTTTAATTTGCTTTTTGTTATGTAGTTAGTTATAATGTTTGAGTAATATTAGAAAGATAAATAAAGAAGGTATAATATGAAAGTAGATCAATATTATGATGAAGATACATTAAAAAAAGTACAGGCAGTTCAAAAGCAGATTCTGAAGGATGTCCAGGCAGTGTGTGAAAAGAATGAGATTGATATATTTTTACTGTTTGGAAGTGCATTAGGAGTCGTAAGGCATCATGGATTTATTCCATGGGATGATGATATTGATGTCGGAGTGTTTAGGGAAGATTTCCCTAGATTGAAGCATGTACTGGAAGCAGAGCTTGGAGACAAGTACGAATTTCTGACATGTGAGACGAATGGATCATATGCATGTACAGTAACCCATTTTCAGAAAAAGGGGACTAAGTTTGTATCCAGAGATGCGGCGGATTGTGATTATGTTCCAGGGATTAATATTGACTTTTTTGTGTTTGATCATTTGGCAGATGGGTTCCTTGCAAGGAAGATCCAGTTTGCGGAAGCGTGGTTTTTAGGACGCCTTCTGTTCCTGAGTGGAAAGGGCACGCTGTTTATACCATATACCGGCAGGAAGAAGCAGATTGTAGAGGCAGTCTGTGGTTTTGTGCGCAGAAGTATGAGACTGTTTGGAATCACGCCGATCAAGGTTTATCATCAGTTTCAGAAAGTATCTCAGCGCTATAACTATAAACAGACAAAATACATTGCTTCTTTTGAGCCGCCAAAGTCATGGCTGAATGCATGTAGAAAAGAAGAGATGTATCCGCTGAAGAAGATGCCGTTTGATGAGTTTGAAGTGTATGTTCCGGGGAATGTACATGAACATCTGAAGACATTGTTTGGAGATTATATGAAGCTCCCGCCGAAAGAAAAAAGGATGAATCATCGTCCGCTGATCATAGATTTTGGAGAATAATATGGGTAAAAAATATTGCATATTTGCGGCTCAGTTTCTGCCACATATGGGCGGAATTGAGAATTACACGTATAACATATCAAAGGAATTAATACGAAGAGGGAATCAGGTCGTTGTTATTACTAACAATACAATAGACAGCCCGATACATGAAAATATCGAAGGAATAAAAGTACTTCGGTTTCCATGCTATAATTTTATAAATGGAAGATTTCCGGTTATGAAATTAAATAAAGATTTCTGGAAGATCCACCGATATCTGAAAAGACAGGAGTATGATATTGTTGTGATTAATGCAAGGTTCTATCTGCATTCTATTTATGCGGCGGTTTATGCGAAGTGCAAAGGCATCAAGAGTATCTGCATTGAACATGGCACCAGTCATCTGTCTGTGCATAATAAGTGCCTGGATTTTATCGGCGGAGTGTATGAGCATATGCATACATTTGTGTTAAAAAGAGTATGCAGAGATTATTATGGTGTATCGGAGGCATGCTGTGCATGGTCGAAGCATTTTCATATTACGTCCAAAGGCGTATTGTATAATGCGGTTGATCTTGAGAAGATTGAAAAGCTGAAAGCGCAGGCAGGCAGAGATTTCCGCACAGAATATAAGATAAAAGACGATGCTGTTGTGATTGCATTTACCGGAAGGCTTTTAAAGGAAAAAGGCATCTATGAATTGATAGAAGCGGTTGAACGGTATAATCATACACAGAATGAAAAAGTATATTTGCTGCTTGCCGGCGAAGGGGAAGAAATGGACTATGTAAAGCGGCACCAGTCAGAATACATTGTTCCATTGGGAAGACTGAAGTTTGAAGATATTATATCATTATTGGTTCAGTCGGACATTTTTTGCCTTCCATCGGTTTCGGAGGGCTTTTCTACGTCTGCATTAGAGGCGGCTGCATGCAGCTGTTATATTATAACAACAGAACGCGGCGGCACGAAGGAGCTTGTGGCAGGAGAAGAGTATGGCGCTGTAATGCCGGATAATTCTGTGGAGCATATATACCGGGCAGTTGACAGGGCGGTCCGGGATGCGGAATTAAGAAAAAAGGGACAGGAGCTGTGCTATAATAGGCTGAAAGACAAATTTACATGGCAGCATACAACGGATAACTTAGAGAGGATAGTTCAAGAGTAATTATGAAAAAATTGATCATTATTCCTGCTTATAATGAGGAAAGTAATATTGAAAAGACGGTCACATCGATCCAGCAGAATGCACAGGGATTTGATTATGTGATCATCAATGACTGTTCTGCGGATCGGACAAGACAGATCTGCGAAGAAAATGGTTATAATATTGTGAATCTTCCAATCAATCTTGGAATCGGCGGTGCAGTACAGACAGGATATAAATATGCACTGGAACACGGCTATGATGTGGCGGTACAGGTGGATGGAGACGGACAGCAT
Organism: Dorea ammoniilytica; assembly: GCF_025567415.1. NCBI lineage: Bacteria > Bacillati > Bacillota > Clostridia > Lachnospirales > Lachnospiraceae > Dorea > Dorea ammoniilytica. The sequence goes on from NZ_JAOQJV010000009.1 coordinate 15,761, forward strand.
GATCCGGAGTTCTTAAGTGTCATGGCAGAGCATTTGATGGACAATGGACTGGATATGGTAATAGGTTCCAGATTTATCGAAAAAGAAGGATTTCAGTCATCTAAGCTCCGCCGGATAGGAATTGTATTCTTTTCAGGATTGATCACGGTTCTTACAGGCACGAAGATCACAGATCCTACATCGGGACTGCGGATGATCGGACGCAATGTAATGGCACTTTTTGCATCGGATTATCCAAGAGATTATCCGGAACCGGAGAGTGTGGTAGCTGTGCTCCGAAGAAATATGAAAGTAGAAGAGATTCCTGTTGTGATGAAAGAGAGAACGGGCGGAGTTTCTTCTATTTCTATGAAAAAGTCGGTTTATTATATGATTAAAGTTACGCTTGCAATCCTGATCGAGCGTATCAGAAAGTACTAAAAGGTGAGGATATGAATATAAGAATTCAAATCATAATTGGAATTATCGTAGTGATGGCGTTATGCGTGATTGTTAATATGATTCGGAAGAAAAGGCTGGAACTCAGATATGCGCTTGCATGGCTGATCGTAGGCGTGGGAATATTCGTGCTAGACTGTTTCCCACAGCTGATCACATGGATGGCGAGAACACTGGGGATTGCCAGCCCGATCAATATGCTGTTTTTCCTGGGATTCTGTTTTTCGTTGATGATTATTTTTGTATTGACGGTGGCGGTGTCCAGAGCATCTATCCGCATTAAAGAACTGGCACAGGCACTGGCTTTATATGAGAAGCGGATGGACGAAAAGAACGATAGTAAAAACGACTAGAAAGGAATATACATGAAAGATTATTTGGTGTGTATATTATTTTGGACCATTTTTACGGTAATGCTTTATATGTTTGGAAAAGCTGTGAGCAGGGAAGAGAAGAGTGTGTCCGGTAATTTTATTTCAGGCTATCTAGTGTATAGTTTTTTTGTGGCTACGGGAGCAATTCCGATGCAGCTGGCAGATCTTCCATGGATGGTATTTGCAGTTTATATGGGTGTTTTGTGGATCGGAATAGCAGGAGTTATTCTATATACGGCTAAGAAAAAGAAATTTGGATTTTATTCCATCAGAGTGAAGGAATATATAGCGGAAAATTGGTTTTTATATGTAATGTGTGCCGTTGTGATCTTAATGATGGCATTTTATTATGCTGGATTCTGGCTTGGCAACCATCTGGATGACGGCTATTATATCACTAAAGTAGTGACAATGCCCTATACACGGATCGGTGGAAATTATAATTATTCAGCAGGAATACCGGGAACTGGGATCAGCAGTTATATTGTAAATACGTGGGAGATTGAAGCATCGGTATATGTGAAACTGCTGGGAGCTGCACCGACACTGTATCTGCGTCTGTTCCAGTCAGCATTTTATTACTTTTTGTTTGTTAATGTGATGAAATATCTGACAGAGCAGGTGGTTAAGACAGCCGGGATCAAAGTGTCCCGGAATACAGCACAGTATGTTGCTGCAATCTTACCGCTTATTTCTACATATTATCTGTATCTGACAAATTCCAAAATACTGGTTCTGCGGGATATGTTTTTTCTGCAGACAGGAATGTTTTTGGGCGCAACGATGGTACGGCTGTGCGGAATCAGCATATTCATGATCCTGTATTTAAAATACGGAACGAGAAAGAAGACGGTTCCTATGGTGATCGGTTATATAGCGGTATCCGTTGTGCTGGTCTCTAAATCGACGATTGCACTGCCGATTATTCTGGTATCAGCATTTTCGGCAGGACTGATATGGCTGGCGTGTGAGTATGGAAAGAAAGAACGGATTGCCGGGATCCTGCTGGGGATCGTATATATTGCGGCCGGTATAATCCTGCCGAATAACGAAGGCATTGCGCAGGTCGTTAAAAATGATATCACAAGTTCGCTGACATCAATCGCGCTGTATCCATTTATTTTGATCTTTGTATGCAGCTTCCTGTTGAAAAACAAGACGATATATAAGCTGAATGCACAGTTTGTACTGATGGTTCTGCTGATCATCACGCCGGAGTACAATGATGTATTTGAACTGTGTTCCGTGTATGGTTTTGTAGGCGGAAGAGCCTGGACTGCTGTTGTGTATTACTTTATTGTATTGAATATGGGTTATCTGTGCTATATACTGTACAGGGTTACGGAGAAGGATATGCTGCCGGGAGTTGTGAGCGTCTGTATGAGTGCAGTGCTTACAGTCGTGATGTTAGGCGGCTTTGTACAGAATGGAGGCGAAGTGCTTCCGGATAATCCGGTGAAAAAAGCGGATGTGGTAAACAGCCTCAGAGTGATGAAGAATAATAAATATTTTATTCCAAATTCAACAATCCTGCTTGGAGAGGAGTTGGAGAAACTCACAGATGAAACAGGAGATCAGTTGTGCGTGGTTATGCCGAAGCTCGTGGTTGATAATGATGCACTGCATTCATTAGCCGTTTCCATCAGAGCGTATGCACCGGATATCATTTCAGCATCAGCAATGGAGCGCTACACGATGAGTAATAATCCGGCGTTGTCGGAATATAAGCAGGTAAATTATGATGCCTTTGTGGCAGATCCGAATCAGGAAAATGCAGATAAATTAGAGAAGGAATTAGATGGAACCGGAGTGAACTGTATTGTTACACAGAGTCCAGATTATAAAGAGAGGTTTGATGGAATGGGTTATTCGTTGAAAGCATCAACGGAAGATGGAAGATATTTCATTTGGTATAAAGCTGAGTAAAGAGGGGTGTTGGAAAGACATTGTGTATAAAATGAAAGAACGATGGAAATGTTTTGTAAATAAAAAGAATCTGAGAAAATGGATCATTTGTATTGCGGGTGCCTTTTTGGGAGGCATGATCCTGTCCATGGGCTATGCAGGAGCGCAGTATCTGCGTGAAGGCGGTGCACATGAGCAGCGGACAGTTGAAGCATCGGATATCCAATGTGATAAGGTTACGGTTGAGGATGGAAATTATCATATCAGCGGCGATGAATCTAAATTGACGATAACTTTTCCGGAAAAAACCTATATATCGAAATTGAAATATGCATATGCTGTGCCGGAATACACGAAAAGTAAAGTAAAGGTGTATGTGTCCAACATTTATGGAGATACCGAAGAACGTGAGATTACAGATTGGTATAAAAATATACTGTCACATTCTACTATTAATATTCATGCAAGGGTAGAAAAGATTGAATTCGATTTCGCCGGGCTGGAATTTGGCATTGATGCTGCGGACTTTACTATTGATAATGGTTTTGACTGGAATCCTTTTTTGGCGTTATTTCTTATGGCTGTGATATTTCTGGGATTGTATCTGGCAATGTTTAAGAGAGAGAATGCAAAATATCCGGAAGCAGCATTGTTTGTCAGTATTTTGATCATATCAACGTGTATGCTGGTTATGGAGCCTCCGACAATTGTTGGATGGGATGAACAGATCCATATCATGAATACATATAAATTAAGCCCGGGAGAGATGACGGGTAATAAAGCACTGGATAATTTTCAGGTACATGCTAACTGGTTTTCACCGGAACAGATGGCAAGCTTTGATGAACATGTAGAAGAAATCCATCGTACGAATGAGATGGGAAGTATTGCGACGAGTGCGGTTGCGAAAAAGAATCGTTTCTTATCCAGTATAGGTTATGTTTTTCAGATTCTGTTTCTGAAAGCAGGGCTGGCGCTTCATCTGCCGTTTTATATCTGCTGGCTGCTGGGCAAGTTCTCAAATGTTTTATTATATGCGCTTGGCATGTCTGTGGCTGCGGCGATACTTCCAATTGGCAAAAAGATATTTTCAGTGATTGCCATGGCACCGACAGCGTTGTTTATCAGTATCTGTTACACATATGATGTGACGGTTACGGTATTTATAGCGATAGGGATTAGTATTTTTCTTAAAATGCTTTTGTCTAAAGAAAAAGCGTCCATGAAATGGAAAGTTTTATTTGTAGTCTGTATGGCTGTTGGATGCATGCCGAAGGCGGTATACGCACCGCTTATGTTACTTGGACTTATGATTCCGTGTGAAAAATATGAATCAAAGAAAAGCTGTCGTATATACCGGGGAGTATTGATTCTTGGATTTTTAATGTTGATGAGTTCATTTGTGCTTCCGGTGCTTCTTCCCCACAGCGGAGGAGGAACAGTAGTTGCCGGAGATGCAAGAGGCGGTGATACCAGCGTGACGAGACAGATGGCATATGTGTTGGGAAAGCCATTTGCATATGCAGTTGTTCTGATCAGAAATGTGTGGGATACGCTGGTAGATTATACAATTGGTACAGCAGTATTTGGCACAATGGGTTATGTTGGAACGATCACACCGCCAGTTATATTTTCAGTGATTGCTGTTGTGACAGCAGTAACGGACAGTTACCGTGAAGAAAGGCTGGATAAATTATCCGGCAGACATCGGGCGGGAATTGTGATTAGTATTGTGATTACGATTGCATTGATCTGGACAGCCCTCTATCTTTCGTTTACAGAAGTCGGCAAGACACAGATCGCGGGAGTCCAGGCAAGATACTATCTACCGTTTCTGTTTTTACTGTATGTTTGCCTGCAGAATAGTAAGATTAAATGTAAGGTGAAGGCAGAAAATTATCAGATGGCAGTTATGCTGCTAACCGGAGGATTTATGTTCTGGCAGATTTTTGTATATTTTATTTTGGCACGTATTGTCTGAGAATAATAAAAGATAAATGGAGATTAACATGGAAAAACGATTTGTTGTTACACAGTGCAGATTTCATGCAGTAGACAGAACAAAGCTTATCATCAGCGGATGGATGGGAGTGGAAGAGACAGATTCTGTTGGTATCAAGGTAATGTTGGATAAGGAACCGTTGGAATATCATATTGAGAAAAAGATTAATACTGGAATCGCGATGATGGAAATGGAGGAGGGCAGAACACGCCCGAAATATATCTATGCGGTTCATGTAACACTTCCGGAGGACTGGAAGAAGAAAAGAGAACTGCAACTGACTACAAAGGATTCTGCGGATGAGAATCCGGCTAAAGATTTTCAAATTTCGGTTATGAAGCTGAAGAAGAAAGTTAAAGAGCTGGAATACCGTGCCAAATGCAAAAAATATGAAGATCAGGGCTTTATGATCAAGGGTTGGTGCGTGTGCCTTGCCCATGTGGATATTACGGTTAAAGATGAAAAAGGAAGAACGCTTCCGGTCGAGATCAGAAGAAAGAAGAATGCGGATATCTTCAGCTATTATCCGGAATGTACAGAAGAGGATGTATATGGATTCGAGATCCTGTATAGGGGAGAGCTGCCGGGAGCAGTCTATGTGTCTATGAAGGATGGAGACAGAAGTTCGCGGTATGGTGTAACGCTTAAGAATACGCCTGTAAAGAAAGTTACACAGAAGATAAAGAAATACAGTGTTAAGAGTGTGACATATCTTGAAAAGTATGGTATTCAGGACGTCTACGAACGTGTGAAGATCAAACTCTCGAAGAAAGAATTTAATTTGTATGAACATTGGAGAAGAATTCATCTTCCGGATAGCAGAGAACTTCAGCAGCAGAGAATGACCAGCTTTGAATATGCGCCGAAATTTTCAATCGTGGTTCCGCTGTATAAGACGGATCATGTATTCTTGCAGGAAATGATCGATTCTGTAAAAGCACAGACTTATAGTAACTGGGAACTCTGTCTTTCTGATGGAAGCGGTAAGCCGTCACCATTGGAGGATGAGCTGAAGAGATATACAGCAGAGGATGCAAGGATCAAAGTGGTGAGCAATGAGACTCCGTTGCAGATTTCTGACAATACTAATAAGGCACTGGAAATAGTATCGGGAGACTGGATCGCATTTATGGATCATGATGATCTGCTGACACCGGATGCATTATATGAATGTGTAAAGATGATGAATGAAGTGCCTAGTACGGATATGATCTATACTGATGAAGATAAGATATCGATGGATGGATCAGATTTCTTCCAGCCTCATTTTAAATCAGATTTTAATATTGATATGCTGCGGGGAACGAATTATTTCTGCCATTTTACAACGGTACGCAGGGATCTGTTTGAAAAAGCAGGTGTGCTGAATGGAGAATTTGATGGTGCGCAGGATTATGATTTTGTGCTGCGGTGTGTGGAACACGCAGAATGTGTGAAGCATGTTCCAAAGGTGCTGTATCACTGGCGTGCGCATAAAGATTCAACGGCAGAAAATCCGGAAAGTAAATTATATGCATTTGAGGCAGGTGCAAGAGCAGTGCAGGCGCACTATGACAGAGTGGGAATTCCGGCGGATGTAGAGTCTACAAAATATCTTGGCATATATAGAAGTAAATACCGGGTAACGGAAAAGCCGTTAATTTCGATCATTATACCGAACAAAGATCATATTGACGATCTGGATAAATGTATCCGGTCGATTGAAGATAAATCTACGTATCAGAATGTCGAATATATCATTGTGGAAAATAATAGTACTGATAAGGCGACATTTACCTATTATGAGAAACTGCAGAAAGAAAATAAGAAGGTCAGAGTTGTCCGCTGGGATAAGGAATTCAATTATTCCGCGATTAATAATTACGGAGTATCGTTTGCAAAGGGAGATTATTATCTGTTCTTAAATAACGATACAGAGATTATCAATGAGAATTGCCTGGAAGAACTGATGGGATACTGTCAGCGGAAAGATGTGGGAATTGTCGGAGCAAGATTGTTCTATGAAGATGGAACAATCCAGCATGCAGGCGTGATTGTGGGTATCCAGGGAGTTGCAGGTCATGCATTTGCCGGCCAGGCACATGAATCACCGGGATATTTTGGAAGAGCGATCATTGCTCATGACTGCAGTGCAGTGACAGCGGCATGTATGCTGGTTAAGAAAGAAGCGTTTGACAAGGTACATGGATTTGATCCAAAATTAGCTGTGGCATTCAATGATATTGATTTCTGCCTGAAGGTAAGAGAAGCAGGATATCTGGTTGTATATAATCCATATGCAGAATTGTACCATTATGAATCCAAGTCAAGAGGTAAAGAAGACAGCGAGAAGAAGGTGCGCCGTTTTATGGGAGAGATCGAGACATTCCATGAGAAATGGTTTGATATTCTGGATCAGGGAGATCCGTACTATAATCCGAATCTGACGCTGAATGAGAATAATTTTGATTTGAGACAGTAAATGGACTGAGGATATTATCATGATTAAAAATGTATTTTATATCAAGAACTGCAGATTTCATTTATATGATGAGAATGTGCTGTTTCTGTGCGGAAGTTTCAGACTGGACACGATGGCAGGTGAACGGCTTGTTGCTACGCTGGATCGTCAGAAACTGGAGATAAAAGTGGAAGAACATGACCTTCCGTTTTCGCTTATGCAGCAGAAAGGGACGCTTACGAAGCAGTATTATGCGTGGGTGCAGCTCCCGGATGACTGGCAGCAGGGAAGCAGACTCAGGATCGTACAATATGGCAAAGACGGAAAGAGACTTGCAGGAATGTATGCGGTTTCTCGATTGAAGAAGATGCAGATGGAACTGGCGTATAAGATTGAGCAGGTTCAGATGCAGGATGGACAGGTGATTGTAAAAGGATGGTATGCGGAGCCTACACATACCGAGATTACGCTTACTAGTCATGGGAAGTATATTCCGGTGGAAGTAAAGAATGAAGCAAGACCGGATGTGAAAGCGGTTATCCCGGAAGCCTGTTTAACAGATATTAAAGGGTTCGAGGCAGCTGCATGCGTGGATAAAGCCGATGCATGGAAGCTGTATCTGAACGCTGGAAACAGACATGGAATGTCAAGATTGCATCCAGATGACAGTGCTGTGTTTGGCAGGCTGGCAAAGATAGAGCGGATTGCAGAAAAGACCAGTGATTCGATGCATCAGTATGGGATCCGGGGAACGTATGATAAGATTCAGAGAAAACTGCTGAAAAAGGATCAGATTACATATAAAAATTGGCGGAAGCTCTATACACCTGATAAAAAAGAACTGCAGAGACAGAGAGATGAATATCTGGAATATCAGCCGAAGATTTCCGTGCTGGTATCGGCAGAGGAATCCGGCGGGCTGTTGACAGACCTTATCCGGTCAATGCTGGAGCAGACCTATGCAGACTGGGAACTCTGTATCGCAGCGGCGATGGATACTAAGATTGAGCTTGGCACATGTGCTGACAGTAGGGTAAGAATCATACGTATGAGAGAACAGGAAAGTCTGGCAGAGATGCTGAACGGGGCAGTACGGGAAGCGTCTGGAGACTATATGGTACTTGCAGATGCAAAAGACTGTCTGGCACCGGATGCGCTTTATGAATGTGTGAAAAGACTGAATCAGGAACCGGAAGCTGTGATCCTGTATACAGATGAAGATAAGCTGGATCTGGGAAGACGCAGATATTACGCTCCGCAGTTTAAGACGGATTATAATCTGGATTTATTAAGGAGCTGTAACTATATTTCACATCTGTGTCTGGTTCGCTGTGATATAGCTGAAAATGCAGGATATTTGGATCCGTCATTTGATGATGCGCTGGAGTATGATTATATACTGCGCTGTACGGAATGCGCAGATCCGAAGCATATTGTTCATATTCCGAAAGTGTTATATCATGTGCGGAATACTGCGGATACAAATAAAGCAGACAAATACCATGCAGAGAAGCGTGCGCTGGAAGCGCATCTAAAGCGGCTGGGAATCTGTGCGGAGGTACTTCCGGCAGAAGCAAAAGGCTGTTTTCGTGTGAAGTACAGTGTGAAAGAGAAACCATTGGTTTCGGTTATCATACCGACCAAAGATCACATAGAGGATCTGGATAAGTGCCTGCGTTCGCTGGAAGAAATAAATACCTACCATAATATCGAGTATATTATTGTGGAGAATAATAGTGAAAAGGCAGAAACATTTGCGTATTACGAACAGCTTGCGGAGAAGATGCCGAGAGCAAAGGTTGTATACTGGAAAGAAAAGGGGTTCAATTATCCGGCAATCAATAATACCGGTGTCAGGCATGCCGGCGGAGATTACCTGTTGTTTCTGAATAATGACACGGAAATCGTGAACGCAGACTGTATTGAAGAAATGCTTGGACAGTGCCAGCGGAAGGAAGTCGGTGCGGTTGGAGCAAGACTGTATTATGAAGATGGAACGATTCAACATGCCGGCGTGATCGTAGGGCTTGGCGGCGTAGCAGGACATGCATTTGTAGGATATGAGCATGATGATCCGGGATACTGTGGCAGAATCATGTTGACCCAGGATTACAGTGCCGTTACGGCAGCGTGTATGATGGTGGATCGCAGAGTGTTTGAAGAAGCAGGAGGCTTTGATGAGCAGTATGCAGTGGCGTTTAATGATGTGGATCTGTGCCTTGCGATTCGGAAGGCCGGTTATCTGATCGTCTATGATCCGTACGCTGAACTGAAACATTATGAATCAAAATCCAGAGGAATGGAAGATACAGATGAAAAAGTGCGCCGGTTCAATTTAGAGATCGCGCTGTTTCAGGAACGCTGGAAAGAGGTACTGGAAACGGGAGATCCATATTATAGTCCGAATTTAACATTGGCGAAAAATGACTTCAGCCTGGCTGTTGATGTAAGATAAGCAAAGAAAAATTGCGGTGGTTTTCAGAAAACATGGAAACCGCTGTAATTTTTTGCTTTCGTTGACAGCAGATAGTCAGTTCTGTATAATAAAATAGATTCGTATTTATCAGGTATAATATGTCTTATCGTGGAGGAAATATAGTGTCGAAATATATACAAAATTTTAATAAGTTCCGTCCGCTGTTAAAAGAATTGATCATGCGAGATATCAAAACAAAATACCGCAAGTCGATTCTTGGTGTGTTCTGGACAATTTTAAATCCGCTGTTTATGATGGTGGTGCTGTCAATAGTGTTCTCGAATATGTTTAAATTTGATGTAGAATACTTTCCAGTGTATCTGCTAAGTGGTCAGTTGATTTTCAACTTTTTCAATGAAGCGACAACGAATGCAATGGGAGCTATTGTTATGAATGGTCCATTGATCAAGAAGATTTATGTTCCGAAGTATATGTTTGTATTGTCACGAATTTTTTCGAGTTCAATTAATCTGCTGGCATCATTTACGGCGATGATCTTTGTGATGCTTGCTATGCGTGTGGAATTACATTATACAGTTCTGCTTGCACCGATACCATTGCTTTTTATTGTGTTCTTTTCACTGGGAGTGGGACTTATCCTATCAGCGATCACAGTCAAATTCCGTGATATCATGCATTTGTATTCCGTATTTGTTACTGCTTTGATGTATTTGACACCGGTTATTTACCCGATGTCGATTCTTCCGGAATGGCTGAAGAAAATTGTATTATTGAATCCACTTACAAATATTCTGACTATGTTCAGAAATGTGATGATTAATAATATGCTGCCGAGCATTTCTTCGATTCTGCTTGCAGCAGTTGAAGTTGCAGTTGTGATGGTACTTGGTTTATATGTATTTTATAAGCGTCAGGATACATTTATACTGGATATATAGGAGAAGAGAAGAATGGATCATACAGATATTATCAGCGTAGAGCAGGTGTCTATGCGGTTTGCACTTGCATCTGAAAAAGTTGACAGCTTAAAAGAGTATTTTATTAAAACGTTGAAAAGCCAGATTTCGACAAATGAATTCTGGGCATTGAAGGATGTCTCTTTTAATATCCAGCGAGGAGATGCACTTGGACTGATCGGCTTAAATGGAAGTGGTAAAAGTACGATGCTGAAGATCATTGCAGGTGTTCTGAAGCCGACAAAGGGTTCTGTAGCGGTACGTGGTGAGGTTGCACCATTGATTGAGTTAGGAGCCGGATTTGATTTTGACCTTACTGCAGGAGAGAATATTTTTCTTAACGGAGCTTTAATGGGACGTTCTCATGAAGAGATGGAAGCTCATTATGAGGAAATTATAGATTTTTCGGAGTTGCGTGATTTTATAGACGTTCCGGTTAAGAATTTTTCATCTGGTATGGTTTCAAGACTTGCATTTGCAATTGCGACAATCGGCACTCCAGATATACTGATCTGTGATGAAGTTTTATCAGTTGGAGATTTCCGCTTTCAGGAAAAATGTCAGAAGAGAATACAGGAAATGCTGGATAAGGGTACTACTTTACTTTTTGTATCTCATAGTATTGAGCAGGTAGAAGAATTGTGTAATAAAGTAGTCTGGCTTGAAAAGGGTAATGTACGGATGTTTGGTGACTGTAAAGAAATTGCAGAAATCTACAGAACGTCATATTAGAGTATACAAGGAGCGTAGAAAATGAAGAAGAAATTAAGCTGGATAATTCTTGCTGTTATTCTGATTGTATTTACAGGTCTGTATGCGGTTGTGGATAAGAATAATGCAATCTATGACAGAGAAACGGATACCAGTAATTATGTATCACTTGGACTGGAACAGGGCGAGATGGTATCTCAGATATTTACTTCCAAAGAAGATAAACTGGATGGGATCAATGTAAAAATGTCGGTATCCGGACAGGCAAAGGGGAAGAAGATCAGCTATGTGCTGAAAGATGAAGATGGTAAAACAGTAGCATCTGGAAGTGCATCGCTGGATAAAATTAAAGCAGGCAAGTTCTTTAACCTGAAATTTGATGAACTTACAGGATGTAAAGGTAAAACATATACATTTGAGCTGACGACCGAAAAGTGTGAAAAGGATGCACAGGTGATTGTATATGCAGTTCCGGGAGCGGACAAAGAAGCACCGCTTACGGTAAAAGGAGAAAAAGGCGAGGGTGTGCTGGTACTGCGGACTGTGACACACCGGTTTGATATTGAGACTTTTGTTGTTACTGCAGTATTTATCATCTATGTGTTCCTGTTTATCAGATGGCTGGGCAGAGTATTTAAATAATTATAGTGTATTGAATAGGCTTCCCGGTTTTCCGTTGTGGAAAACAGGGAGTTGCTTTATTTGTTAAAGTAAATTGATACTGCGGAGACAATAGTGATGAAAAAACCAGGCTATTATTCCTCCGGGGAGTTTGCCCGCATGGCGGGTGTAACGCTTCGGACGATACGATATTATGATAAACAGAATATATTAAAGCCATCGTTAGTAAGTGAAGCAGGAGCCAGATTTTATACGGAAGAGGATTTCGCAAGACTTCAGCAGATACTACTTCTCAAGTATTTGGGATTTTCACTGGATGATATCCAGGAGATGACGATTGACGATGTGGATTATCATTTTCTTCTGAATTCACTAGGGATTCAGTTAAAACTTGTGAAAGACAGGCTGGAACAGATGCAGCTAGTGGAGCAGGCGATTCAGGATACAATGGATGTAATACAGACAGAGCGAACGGTGGACTGGAGCAATATGCTGAATTTGATCCACCTGACTGGTATGGAAAAGAGTCTGAAGAATCAGTATCAGGACGCATCGAATATTTCGGCGAGAATTAATCTTCATAGTCTTTATTCACAGAACCCGCAGGGATGGTTTCCGTGGATCTATGAGCAGTTAGATCTGAAGTCTAATATGAAAGTGCTGGAACTTGGCTGCGGTGATGGTGAACTATGGAAAGAAAATAAGGAGAAGCTTCCAAAGCAGATAGAATTGCATCTGACAGATATTTCAGAAGGAATGCTCAGAGATGCCAGACGAGAAATCGGTGTGAGAGATAAACGGTTTCATTTTCAGACGGCGGATGCGTGTGAGATTCCGTATGAGGATGATATGTTCGATGTTGTGACGGCGAATCATGTGTTGTTTTACTGTGAAGATATCGGACGGGCTTGCAGCGAAATACGCCGGGTATTAAAACCGGGCGGAATATTTGTGTGCGGAGCTTATGGCAGCAGTCATATGAAAGAGGTAAGCCAGTTGGTGCAGAAGTTCGATGAGCATATCATATTATCGGCAGAACATCTGTATGAAAGATTTGGAAAAGAAAATGGATTCGATATCCTGAAGCCATATTTTAATAAAATTGAGTGGAGACAGTACGAGGATTATCTGATTGTTCCGGAGCCGGAACCATTGATTGCATATGTATTATCCTGTCATGGTAATCAGGGACAGTATCTGCCGGATCGGTACAGTGAGTTTCGTAGTTATGTACGGAAGAGAACCAAAGATGGATTTCAGATAACCAAAGATGCAGGAGTATTTGTGTGCGTGATTAAAAAATAAATCTTAATATTTTCTAAAAAGGCTTGAAGGTGACCTAAGGTCACCTTTTATAATGCAATCATAAGATGACAAAAGACCGGGATGTTTGTATCCCACGATCGAAGCATGTAATATGCAGGAGGTTCAAATGAAAGGAATTATTTTGGCAGGAGGATCTGGTACAAGACTTTATCCTCTGACGATGGTTACATCCAAACAGTTATTACCGATTTATGACAAACCGATGATTTACTATCCGATGTCTGTGCTAATGAATGCAGGTATCCGTGATATTTTAATTATTTCTACACCACAGGATACACCGAGATTCAAAGAACTGCTGGGAAACGGACATCAGTTTGGCGTGAAGCTGTCTTATGCAGTACAGCCAAGCCCGGATGGACTGGCTCAGGCATTCATCATTGGAGAAGAATTCATTGGTGATGATACCGTTGCGATGGTATTGGGAGATAATATTTTTGCAGGACATGGTATGAAGAAACGTCTGACGACAGCTGTGGAGAATGCAGAGTCAGGTAAGGGCGCTACCGTATTTGGATATTACGTAGATGATCCGGAGAGATTCGGTATCGTAGAGTTCGATCAGAATGGCAAGGCTGTTTCTATTGAAGAGAAGCCAGAGCATCCGAAGAGCAATTATTGTGTAACGGGTCTGTACTTCTATGATAATAAGGTTGTAGAGTATGCGAAGAATCTGAAACCAAGTGCCAGAGGAGAGTTGGAGATTACCGACCTGAACCGTATTTATCTGGAGGAAGGCAATCTGAATGTAGAACTTCTCGGACAGGGATTCACATGGTTGGATACCGGTACACATGAGAGTCTGGTAGATGCTACAAACTTTGTAAAGACAGTAGAGACACATCAGCACCGTAAGATCGCGTGTCTGGAAGAGATTGGTTATCTGAATGGATGGATTTCCAAAGAAGAAGTGCTGAAGGTATATGAAGTACTGAAGAAGAATCAGTATGGTCAGTATCTGAAAGATGTATTAGATGGTAAGTATCAGGAAAACCTGTACTAAACGAGTGATTGCCCAGAACCCTTACTCACATGTAAAGCTGATGCGTCATGCTTGCATGGGAGATTCTGTGAGCAAATAATAATATAACAACAGAAGGAGAATTAGTATTATGAATATTATTGTGACCGGAGGAGCCGGATTTATTGGAAGTAACTTTGTATTTCACATGCTGAATAAGTACCCGGATTACAGAATCGTATGCCTGGACTGCCTGACATACGCAGGTAATCTGTCTACACTGGAGCCTGTAATGGATAACCCGAATTTCCGTTTTGTAAAGGCAAGCATTACAGATCGTGAAGCTGTATACAAACTATTTGAGGAAGAGAAGCCGGATATGGTAGTGAACTTCGCAGCAGAAAGTCACGTAGACCGTTCTATCGAGAATCCGGAAGTATTCCTGGATACCAATATCAAGGGTACAGCAGTGCTGATGGATGCCTGCAGAAAATACGGTATCAAGCGTTATCATCAGGTATCTACGGATGAAGTATACGGAGATCTTCCGTTAGACAGACCAGATCTGTTCTTTACAGAGGAGACACCAATCCACACCAGCAGCCCGTACAGCTCATCCAAGGCCGGTGCAGACCTTCTGGTACTTGCATACCACAGAACATATGGTCTGCCTGTGACTGTCAGCAGATGCTCAAATAACTACGGACCATATCATTTCCCAGAGAAGCTGATTCCGCTGATGATTGCGAATGCATTGAATGACAAACCACTTCCGGTATACGGAAAAGGTGAAAATGTCCGTGACTGGCTGTATGTAGAGGATCATTGTAAAGCAATCGATCTGATTATTCATAACGGACGTGTTGGCGAGGTATACAACATCGGTGGTCACAACGAAATGAAGAATATTGATATCGTAAAGATTATCTGCAAAGAACTTGGCAAACCGGAAAGCCTGATCACATATGTAGAGGATCGTAAGGGACACGATATGCGTTATGCAATCGACCCTACCAAGATTCACAATGAACTTGGATGGCTTCCAGAGACCATGTTTAAAGATGGAATCAAGAAGACCATTCAGTGGTACCTGGATAACAAAGAGTGGTGGGAAACTATTATCTCAGGTGAATACCAGAATTATTATGAGAAAATGTATGCACACCGTCAGGAGGTTAAATAAATGAAAGTATTAGTAACAGGAGTAGGCGGACAGCTTGGACATGATGTGATGAACGAGTTGGCACAGCGCGGCTATGAAGGTGTAGGTTCAGACATCAAGGAAGAATACAGCGGTATTCAGGACGGAACTCCGGTAACCACAATGCCATATGTTCCGATGGATATTACAGATGCTGCATCTGTAGAAAAGGTAATGCGCGAAGTGAATCCGGATGTTATGGTGCATTGTGCAGCATGGACAGCAGTAGATAATGCAGAGGATGAAGATAAACAGGCGATCGTACATGCGATTAATGCAGGTGGTACCGAAAATATCGCAAAGATGTGTAAAGAACTGAATTGCAAGATGGTATATATCAGTACGGATTATGTGTTTGATGGACAGGGCACAGAGCCATGGGAGCCAGATTGTAAGGATTACGCACCTCTGAATGTATATGGGCAGACAAAGCTGGATGGAGAGCTTGCTGTATCCGGTAATCTGGACAAATATTTTATCGTACGTATCGCATGGGTATTTGGCAAGAATGGCAAGAACTTTATTAAGACGATGCTGAATGTCGGTAAGACACACGATAAACTTACAGTTGTAAATGACCAGATTGGTACACCGACGTATACATTCGATCTTGCACGTCTTCTGGTAGATATGATAGAGACGGAAAAGTATGGATATTATCATGCAACTAACGAAGGCGGCTATATCAGCTGGTATGATTTCACTAAGGAGATTTTCCGTCAGGCAGTTGCTCTGGGTCATGAAGAATATTCAGAGGATCGTTTGAGCGTTGCGCCGGTAACGACAGAAGAGTATGGCGTATCAAAGGCTGCAAGACCATTCAACAGCCGTCTGGATAAGAGCAAACTGGTAGAGAATGGATTTGAACCATTGCCGACATGGCAGGATGCATTATCCAGATATCTGAAAGAAATCGAGTTTTAATTTTAATAAGTAAACAATAGAATCTGCCTGGTATAATCAACCGGGCAGATTTGGTGTATATAACTGGAGGAAGATAAAATGGGACAGATTAAAGTAGAGAAGAATGCAGGCGGTATTGAAGGACTGTGCGTAATCGAACCGGCAGTTCACGGAGATGCCAGAGGATATTTCATGGAGACTTACAATCAGAGAGATATGGAAGAAGCCGGATTGAATATGGTGTTCGTACAGGACAACCAGTCATGTTCGGTGAAAGGTGTGTTGCGTGGTCTTCATTTCCAGAAAGAATTTCCGCAAGGCAAACTTGTGAGAGTAGTAAAAGGTTCTGTATTTGATGTGGCAGTAGATTTGAGAAGCGGAAGTGAGACATATGGCAAATGGTTTGGCGTAGAGCTGACAGAAGAGAACAAGAAGCAGTTCTATATTCCGGAAGGATTTGCACATGGCTTCCTTGTGTTGAGCGATATCGCTGAATTCTGCTATAAGTGTACAGACTTTTATCATCCGGGTGATGAAGGTGGACTTGCGTGGAATGATCCGGAGATTGGCATTACATGGCCGGAACTTCAGGGTGAATACAACGGAACTCCGTCAGCAGAAGGATATCATCTTGCAGACGGAACAGCATTGAATCTGAGTGATAAAGACCAGAAATGGGCAGTATTAAAGGATACTTTTAAGTTCTAAGGTGCAGAGAATGAAGAAAATAGATAGTACTTTTATCAGATTTGCAATGGTAGGAGTTGCAAATACTATATTTGGTACTGCAATTATGTTCCTGTTTTATAATGTGTTCCATCTGAGTTACTGGGTATCTTCTGCAAGCAATTATATTTTTGGAAGTATTTTAAGTTATTTCCTGAATAAGAATTTCACGTTTCAGAATAAAGAACGCTCGTGGCAGGTGGTATTTCGGTTTGTGATTAATATTAGTATATGTTATGCTATAGCATATGGCATTGCCAAACCGCTGGTGCGCATGCTCCTGTCTGGACAGTCTGTCAAGATTCAGGATAATGGCGCGATGCTGGTAGGAATGGTACTGTTTGTAGTGATTAATTATCTGGGACAGAGACTTTTTGTGTTTAAGAAAGAAGTAGCAGGAGAGTAGCATGGATACGTATAAGATAGACTGGTTGAAAATCGTAAAAAGATTATCACCATATAACATAAAAAAAGGCTTGCTTTATATGAAGCATTTTGGACCGAAGGAGTTCTGGATTCGATTAACGGAACGCTTTCAGGCAGATGATGTGGATTATGAAGAATGGTATAAGAATCATAAGCCGACGATGGAAGAATTGCAGAGGCAGCGTGAGACAGAGTTTGAGTACGAACCACTGATCAGTATTCTTGTGCCCGTATACAATACACCGGAAGAATTTCTGAAGCAGATGATCCAGTCGGTGAGAAAGCAGACATATGGCAATTGGGAACTGTGCATTGCTAATGCCAATCCGACTAATGAAACGGTGGCGGAGATTTTACGTATTTCTTCTACAAAGGACACACGGATTAAGGTAAAGGATGTTCCGGAAAATGAAGGAATTGCACAGAACACGAATGCAGTACTGGCAGTTGCAACAGGAGATTATATCGGACTGCTGGATCACGATGATCTGTTGACACCGGATGCACTGTATGAAGTAGTAAAGGCAATTAATGAAAATGACAGACCGCAGGTATTGTATTCGGATGAGGATAAGGTGACTATGGATCTGTCAGAACATTTTCAGCCGCATATGAAGCCGGATTATAATAAGGATCTGCTTCGGTCTAACAATTATATTACCCATTTCTTTGTGGCAGATCGTATGCTGGTAGAAGAAGTTGGCGGAGAAGATGGTGAATATAATGGGGCACAGGATTATGATCTGATTCTTAAGTGTACGGAACGGGCAAAGGGAATTGCTCATATTCCAAGAATCTTGTATCACTGGCGAGTACACAAAGCATCAACAGCTGACAATCCGGCAAGCAAGATGTATGCATTTGATGCCGGAAAGAGAGCAATCGAAGATCATCTGAAACGGTGTGGTGAAATTGGCAAAGTGAGCCACGAGAAAGATCTGGGATTTTACCGGGTAAAATATCAGGTGCAGGGCAGTCCATTGATTTCGATCATCATCCCGAACAAGGATCAGGTGGAATCACTGGATAAGTGTCTGGAATCTATTGAGAAGTCTTCTTATAAGAATTATGAGATTATCATTGTGGAGAACAACAGTACAGAGGATGCAACCTTTGCATATTATAAGAAGATTGAGTCGGATACAATTCGCATCGTGTATTGGCCGGACGAATTTAATTATTCTGCAATTAATAATTTTGGCGTAAAACATGCCAGGGGTGACTATCTGCTTCTGCTGAATAACGATGTAGAAGTGATTACGACAGACTGGTTAGAAGAACTTACAGCCAATTGTCAGCGTAAAGATGTGGGGATAGTAGGCGCAAGGCTGTATTATCCGGATGATACGATCCAGCATGCCGGTATTGTGATTGGTATCGGAGGCGTGGCTGGAGCATTGTTTGTGGGAATGCCAAGGATGTTTACCGGATATCTCCACAAAGCAGCCATCCAGCAGGATTTGAGCGCAGTGACTGCGGCGTGTATGATGGTGAAGCGATCTGTGTATGAGGAGCTTGGCGGCTTGGAAGAAGAGCTGAAGGTTGCGTTTAATGATGTAGACTTCTGCCTGCGGGCAAGAGATAAGGGATATCTTGTGGTATATGACCCAAATGTGGAATTATACCATTTTGAATCCAAATCCAGAGGAACGGAAGATTCCAAAGAAAAGATACGCAGGTTCCAGAATGAGATTGAATATATGCGGAGTCATTGGCTGGAACTTCTGAAGAAGGGCGATCCAATGTACAATCCGAATCTGACATTGACCAAATGGGATTACAGTCTTCGCAATAATCAAAAAGAATAATCAAAATGATAAAAGCCACAGCGTTTTTCTTAAGTATCAGTTAAGAAAAACGCTGTGGCTTGCTCTTTATGTGAAAATATAGTATTATGAGGAATGAGAAATAATGGAAGTTGGTGACCCCTTGATTAAGAATAATCAGCAATTATTAAATAGAATTCACGTAGTGCTGGATGCGGTTGTAATGGTGATAGCATATATGCTTGCCTGGTTTTTTAGATTCCGCTCCGGCTTTTTTGCATTAGATGCCTGGTATCTGTCATTGCAGGCATATATGCGTGCACTCATTTTTGTGGTGCCGGGATATCTGATCTTATATTATGCATTTCAGCTATATACTCCGAAACGTGTGCAGGGAAGAAGACTGGAAGCCTGGCATGTAGTACAGGCCAATGTAACAGGTATCGCATGTTTTATTATGATCCTGTATCTGCGCCATCAGACCGATTATTCCAGAAAGATGCTGTTTGTGTTCTTATGTATTAATATCTTTCTGGATGTACTGATGCGTAATGTTATTCGGATATTTCTGCGGAAGATTCGGAAGAATGGATTGAATCAGAAGCAGATCCTGTTGATCGGTTACAGCCGTGCAGCAGAAGAGTATATTGATCGCATTATCCAGAATCCGGAATGGGGATATACGGTACGAGGCATTTTGGCTGACAATATGCCGAGAGGCACCATGTATCGGGGGTATAAAGTGATCGGAAGAATCGATAATTTATCCATTATCTTACCGGAAAATCGCCTGGATGAGATTGTGATCACACTTGGACTGGCAGAATATCACAAGCTGGAACGGATTGTAGGCATGTGCGAGAAGTCCGGAGTGCATACGAAATTTATTCCTGATTATAATAATGTCATACCGACGAAGCCTTATACGGAAGATATTCAGGGACTTCCTGTGATCAATATCCGTCGGGTTCCGCTTCATGATCCATTGAATCGATTCATGAAGCGTGGGGTGGATATCTTTGGCGCAACAGTAGCATTGATATTATTCTCGCCTGTGATGTTGGGAACTATGATCGCAATTAAGGTGAGTTCACCTGGACCTCTGATTTTTAAACAAGAGAGAGTAGGACTTAAGAATAAACCGTTTATGATGTACAAGTTCCGCTCAATGGTAGTACAGACAGAGGAAGAAGAAAAGAAAGGATGGACAACCAAGAACGATCCACGAGTGACCAGGGTTGGCAAATTCATCCGAAAAACAAGTATTGACGAGCTTCCACAGCTGTTTAATGTGTTTAAGGGAGATATGAGTCTGGTTGGGCCAAGACCGGAGCGGACACAGTTTGTAGAGCAGTTCAAAGAAGAGATACCGAGATATATGGTAAAACACCAGGTTCGTCCGGGACTGACCGGATGGGCACAGGTGAATGGGTACAGGGGAGATACATCCATTCGTAAGAGAATTGATTGTGATCTGTATTATGTAGAGAACTGGACATTAGGATTGGACTTTAAGATACTGATTATGACATTTTTTAAGGGGTTTGTAAATAAAAACGCATATTGATCGAAGGGGAGACAGAGATATGGGACAGAGAGACGACCGGAGACTGGCAAGAAAAAAACAGGAGATGCGCAGACAGAAGAGAAGAAAGAAGCGCAGAAGACGGATCGTGTTTCTGATAGCAGAGATATTGATATTATGCATTCTTGGTGTGATTGCCTATGGAATGTTTAAATTAGATAAGCTGAATGTGAATCCATTGAAGAATCTGACAAATAATGGAATCAGCCAGGACGGTTATATGAATGTGGCGATATTTGGTGATGACAGGCGACCGGAGGACACAGGTAATGCACGCAGCGACTGCATTATCATAGCAAGCATTAATAATGACACAAAAGAAGTGAAGCTGGTGTCTGTATATCGGGATACGCTCCTGAATACAGAAGATGATACGTATGATAAAGCTAATTCAGCATATGCCGTTGGTGGGGCAGAAGCTGCGGTTAATATGTTGAACCGCAATCTGGATCTGGATATTCAGGATTATGTCAGTGTGAATTTTCTGGCAGTTGCAGATGTAGTAGATCTGCTGGGCGGTATAGATCTGGATCTTACGGATGAAGAAGTGGTACACATGAATAACTATTGTGTAGAGACTTCTGAAATTACAGGTAAAGAATACAAGAAGATTGAGCCTGAAGTGGCAGGAACCTATCATTTGAATGGAGTGCAGGCGGTATCTTACAGTCGTATTCGTTATACAGAAGGTGGAGATTTTCAGAGGACATCCAGACAGCGCCTTGTGATTGAAAAGATTGCAGAGAAAGCAAAAAAGGCAGACTTAAGTACCATCAATAAAATTATCGATGCGGTCTTTCCTGAGATTACGACCAGTTTTACATCGGGGGAGATTGTGAAAATGAGTACCGGTCTTCTGCAGTATTCCATTGGTGATAATGAAGGATTTCCAATGGATAATGAGACACCGGATTCGATACCGGGGTATCAGGGGTCCTATGTTGTGCCGAAGGGATTAGAAGAAAATGTAATCAAGCTTCATAAGTTTCTGTTCCCTGATGAGGATTATGCACCGACAGATACTGTGAAAGAGATCAGTGATCACATTAAGGATGTGACGGGTATTTATCCTGATGATTCAGAAGATAGTACAGAGGATAATGGAGAATAAGGAGCAGTGCATGTGTAAAGTAACGGTAATAATACCGAATTATAATGGTGAAAAATATCTGGTGCCGTGTCTTGCGTCTTTGTATGAAGAGACCAGGACAGAGATAAAAGTAATTGTAGTGGACAATGGCTCAAAGGATGACAGTTTGAACAGAGCTATAAAGTTGTATCCACAGACTAGAATAATACGTCTGGATTGCAATTATGGATTCTGCGGGGCTGTGAATGAAGGCATTACAGCTTCGGATACGGAATATGTATTGTTACTGAATAATGATACGTTGGTGAGAAAAGGCTTTGTAGAAGCCCTTCTTCGCAGAATAGAACGGAGCGAAAAGATCTTTTCAGTAGAAGCGAAGATGCTTCAGTATCAGGATGAAGCCAGAATTGACAGTGCGGGTACGTATTATAATGCGCTTGGATGGGCATTTGCCAGAGGAAAAGATCAGTCAGCAAAGAAGTATAATTACTGTGTGAAGACATTTGCAGCATGTGGTGGTGCAGCAATATACCGTAGAAAAGTATTTGACGAAATCGGACTATTTGATGAACGCCATTTTGCATATCTGGAGGATATTGATATCGGATATCGTGCAAGATTATATGGATATGTGAATGTATATGAGCCAAAGGCTGAGGTCGTTCATGTGGGAAGTGCATCCAGCGGTTCCAGATATAATGAATTTAAAGTACAGTATTCGTCTAAGAACAATATTTATCTGATTTACAAAAATATGCCAACATGGCAGATTATATTAAACCTGCCGTTCCTGGCAGCAGGATTTGGAGTTAAGACTGCCTTTTTTATAAAGAAGGGATTAGGAGTTACATATCTGAAAGGTCTGGCAGAGGGTGTTCGGATGTGTGATAAGAAATATAAAGTACATACAGAAAAAGCGGACTGGCGACAATGCCTCGGGATTCAATGGGAATTATGGGTGAATGTGATTCGCAGGTTTTCTGATATGGGTGAAGAGGAATAGGATAATTATGAAGAGACTACTGTTGATTGCTCCGGTATTTTTTGGATATTATAAGGATATGATACTGGAGGCAGAAGAACTGGGATATCATGTGGATTATCTGTGCGATGCACCGAGCAATTCCAACATATCCAAAGCACTTGGCAGGATTAATAAAAAGCTGATCAGTGGATCAGCAAAAAGATATTACAACGAAAAAGCACTGCCGCTGGTTGAAAAAGAGCAATATGACAAGGTTCTTTTAGTAGCTGGCATGACTTGTGCGTTCACTTCAGATATGTTTTGTGAGATGCGGAGATTACAAAGACAGGCAGAATTTATTTTGTACCAGTGGGATTCAGAAGTGAATCTCCCATATTGTAAGAGTATACATCCATATTTTGACAGGATCTATACATTTGAAAAGGCAGATGCAGAACGGAATTCGACCTATCGGTTTATGCCGACGTTTTACACAAAAATTTATGAAAAAATCGGAAAAAAAGAGCGGCCGATGCCAAGGTATGACTGCTTCTATGTAGGAACCGCACATCCTAAGAAATATCTGGAAATCAATCGGATGGCGGAAGATTTGAAACCGGAACTGCCAAGGCAGTTTATATATCATTATATTCCGTCGGTCTTGAAATATGTATATCATAAAGTGACGGCGAAGGAATACCGGCATGCGAGATATCGAGACTTTCAGAAAGTTAAGCTGTCCGGTGCGGATATCATGAAGGGGATGGAAGTATCTACCTGCATTCTGGATGCTCCGCAGGGAGGACAGACTGGACTCACACTTCGTTGCTTTGAATGTATGGGGGCGAAGCGGAAATTGATTACGACGAATGTCGATATTGTGAATTATGATTTTTACAGAGCAAGTAACATTCTGGTGTATCCGGGGACAATAGAAGAACGGAAAGCTTTTTTCGAGAATTCTTATGAGGAGCTTCCAGAAGAATTGTACAGAAAATACAGCATGAACAGTTGGATGAAACGGCTGTTATCAGGCGAGGAATCTCAAAAACTACCGGAAAATCATTGAAATTTTACTGTAAATGGGGTAATATGTAAGGCGAGTTATTACGTTTGTTAACAAATTGTTACAAAAGAAAGGATGTTACGATGGCGAGAAGATCACACAGACGGAGAAGACATGGCTTGGCTTCCTGGTCAATCGGGAAGAAGCTGGGTGTGATTCTTGGTGGTACATTTGCAGCAGTTGCAGCGACGGGTGTTGTACTTGTAGCCAGTAAGATGACGAAGATAGAGACAACGGAACTTGATACAGATAAGTTGAATATAGCGGAGACCAGTGAAGAACAGGAGACTGGCTATCTGAATGTTGCATTGTTTGGCTTGGATTCCAGAGAAGGAGATCTTGGCAAGGGCAATCGGAGTGATACAATGATGATTGCCAGCCTGAATAAGGCGACCGGAGAGGTGAAACTGGTTTCAGTATACCGTGATACGTTACTGGAACTGGATGATGGCAGTTATAATAAGGCAAATGCAGCCTATGCATTTGGCGGACCGGAAGGTGCTATTTCGTTGATCAACCGTAATATGGATATGGATATTTCAAAGTATGTTGCGGTGAATTTTAATGCGCTTGTTGATGTAATCGATGCATTGGGTGGTCTTGATATTACACTGACAGATGCGGAAGTAGTGCATATGAATAACTATTGTGTAGAGACATCTAAAGTTACGGGTGCGGATTACACAAAGATTGAACCGGAAGTTGCAGGTACTTATCATTTGAATGGAGTGCAGGCAGTGTCTTACAGTCGTATTCGATATACAGGAGGAGGCGATTTTGAGCGTACCTCCAGACAGCGTCATGTACTGGAATTGATCGCTGAGAAAGCGCAGAGTGCAAGCTTCAGTACCTTGAATAAGATTATTGACAAAGTATTCCCACAGGTATCTACGAATTTCACGATTGCAGAGATGATCGCGTATGCTAAGGATATTGCAAAGTATAAACTGGGGGACAGCATGGGATTCCCGGATAACAACTCATTTGATATGTTGGATGTTGTTGGAAGTGTGGTAATTCCGGAGACGCTGACTTCGAATGTGGAGGATGTACATAAGTTCCTGTTCGGGGATGATGGTTATACCATTTCTTCGAATATTACAGATATAGAAGATGGCATTCGTGAGAAATGCACACATAAGGCAACCAGTGATTCTGTGATTGAGAGTGATGATGATTATGGATCCGGTTCTGGAACATCCAATGATTATAGTAATTCTGGCAGCTCGAATAGTAACTATAACAACAGCTATAATAATAGTTATAATAATTCGGGCAGTTCAAGTGGTACAGGCAGCGGATCAGGAACAGGCGATTCAGGCGGCGGAAGTGATTACGGAGACTACGGCGGAGGATCTGACGGAGATTATTCTGGGGAAGACTATGATTAATAAGTCGTGTGAGATACGGGAAAGGATAAAGTAAGTTATGAAGAAACTGAAAAAATTAGCTGCACTGATGCTTTGTACAGCTATGACATTTATGATGTGTGGTATAGTATCATCGGCAGCCAGTGGTCAGCTGAGATTTTCTGATCCGTCTACAACAGTAGGTGCAACGGTTGAGATTACTGCAAAGCTGAGTGCGGATGAAAGTCTGAGCGAAGCCAGTGCAACACTGACATATGATACAACAGCATTAAAGTTTATCAGTGGAGAGAATGCGACAGCATCTAATGGACAGATTGAACTGGAAGGATCTGGAAGCGGTAATACAGAGATGAGCTGGACATTGAAGTTTCAGGCATTATCTGAGGGGACTACGACAGTAAATATTTCCAAAGTAACAGCCAGTGCGTCTTCAGGAGACGATGTGACAGTTGTAGAGGGTAGCTCGACCGTTACAATCGGAGAAGGGGATCCGTCTCTGATCACAGATGATGAAGAGACTACAGAGTCATCTGGTAATGGTGGGGATATTGAGATTGACGGAGAGACTTATTCTGTTGTTACAGATATTCCGGAGGTATTGATCCCAGATGGATTTGTAACGGCTGATATGCCTTATAATGGTAATACTTATGCGGCTACCAAGCAGGAAAGTGGTAAGATGTATGCTATTTATCTGAAGGATGCCAATGAGGAAGAAGATTTCTGGCTGTATGATCCGGATAAAGATAAGTTTTCTCCATTTGAACAGGTAAGTATTTCCAGTGACCGTTACATTGTCCTGTTGTCCGAGGATAAGACCAAAGATCTGCCGGATACATTGCAGAAGACGACGATGACGGTAGAGGGAAAAGAGTTTCCAGCATGGCAGAATACGGATGACAGTTCTTATTATGTGGTATATGCAGTGAACAGTGATGGAGAAGAAGGCTTCTACCAGTATGATACGGTAGATGAAACCTATCAGAGATACACACCGGAGACGAAAGATAAAGAAGAAGACACAACAAAGCTTGGTGGTCTTCTGAATAAACTGCGCACAAATCTGGATAAGGTAATTCTGGTCGCATGGGGAATCTTCCTTGTGATGCTGATTATCCTGATCATTCTTGCAATCAAGCTACGCCATCGCAATCTGGAACTTGATGATCTGTACGAAGAATATGATATTGATGACGAGCCGGAACCGGTAAAAGAGAGCAAGAAAGAGAAAAAGGCAAGAAAGAAAGCGGAAAAAGAAGCGAAGAAGTCCAAGAAATCTAAAAAGAAGTCGGAAGATGATTTCTATGATTTTGATGACGAAGATGATGAATATGATCTGGATGACGATGATGAAGATGAGATGTATGAGGACGAGGATGACTATGACGAATACGATGAGTATGAAGAGGAGCCATTCAAAGAATACAATCCTTCCGACTATGAGGATGACAGTGATATCGATGATCTGGATGAAATTCTGAATGCACGTGTGCGTGTAAAGAAGAGTGCGCCACGAAGAACTGCACAGACTTCAGCAAGACCGAAAAGTAATCAGAGAAGAGTAGGTCACTCAGAAGCAGATGATACATTCAAAATGGATCTGATCGATCTTGATTAAAACATCAAAGGAGGATGCGGAATATTGTATCCTCCTTTTGTGTATATAATGAACCAACAGGGAGTATAAAACTTGAAAGGAGAACATTCATTATGTGTGGAATTGTAGGTTATGTAGGAGAGAGTCAGGCAGCACCAATCCTGCTTGAGGGACTGGAGAAGCTGGAGTACAGAGGATATGACTCTGCCGGTATTGCAGTTTATGACGGAAAGAAAATCAATATGAAAAAAGCAATGGGACGGCTGAAAGTGCTGAATGAACTGACTCATGGAGGCGAGCTGCTTCCGGGTAAGCTTGGAATCGGTCATACCCGTTGGGCAACGCATGGCGCACCGTCTGATATCAATGCTCATCCGCATTTTAATAAAGATCAGAGTATCGTAGTGGTACACAATGGTATTATTGAGAACTATCTGAAGTTAAAACATCGTCTGGAAAGCAAAGGATATGAGTTTGTATCAGAGACAGATACAGAGGTCATTGCACATCTTCTGGATTATTATTACGACAGAGATCCGCTGGAGGCAATCACGAAGGTTATGCACCGTATGGAAGGTTCTTATGCACTTGGAATTATCTTCGCAGATCACCCGGAAGAGATGTATGCAGTACGTAAGGACAGCCCGTTGATCGTTGGACACACCAAAGATGGAAGTATCATTGCATCGGATGTACCGGCAGTGTTGAAATATACCAGAGATGTTGTATTTATTCAGAATGAAGAGATTGTAAAGCTGACAGAGGATAAGCTGGAGTTCTACAATATTGATGAAGAAGTGATTGAAAAAGAGACCACTCACATTGACTGGGATGTGAATGCAGCTGAGAAGGGTGGATACGAGCACTTCATGCTGAAGGAGATGTATGAACAGCCGAAGGCTATTCTGGATACATTTTCACCAAGAATCAAAGGCAATGAAGTTGTTATTGATGAACTTGGTATGAGTGATGATGAGATTCGTGCAGTTAAGAAGATTATGATTGTTGCCTGCGGTTCTGCTTATCATGCAGGTGTGACTGGCAAGTATATTTTTGAAGGACTGACCAGAATTCCGGTGGAAGTGGATACGGCTTCTGAATTCCGTTACCGTGATCCGATCATTGAAGACGGAACGTTACTGATCGTGATCAGCCAGTCCGGTGAGACTGCAGATTCACTGGCTGCAATCCGTGAGGCGCATGCTAAGGGTGGTAAAGTGCTTGGTATTGTCAATGTAGTAGGAAGCTCTATTGCCAGAGAGGCAGATAATGTTATGTATACATGGGCAGGTCCGGAGATTGCAGTGGCAACTACCAAGGCATACAGCTGTCAGTTGATTGCAGAATATCTGCTTGCAATGAAGTTTGCTCATGTAAGAGGAAAGATCAGTGACGCAGAACTTGCTGATATGATTGAGGATATGAAAGAACTGCCGGCACAGGTAGAGATGCTGCTGAATAATAAGAAGAATATTCAGAAATTCGCTAACCGCTATCTGGCTGCAAAGGATATCTTCTATATCGGTCGTGGAATCGATTATGCGATCGCAATGGAAGGTTCTCTGAAGATGAAAGAGATTTCTTATGTACATTCGGATGCTTATGCAGCAGGAGAACTGAAGCATGGTACGATTTCTCTGGTTGAGGACGGTACATTGGTAACAGCCATCCTGACACAGGAGAATCTGTACAAGAAAATGATCAGTAACATGGAAGAGGTTAAGACCCGTGGAGCCTTTGTTATGGCAGTGACTAATGTGGATAATACAGAGGTTGAGAGAAACGCAGACTATGTAATGTACATTCCGAAGACGAATAAGTACTTTACCAATACACTTGCGATCATTCCGCTGCAGCTCTTCGGTTACTATGTAGCAGTTGGAAAAGGTTGTGACGTGGATAAGCCGAGAAATCTGGCGAAGTCTGTTACAGTAGAGTAGGAGTTACTATGCATTATGATTATCTGATCGTGGGCGCAGGACTGTTTGGTGCAGTGTTTGCCCACGAGGCTGCTGAACGTGGCAAAAAATGTCTGGTCATTGACAGACGAGACCATATCGGAGGAAATATTTATACAGAGGAAGTGGAAAAAATTCAGGTACACCGCTATGGTGCACATATTTTCCACACTTCCAATAAGCAGATCTGGGACTATGTGAATCAGTTTGCTGAATTTAATAATTATATTAATTCACCGGTGGCAGTGTATAAGAATGAACTGTATAATCTTCCGTTCAATATGAACACGTTCAGTAAGATGTGGAACATCCGTACACCGCAGGAGGCGAAGGATATTATTGCTGCACAGATTGCGGATCTGAATATTACAGATCCGTCCAATCTGGAAGAACAGGCACTTTCACTGGTAGGAAAAGATGTGTATGAGAAGCTCGTAAAGGGATATACAGAGAAGCAGTGGGGCAGAGACTGTAAGGAACTGCCGGCATTTATCATCCGCAGACTTCCGCTTCGATTTACTTATGATAATAATTATTTTAATGATCGTTATCAGGGAATACCGATCGGAGGCTATACTGCGATTGTGGAGAAGCTTCTGAAAGGTTCAGATGTGCGGACAGGTGTGGACTTCCTGAAAAATCGGGGTGAATATGAAGCACTGGCTGATAAAATTATTTACACAGGTATGATTGACGAGTATTATGATTATAAACTGGGAGCGTTGGAATACCGCAGTGTGCGTTTTGAAACAGAGACACTGGACTGTGAGAACTATCAGGGCAATGCAGTTGTGAATTATACAGAGCGCGAGGTACCGTATACCAGAATTATTGAGCATAAGCACTTTGAATTTGGTAAGCAGGAGAAAACAGTTATTTCCAGAGAGTATTCTTCCGAGTGGAAAGTGGGAGATGAACCGTATTATCCGGTAAATGATGAGAAAAACGGAGCATTGTATGCCCGTTATCAGGAACTGGCAGCGCAGGAAGATAAGGTGATCTTCGGTGGACGACTGGGCGCATATCGGTATTATGATATGGATAAGGTGATAGAGGCTGCGTTAGAACTGGTTTTCAACATTTTTTGATGATTTGGTCACACTTTCAACACAATTTACGACTAGACTTACAGATATAGAAAAGATAAGGTATCCGTGGTCTGATAGTAGATTACGGTTAAGGAAGGAGACTTAGATATGGATAACCAGTATAATTATTATGATCCGAATAAAGAGGATAAGAACAACATATTTGATGAACAGCCGCAGGGAATGAATGGCGGGCAGCCGGGGATGAACGGTCAGCCGCCAAAGAAGCACCATAAGTGTCCAAGATGGGCGAAGCTGGCAGGATCGGCAGTTGCATTTGGTGTGATCGCAAGCTGTACCTTTATGGGAGTGAATGCGGTGGCAGGTAAGTATTTCGGTACGAATACCACACAACAGACATCCAACAGTAAGGCTACAACTTCCAAGAACTCTGACAGTTCATCCACATTGAAGTTGAGCCAGTCATCCAGTACAGTGACTTCGGATGTGTCTGATATTGTAAATAGTGCAATGCCATCAGTAGTAGCTATCACGAATATGAGTGTACAGGAAGTACAGAGTTACTTTGGAGGCACACAGCAGCAGGAGAGCACAAGCTGTGGCTCTGGTATTATTATCGGTAAAAATGACAGTGAGCTGCTGATCGTTACCAATAATCATGTGGTGGAAGGCGCTGAGACGTTGACTGTATCCTTTGCAAATGAAACTTCAGTAGAAGCAAGCATCAAAGGTACAGATTCCAGCAAAGATCTGGCAGTTGTTGCAGTTCCATTGGATTCCATTGATGATGATACCATGAATGCAATTTCAATCATCACATTAGGTGATTCTGATCAATTGCAGGTGGGTGAGCCGGTAATCGCAATCGGTAATGCTCTTGGTTATGGACAGTCAGTTACAACCGGTATCGTATCTGCACTGGACAGAAATCTTGACATGGAAGGTTTTGACAGCAAACTGATCCAGACAGATGCAGCAATCAACCCTGGTAACAGTGGTGGTGCACTTCTGAATGCCAACGGTGAGTTGATTGGCATCAATACAGCAAAGGTAAATGCCAATGCAGTCGAGGGAATGGGTTATGCAATTCCTATTTCGGATGCTACATCTGTGATTGAGAATCTGATGAACCGCGAGACGCGTACGAAAGTGGACGAAAGCGAGCAGGGATTCCTTGGTATCGAAGGATATGACGTTACTTCTGAGAAAGCGGAGATGTATTCAATCCCGACCGGTGTATTTGTAAGATCCGTAGAGGATGGAAGCGCAGCAGATAAAGCTGGTATTACAGCAGAGTGTATTATTACCAAATTTGACGGAATTACTATTGACAGCATGTCCACATTGCAGTCACAGATGCAGTATTTCAAAGCTGGTGACAAAGTGGAAGTAGTCATTGAAGTCCCGAACAAGAGCGGTACAAAATACGAAGAGAAGACGGTAACGGTCACTCTTGGTGAACGTTCCAAATAAATAAAACTAAACAAAGGAGAGAAAGCATGTATTCATTTGACGAGGTAAGAGAGGTTGACAATGAGATTGCAGAAGCAATCGAGAGTGAGATGAGCAGACAGAATTCACATATTGAACTGATTGCTTCTGAGAACTGGGTGAGCAAGGCTGTTATGGCAGCAATGGGAAGCCCGTTGACCAACAAGTATGCAGAAGGGTATCCGGGAAAGCGCTATTACGGTGGATGCCAGTGCGTCGATGTAGTAGAAAATCTGGCAATCGAACGTGCAAAGGAGCTGTTTGGCTGTGATTATGCCAATGTACAGCCACATTCCGGAGCACAGGCTAATCTGGCGGTATTTTTTGCA
Source organism: Dorea ammoniilytica (assembly GCF_025567415.1). Classification (NCBI taxonomy): domain Bacteria; kingdom Bacillati; phylum Bacillota; class Clostridia; order Lachnospirales; family Lachnospiraceae; genus Dorea; species Dorea ammoniilytica. The sequence goes on from NZ_JAOQJV010000009.1 coordinate 47,453, forward strand.
ATGCTGGAGCCGGGAGACAAAGTCCTGAGTATGAATCTGGATCAGGGTGGACATTTGAGCCACGGTTCACCGGTGAATATTTCCGGTAAATATTTTGACATCGTATCTTATGGAGTCAATGATGAAGGCTTTATCGATTATGATAATGTGCGGGAGATCGCACTGGCTGAGAAGCCGAAGATGATTATTGCGGGAGCAAGCGCTTATGCCAGAACGATTGATTTCAAGAAATTCCGTGAGATTGCTGATGAGGTAGGAGCATATCTGATGGCAGATATTGCACACATTGCAGGTCTGGTAGCAACAGGACTGCATCCGAGTCCGATTCCGTACGCTGATGTAGTAACAACTACAACACACAAGACACTGCGTGGACCAAGAGGCGGTATGATCCTGTGCAATGAAGAAGCTGCTAAGAAGTTCAACTTCAATAAAGCAGTATTTCCAGGTATTCAGGGAGGTCCTCTGGAACATGTGATCGCTGCAAAAGCGGTATGCTTTAAAGAAGCACTTCAGCCGGAATTCAAGACTTATCAGGAGCAGATTTTGAAGAATGCAAAAGCACTCAGCAAAGGTCTGATGGACAGAGGCGTGAAGATCGTATCCGGTGGTACAGATAACCATCTGATGTTGGTAGATCTGAGAGGTCTGGAGCTTACCGGTAAAGAACTGGAGAAGCTTTTGGACGAGGCGCATATTACATGTAACAAGAACACCGTTCCAAATGATCCAAGATCACCATTTGTAACCAGCGGTGTGCGTCTGGGAACACCGGCAGTAACATCCAGAGGAATGGTAGAAGAAGATATGGATAGGATTGCAGAGGCGATTGCTCTGGTTGTGAAAGAGCCGGAGAAGATTGGAATGGCAAGATCCATCGTAAAAGAACTTACAGAAAAATATCCATTAGTATAATGATGATACTGACAACAGGTCTGGCGTGTGCCAGACCTGTTGTTTTAGATATAACAGAGACTTTCATTCACCTTTCATTCGAATTTCCCATAGTATGATACTGTAAATATTCTGAAAGGAGTAAATGAAAATGCCGAATTACCGTTATCATACACCGGAATCAAACAGGCGTAGTTACTGTGGATGTTCATCCAGCATGAACGGATGTAATCAACAGCAGTCAAATGTCCGCCCCCAGCGGGAATCCTGCGAAGTCCCTTACTGCGATTGCGATACTGCCGGAGAAATGTCCTGTGCAGTAAAGGGTCGCTACGATACTTTGGGCGATATGGCAGTTGCCATGGCTTATGTCCCTTGGCAGATGTGGCGAAATGTCTTGGATGTAGAGAAAGGTCTCTGCTGTGGAACTATTTTCGAAGACTTAAACAAACCATTCTGTGGAACAGGAGGTGTCCGTAGATGAATGACAATAAGCCTTGCAGACAGGAGTTGATGAATCGAATCAACGCCGCCAGTTTCGCTGTAGACGATGTAAAGTTATTTCTGGATACCCATCCCTGCGACAAGGATGCCATGGAATATTTTGAAAAATATCAGGAAATGCGCAAATGTGCTCTGCGCGAATATGCCAAATACTACAGTCCGCTCACCATCGACACTGTGCGCACAGACTCCTGTGAAAACTGGAACTGGATTGATGAGCCATGGCCGTGGCAGGAAGGGGGATGCTAGTATATGTGGAATTATGAGAAACGACTGCAATATCCGGTAAGAATCAGCCAGACTAATCCACAGATGGCACAAGTGATTATTAGTCAGTTTGGTGGACCTGATGGCGAGCTTAGTGCATCTATGCGTTATCTGTCACAGAGATATACCATGCCATATAAAGAAGTGACAGGAATACTCACAGATATTGGAACGGAAGAACTTGCCCATATGGAAATGATCTGCGCCATTGTCTATCAGCTCACCCGTAATCTTACAGTCGAACAGTTGAAGGAATCCGGTTTCGACAAATACTATGTGGATCACACGCTTGCTCTGTGGCCACAGTCGGCCGGTGGTGTGCCATGGAGTGCCACAACATTCCAGTCCAAAGGTGATCCAATTACCGATTTGCACGAGGATATGGCAGCCGAGCAGAAAGCCCGCACGACCTATGACAATATCCTCCGTTTGGTAAAGGATCCGGAAGTTGCTGATCCGATCCGATTCCTTCGGGAACGTGAAATTGTGCATTACCAGAGATTTGGTGAAAGTCTCAGAATCGTACAGGATCGTCTTGACAGCAAGAATTTCTACGCATTCAATCCGGAATTCGATAACAGACGCTCTGGAAAATGCTGTGATTAATTGGGAGGATTGTGGGAGTGCAAAGCACGGAACAATCCGTAGGCATCATAGTTGGGGCTTTTGGCCCCAACATCTTTTTATATTAAAATAGGGGGAATCGGCATGCTGATTCCCCCTAAAATATTGCTTGATAACAATTAAAACGTGAATGAAACGGTTGTATTTGAGGTTTGATATCGTTATAATATGGAGTTAGTATAGCGTGAGTCTGTGCTTGCAGGACACGTATGGATAGGAGAGTGTAGATATTTATGGGAGAAATCAGACATATGTCCGAAGCCAGGAGAAGAAAGAAACGGACGTCTGCCAGACCTGCACCTGCAAAAAAGAGAAGACCTGCGGTGAGGTATTTTGATTACAGTATGTTGGCAGTTTTGGTGTTTCTGGTGTGCTTTGGACTGATCATGCTGTACAGCAGCAGTTCATATAGTGCTCTGGTAAAATATAGTGACAGTATGTATTTTCTGAAAAGGCAGGTGCTTTTCTGTGGCATGGGATTTTTTGCAATGTATTGGATTTCACAGATTGATTATCATATTTATGCGAAATATGCAGAAAAGCTTTACTGGTTTTCGATTGTTCTGTTATTTCTTGTGAGATTGACACCTCTTGGAAAAGAGGTAAATGGTGCGAAGCGTTGGATTCGTCTGCCGATGAACCAGCAGCTTCAGCCGGCAGAGATTGTGAAGCTGGCAGTGATTCTGTTAATCCCGATTATTTTGTGCCAGCTTGGAAATCGGGCACATAAAAAGGACGGAATTGTAAAAGTGATTATCTGGGGCTTTGGAGCAGCGGCGGGTGTGTATTTTCTGACCAGTAATTTGAGTTCTGCGATAATCGTAGCAGGGATTACGGTGTGTCTTTTGTTTGTAGTTCATCCGAAGACAAAGCCGTTTATGGTGCTTGCGGGTAGTGGACTTACGGCAGCGATAATTGTTGTAGCGGTGTTGAACCGTATGATTCAGGATGCCGGTTCCAGTGGAAGCTTCCGTTTGCGTCGTGTACTGGTATGGCTGCAGCCGGAACAGTATGCGTCAGGCTCTGGTTATCAGACGCTGCAGGGTTTGTATGCGATCGGTTCTGGCGGATTTTTCGGGAAAGGACTTGGTAACAGCGCGCAGAAGATGATCATTCCGGAGGTACAGAACGATATGATCCTTTCGGTTATCTGTGAAGAATTGGGAGTGTGTGGTGTGATTATTGTACTGGTGCTTTTTGGACTGTTATTGTACCGGTTGATGTTTATTGCACAGAATGCACCGGATATGTACGGAGCATTGGTTGCCAGTGGCATTTTCGCCCATATTGCGATCCAGGTGATTTTGAATATAGCGGTTGTGACCAACACAATACCAAATACGGGTGTTACACTTCCATTTATCAGTTACGGAGGTACGTCGATCCTGTTCCTGATGGCGGAAATGGGAATTGCGCTCAGTATATCGAGACAGATACGTGTGGAAGAATAGTGCAAAAACACTCTTTTCAATCCTTGTATAATGTGCTATCATATATTAAGTGGTTTTTGATACTACATATAATAGAAGCGAATGACGAACATCGACGCTTGCGGGAGGAAATGAAATGAGTTATAAGATTATCGTTGACAGTTGTGGAGAATTATCCCCGGAGATGAAGGCTTCCGGATATTTCGCAACAGCATCTTTGTCGATTGATGTGGACGATTATCATGTGATAGATGATGAGACATTTAATCAGAAAGAATTTTTGGAGAAAGTGGCGGCCAGTCCCAATTGCCCGAAGTCTTCCTGTCCGTCTCCGGATACTTATATGGAGAAGTACCACTGTGATGCAGCTCATGTGTATGCGGTGACATTGTCGGCAGAATTGAGTGGCTCATATAATAGTGCAGTGCTGGGAGTGGAGTTATATAAGGAAGAGTATGGCGAGAAGAAGATCCATGTATTTAATTCCAAGTCAGCATCTATCGGAGAGACTTTGATCGCAATGAAGATCGCAGAGTGTGAAGATAAAGGAATGACATTTGAAGAGGTTATTGATACGGTAGAGACGTATATTGAGGATCAACGTACGTACTTTTTATTGGAATCGCTTGAGGCGCTTCGTAAGAACGGTCGTCTGACCGGATTGAAAGCGATGGTAGCTACAGCACTTAGTATCAAGCCTGTCATGGGTGCTACGCCAGAGGGAACAATCTGTCAGTTGGGACAGGCACGAGGTATGAAGAAAGCCCTGGTGAAGATGGCGGATGAGATTGCCGCTCATGAGGAGCATGCAGAGGATAAGATCCTTGCGATCAGCCATTGTAACTGTCCGGCAAGAGCTGAAGAACTGAAGAAACTGCTGTTGGCCCGTCTGCAGCCGAAAGATGTGATTATTCTGGATACAGCCGGAATCAGCAGTCTGTATGCATCAGATGGCGGCGTGATCGCAGTTATTTAACATTGTTCTGTCGATAATTCTATGATATACTATAGGAAGCAGTTGTCAGACAGGAAGTGTGTGACAGCAGCCAGATCAGAAGTATAAGGAGTACATGAATATGAGTCAGGCAAAGGTTGATCAGTATAAAAAGGATAAAATGAATCGTAAGAAGAATATGCAGAAGGACAAGATGAAGCGTGCATTTCGTCGTATTGCAGTCGGAGTTGTCAGCCTTGCGCTGGTAGGATGGCTTGGATATTCTGTATATAATGTGTATGATTCTAATAAGCCGCAGCAGACAGCAGAGATTGATTACAGTGCGATCACGAATTATCAGCAGAGCCTTGTAACAACAGATGGTGAATAGTAAGTGGCAGATAAGCCCAATAATTTCATAAAAGTGTAACAAAGTGGAGGATTCCCTGTGAATCAGATGAAACAATCTGGTTTGCAGGGATTTTTTTACTTTACAGGAAATTGCTTTCCTGTAAAGTAAAAAACGCTCCGCGGGGATGCGCACTGCGGCGGATAAGGTAGATGTCGCAAGCGACCGCCGCAGGCGCGAGAATGTGCCAAGGCACATTCTTTGTTCTGCTGGTAAGAGACTGATGAAGAGGGAATTTTTCAAAAATGGGGGTTGAAATGACCTAAAATATGGGTTACAATGGTTTCAAGTGGTAGAAAGTGGTGAAAAGTGGTATAAAGTGGTTCGAAAGTGGAAGAGAATCCTTTGTACGTTTCAGGAAGGCTGCTGGGGAGCGGCCGAATGAAAGAGGGTGAGTTCCAATGACGTTGAAAGGAGAATACAGTCATAACATCGATCCGAAAGGTCGATTGATCATTCCAGCTAAGTTGCGTGACGGATTAGGGGAGCATTTCGTCATCACAAAAGGAATGGAAAATTGCCTGTACGTCTACCCGGAAGCTGAATGGAACGCCTTTGAAGAAAAACTTAACGCCTTACCAACCACCACAGATAAAAATGCCCGCAAGTTTGCATACTTCTTTCAGGGGTCTGCAACTGACGGCGAACTTGACAAACAAGGAAGAACACTGATCCCTGCGGTCTTAAGAGATTATGCGATGCTCGGCAAAGAGGTCGTATTTATCGGTATGGGGAAGCGTGCCGAGATATGGGACAAGACCAGATGGGATGCGAAGAATGCTGAAGTGGAAGCTGATATTGAGGATATCGCATCTGAGATGGAAGCAAGCGGATTCAGTATCTAGGGGAGAAAGATATGGAATTCAAACATGTATCAGTATTATTGCAGGAAACGGTTGACGGATTGAACGTTAAACCGGATGGCATCTATGTGGATGGCACACTGGGCGGTGGAGGACACAGCTATGAAGTGTGCACCAGATTGGGTGTGAAGGGGAGTATTATAGGAATAGACCAGGATGAGGCGGCGATCGAAGCTGCGAGCATCCGATTAAAGGACTTCGGGGAGAAAGTCACAATAGTCCGAAGCAACTACTGTGATATGAAGTCCAGGCTTCATGAATTGGGAATTGACAAGGTCGATGGGATCATGCTGGATCTGGGCGTATCATCTTATCAGTTAGATACGGCAGATCGGGGATTCTCCTATCGCGAAGATGCACCTCTGGATATGCGGATGGATCAAAGGTCAGAGATGACAGCCAGAGACATCGTCAATGACTACAGTGAGATGGATCTCTATCGCGTGATCCGCGATTACGGGGAGGACAAGTTCGCAAAGAATATTGCCAGACATATCGTCCGGGAACGCGCGAAGAGACCTATCGAAACGACTGGAGAACTGACAGAGGTAATCCGCCATGCAATCCCAATGAAATTTCAAAAGAAAACAGGTCATCCGGCTAAGCGGACGTTTCAGGCGATTCGTATTGAGCTGAACAGAGAATTGGATGTACTCAGGGATTCTCTGGATGACATGATCGATATGCTGAATCCGGGAGGAAGGTTATGTATCATTACTTTCCATTCTTTGGAAGACCGGATCGTGAAGAGTGCATTTAAGAAAAATGAAAATCCATGTACCTGTCCGAGTGATTTTCCGGTATGCGTATGTGGTAAAGTCTCAAAAGGACGGGTAATTACCAGAAAGCCAATCCTTCCAAGTGAGGAAGAGATGGAGGTTAACAGCAGATCCAAGAGCGCCAAGCTAAGGATCTTCGAACGGAGTTAAATGATTAATTAATTAGAAAGGGGAGAGGGGTATGGCAGCAAGAACATCTGCAAGAAGACGAGTTCGGAATCAGCGTGTATCTGGTTCGGCAGGAATGTATGTATACGGCAATGCTGTTCCAAAGCCTGCCTACGAACCGCAGCGCAGAACTGCAGAGCCGGAGAGACGTCAGCATGTAAGTCGTCAGGTGAAGCAGAATCGCAAGAAAGCCATGGGGATCAACAAAGCTTACGTGGTTTTTCTTTCAGTTGCAGCAATTTTAATGCTGGTAGTCTGCGTACAGTATGTACAGTTACGTGCAGAGCTTACTAACCGCTCCAAGAATATTACAGCGCTTCAGGAAGAACTTGCGAATCTGAATGAAGCGAATACGACAAAGTACAATGCAGTGATGGATTCCGTGAATCTGGAAGAGGTTCGTGAGAAAGCCATGGATGATCTGGGAATGGTATATGCCAATGAGAACCAGGTGGTAGAATACGATAATCCTGATGGAGATTATATCAAGCAGTATGAGCAGATTCCGGATGAAGGAGTTGTTGCCAGTTCTGCAAAAACGAATGAATAAGGTGGAAATATGATCAGAAAAGTAAAATCCTATTTGATAAAGAAATTTCCCAAATTTATGCAAAAAAAGCTGGTATTGCTCTATGGAGTTATTATACTGGCTTTTGTTGTTCTTGTGGGAAGGGTAACTTATATCAATGCCAGTTCCGGTGATGAGTACACCAGGGTGGTGCTGGAACAGCAGCAGTATGACAGCCAGACGATTCCTTATAAGAGAGGAGATATCACAGACCGTAACGGGACAAAGCTTGCGACCAGTGAACGTGTGTATAATGTAATCCTGGATGTGAAAGCATTAAAGAGTGATGATGCGTATGAGTCTCCGACGATTGCAGCACTGGTGGATTGTTTCGATCTGAAAGAAAGTGATATTCAGAAAGTGATCGAGGATAATCCGGACAGCAGATATCAGATCCTGAAAAAAGGGGTGGAATATGCAACTGCCCAGAAGTTTGAGAAGCTGACAGCGGATACGGAGAATAACCCTGATATCAAAGGTGTATGGCTGGAAGAAGATTATGTGAGAAAATACCCATATAATACACTGGCAAGTGATGTGATTGGGTTTACTTCTGATGGAAATGTGGGAAATAATGGTATCGAGGGATATTATAATTCTACGTTAAATGGAAGTGACGGACGCAGATACGGATATCTGGATTCGGATTCGACGGTAGAGAGAACGGTGAAAGAGCCAACCAATGGAGATACCGTAGTGTCTACGATTGATCTTCAGGTGCAGAGTATCGTAGAAAAACATATTCTTGCATTCAACGAAGAACATAAGAATTATGCCTATGACGGCGAAGGTAGTAAAAACACGGCGGTAATCGTAATGAATCCACAGAATGGAGAGATCATTGCAGAAGCGAGTTATCCGAATTATGATCTGAATAATCCAAGAGATCTTTCCGGTTATTATACGGAAGAGGAATTAAAGGCAATGTCAGATGATGATAAACTGGAAGCATTGAACTCTCTGTGGAAGAATTTCTGTATCAGCGATACGTATGAGCCTGGATCAACTATTAAACCATTTACGGTAGCAACAGCACTGGAGACCGGAGCATTGAAAGGTGACGAGACCTTCTACTGCGGTGGTATGCTGCATGTGGGAGATCACGATATTCACTGTATCAATCGGGAAGGACATGGCACACAGACCATCAAAGAGGCTGTGCAGAATTCCTGCAACGTGGCATTGATGCAGATCGGAGCACTGATCGGTAAAGACAACCTTAGCAAGTATCAGCATGTATTTGGATTTGGTGAGTTGACAGGTATTGATCTTCCGGGAGATGCTTCTACAGAAGGTCTGCTGTATACGCCGGAAAACATGGATGATGCCAGCCTGGCAACCAACTCATTCGGACAGAACTTTAACGTAACTATGACTCAGCTGGTATCTGGTTTCTGTTCTCTGATTAATGGTGGCGATTATTATGAGCCACATGTGGTAAAACAGATCCAGAATGAGAATGGTAATGTGATCGAGACGAAGAATCCGGTGCTTGTAAAACGGACTGTTTCCCAGGAAACCAGCACTATGGTCAAGGATTACATGCGTGGTGTGGTTGAAAATGGTAGTGGTAAGAAGGCTAACCTGGAAGGTTACGAAGTAGGAGGTAAGACAGGTACAGCCGAGAAGCTTCCTCGTGATAACGGTAAGTATCTGGTATCCTTTATCGGCTATGCGCCACAGGAGAATCCGGAAGTAGTTGTGTATGTGGTTATTGATGAGGTCAATGATTATGACCAGGCGCAGAGCTCTTATGCAGTACAGATGGCGGCTGATATCATGAAAGAGATCTTTCCATATCTCGGAATTACAACGGTGGAAGGATATGAGCCGACAACGGATGATGCATCAACAGCTGACAGTACATCAACAGACACTGCTGCGGAAAGTACAACTACAGACAGTACTTCTACAGGAACTGCATATACCAATGGTACATCGGGAAGTTCAGACAGTCCGTATGAAGGATATGAACTTGCATCGGATGGATACTACTATGGTAATGATGGATATTACGATAAATATGGTAATTTCTATACCTATTAAACAGAAAAAAGAATAAATAAGCATAACCCCGCAAGACGAACCGTAAACTGTATGGAATCGTATTGTGGGGTTTTTCTGATTGAAGAACAGAACATATAACAGAAAAAAGATATGTGTAGTATTCCTTGCGGCTCTTGGAATTATACTTTTTCTGATAGGGAGAATGGTGTATCTGATGATCTTTGAAGCAGAATATTACCAGAAAAAGGCAGAGACACTTCATGAGCGGGAGCGGGATATCAAAGCGGCAAGAGGGGAGATCATTGACTGCAATGGAACGGTACTTGCTACGAATAAAACAGTCTGTACGATTTCGGTCATTCACAGTCAGATCAAAGATCCGGAGCGGGTGATCCGTTCTCTTTCAGAACTTCTTGATATGGATGAAGAAGCAGTTCGGAAACGGGTAGAGAAGGTTTCATCTATTGAAAGGATTCAGACCAATGTGGAAAAAGAAACGGGAGATGAGATCCGGGATCTGGAACTTGCGGGAGTAAAAGTGGACGAAGATTTCAAACGGTATTATCCGTATCATGAGCTGGCATCTACAGTGCTTGGATTTACCGGAGGAGATAATCAGGGAATCGTTGGTCTGGAAGTGAAGTACGAGGACTGGCTGGCGGGAACGGATGGCAAGATCCTGACCGTGACGGATGCCAGGGGTGTGGAGCTAGATAAGATCGCAGAGGACCGATTGGAACCGGTGCCGGGAAAAACATTGCAGCTCAGTATGGACTACAATATTCAGATGTATGCGCAGCAGATGGCTGAGAAGGTCAGGGAAGAAAAACAGGCAGATGGCGTATCGATCATCCTGATGAATCCTTCGAACGGGGAATTGTATGCAATGGTAAATGTGCCGGAATTTGATCTGGATGATCCATTTACTTTACCGCAGGGGACAGTGGGACTTACGGAAGAAGAAAAACAGGATGCGCTCAATCAGATGTGGAGGAATCGCAGTATCAATGACACATATGAACCCGGATCTGTATTCAAGGTAGTGACGGCGGCAGCCTGTCTGGAGGAAGGCGTGGTCACTACGCAGGATCAGTTTCATTGTCCGGGATATTATGTGGTGGAAGACCGTAGAATCCGTTGTCATAAAATAGGCGGACATGGATCAGAGACTTTTGTGCAGGGGATCCAGAATTCCTGCAACCCAGTATTTATTAATATTGGTCTGCGGCTTGGCGTGGATCGGTTCTGTGATTATTATGATCAGTTTGGTCTGCTTGGAAATACAGGCGTGGATCTGCCGGGCGAAGCATCTACCATTATGCATCAGCGGAAGAATATCGGGCAGGTGGAGCTTGCAACCATGTCTTTTGGACAGTCCTTTCAGGTGACACCTATCCAGATGGCGACAACATTCAGTTCTATTATTAATGGAGGCAACCGTGTGACACCACATTTCGGGAAACGGGTATTGGATCAGGACGGAACGGTGGCGGAGACATTTTCGGATAAAAAAGGAAAACGGATTTTATCAGAAGAAACATCAGCAACCATGCGTGCACTTCTGGAAAGTGTTGTGTCAGAAGGTGGTGGTAAGAATGCTGCTGTAGAAGGTTATCGTATTGGAGGAAAGACAGCGACTTCCCAGACACTGCCACGTAGTGCGAATAAATACATTTCCTCTTTTGTGGGATTTGCGCCGGCAGATGATCCGCAGATTCTCGGGATGTGTATTATCTATAATCCACAGGGAGTGTATTACGGAGGGACTATAGCGGCTCCTGTAATCGGAAAAATCTTCGAAAATATACTTCCCTATCTTGGCATTGAAAAAGAATAAGAAATGAAGTATACTGTTTTAAGTTAGAAAAAAGCAAAAGAGACGATGAGGTGTGTTATGGATTATAAAATATTTATTCCGGTATTGGTGTCATTCGCGTTAAGTGCAATTATGGGACCAGTGATCATTCCTGTACTGAGGAACCTGAAGATGGGGCAGACAGAGAGAGAGGAAGGAGTAAAAGAGCATTTGAAAAAAGCAGGAACGCCAACTATGGGAGGCGTGATCATCCTGCTCAGTATACTGATTACTTCGTTGTTTTACATCAGAAGTAATCCGCAGATCATTCCGGTACTTTTTGTGACGATCGGTTTTGGCCTGATCGGATTCCTGGATGATTATCTGAAGGTAGTCATGAAGCGTTCGGACGGATTGTTTCCAAAACAGAAGATGGCGTTACAGATTATAGTAACAGCAATCTTTGCATATTATCTGGTGAAAGTGGCAGGCATTTCTTTGAAAATGCTGGTTCCGTTTTCAGGTGGCAGGTATCTGGATCTTGGATGGCTTGCAATTCCGGTACTGTTCTTTGCAGTGATCGGTACAGTCAATGGTGTGAACTTTACGGATGGACTTGACGGATTGGCTTCCAGTGTTACTGTACTTGTGGCTACGTTCTTCACTGTAGTTGCGATTGGTACCAAGAGCGGGATTGAGCCTGTGACCGGAGCAGTTGTAGGTGCGCTGCTTGGATTCCTTCTGTTCAATGTATATCCGGCAAGCGTGTTTATGGGAGATACAGGCTCCCTGGCATTAGGAGGATTTGTGGCTTCCGCGGCGTATATGCTTCAGATGCCGTTATTCATTATTATTGTAGGTCTGATTTATCTGGTAGAGGTACTGTCAGTTATCATTCAGGTCACCTACTTTAAGAAAACCGGTGGAAAGAGAATTTTCAAGATGGCACCGATCCATCATCACTTTGAACTTTGTGGCTGGTCAGAGACCAGAGTTGTGGCTGTATTTTCTATTATTACAGCACTGCTTTGCATGGTTGCGCTGATGGCGATGTAACAGATTAGGAGGATATCATGGATATAGCAGGAAAAAATGTGCTGGTGTTCGGTTCTGGTATCAGTGGAATCGGAGCAGCAGGACTTCTGGAAGAACGAGGAGCGTCTGTGACGCTTTATGATGGCAATGACAAGCTGGATGTGGAGGAGATCCGCGGCAAGATGAAGGATGGCGCGAAGACGGATATCGTGTTGGGAGAGTTCCCGGAAGAGCTTCTTGGTAAACTTGATCTGGTGATCATCAGTCCCGGTGTGCCGACGGATCTTCCGATCGTGAATCGCATGCGGGAATCAGATATTCCGGTAGTAGGCGAGATTGAGCTTGCATATGAGCTTGGCAAAGGAGAAGTACTTGCGATTACCGGTACCAATGGTAAGACTACGACGACAGCACTTCTTGGAGAGATCATGAAGGCTGTATATGACAGCGCATTTGTAGTTGGTAATATCGGAATCCCTTACACCAATGTAGTAGATGAGACCAGAGATGATTCTGTGATCGTAGCGGAGATGAGCAGCTTCCAGTTGGAGAGTATTGTGGACTTCAGACCGAGAGTATCTGCTGTCCTGAATATTACACCGGATCATCTGAACCGTCATCATACGATGGAAGCATACATACAGGCTAAGAAGAATGTGGCGATCAATCAGACAGCAGAAGATACCTGTGTATTGAATTATGAGGACGAAGTACTTCGTGAATTTGGTGAAACATTGCAGACGAAGGTTCTATATTTCAGCAGCAAGCGTAAACTGGATAAAGGAATCTATCTGGATGATGGTAACATCATTTACCGGAATCCGGATGAATGTCTGGTGTGCAATGTAAAGGAGCTTAAACTTCTTGGTGTACACAATTATGAGAATGTAATGGCAGCAGTTGCTATGGCAGCAGCTTATGGTGTACCGATGGACAGCATCCGTAAGACAATTAAAGAATTTGCAGGAGTTGAACACCGTATTGAATTTGTGGCAGAGAAGAATGGTGTGGCATATTACAATGATTCCAAGGGGACGAATCCGGATGCTGCGATCCGTGGAATTCAGGCAATGAACCGTCCAACGTATCTGATCGGTGGTGGTTACGATAAACAGTCCGAGTACAAAGAATGGATTGAGAGTTTTGATGGCAAAGTAAAGAAACTGCTTCTGATCGGACAGACCAGAGAAAAGATTGCCAAAGAGGCAGAAGAGTGTGGATTTACGGATATTATGCTGTTAGATACATTTGAAGATGCGGTGCTTACAGCTGCAAAGCTTGCTGAGCCAGGAGAGGCAGTGCTTTTGTCTCCGGCATGTGCAAGCTGGGGTATGTTTAAGAACTACGAAGAACGCGGAGATAAATTCAAAGAAATTGTAAATTCTCTGTAAGGAGGCTTGGCGCTTCGTGCCGGACTTGAAAAAGAAAAGCTATGATCACACATTGTTGGTGACGCTGTTTCTGATCATGATCATCGGATTGGTGATCCTGTACAGTACCAGTGCCTACAATGGGGAAGTGAAGTTTCATGATTCTTTTTACTATCTGAAGAAGCAGCTGTTTGCGACAGGACTTGGCGTTGTGGCGATGTTTGTGATGGCCGGGACGGACTACCATTTCTGGAAGAAATTCGCGATTCCGGCGTATCTGGGTGCAATCCTTCTGTCGATTGCAGTCGTATTGTTCGGTGATGAATATAACGGTTCCAAAAGATGGTTGTCTTTGGGACCGTTTTCATTTCAACCGTCCGAATATGCCAAGGTGGCAGTTATTCTGTTCCTGGCATATCTTGTGACGAGAAATGTGGAGAAGATGAGCAGTATCTGGACGATGCTTCGGATTATGCTGTGTGTACTGCCGGTAGTTGGTCTGGTGGGGGCCAGTAATCTGAGTACGGCAATTATTATATTGGGGATTGCTGCAGTGCTGATCTTTGTGGCAAGTCCCAGATATGCACAGTTTATCTGGATGGGGGTGCTGGGATGTGGCTTTATGGCTGTGTTTCTGGCACTGGAGAGCTATCGCCTGGAGCGAATCGCAATCTGGCGTAATCCGGAACAGTATGAGAAAGGATATCAGACGCTGCAGGGACTGTATGCGATCGGCTCCGGTGGATTATTCGGCAGAGGACTGGGTGAGAGTATTCAGAAGCTTGGTTTTGTGCCGGAAGCGCAGAATGATATGATATTTTCCATTATATGTGAAGAATTGGGGCTGGTGGGAGCAGGCTTTGTACTGATATTGTTCCTGATTCTGATATGGCGGTTCTTTGTGATCGCGACACATGCAGAAGATCTGTTTGGTGCGCTGATCGGAACAGGAGCCATGGCACATATGATGATACAGGTGATTTTGAATATATCGGTAGTGACCAATACGATTCCTAATACGGGGATCACACTTCCTTTTATCAGTTATGGAGGAACATCAGTAGTGTTTCTGCTGCTTGAGATGGGTCTGGTGCTCAGTGTGTCGGCTGGATAATGGATAAAGAGATGGGAAACTACGCAGGAGGAGTATAAATGGCAAAGAAACGGAGAAGAAGGAGAAAAAAGAATCACAGAGTGTATGCATTAGTAACGCTGGTTCTGGCAATTGCGATCATAGTGATCGGGTTTGGACTTTTGTTCTATGTACAGAAGATTGAAGTAAGCGGTAATGATTATACAGAAAATGAGGTGATCACAGAATCGATGCAGAAGGATACGCTGTCATTCAATTCAGTTTATCTGCTGGTAAAATATCGCTTTCTGAAGCATGATACACCGAAGAGTCTGGATTCTATGAAGGTAAGTCTGAAGAGTCCATGGACAGTAAAAGTAACGGTAAAGGAAAAAACGATTATCGGATATTTAGATGAAGGCAGTGAGTATGCGTACTTTGACAAAGATGGAAAGATTGTGCATAAGAGTACGGAACTCAGAGATGGCGTGCCTGGGATTGAAGGCATAGATGCCAGCAGCACCAAGCTGTATCAGAAAATAAAAGTAAAGAGTAATAAGCTCCTGCAGGCAATTCTTAATGTGGCTGTGGAAGTGAAGAATTATAATTTGAAACCGGATCGGATTGTGTATGAGGATGATGGGATTAATCTATACTTTGGCGATATCTGTGTACAGCTTGGTACAGATATTACGACAGAGAAGATGGCGCAGATCTCACCGATCATCGCAAAACTCGAGGGTAAGAGCGGTGTGCTTCATCTGGAGCATTACGAGAATGATTCCAATGTGATCACGTTCTCTGAGGAAGAGGCAGATGAGTCATCAGAAGATGATACGACATCAGAAGACGATGCAACATTAGAAGACGATACAACATCAGAAGATTCACTGGATGACAGTTATGACACATCAGACTTTCAGGGAACTTATTATGGAGAATAGTTGTGAATATTATGAAAAATCGGTAAATTCCTATTGATATTTTGCCAAAAAGCTTATATTATAATACTATATATGGCAGAGTCTGTGTGCATCTGATGTATCAGACATGGTCGATATGGGATGTATATTTATATAATAAGGATGACGAAGGAGGAGAAACTCTTGCTGGAAATTAAGACAAACGAATCAGAAGCAGCGGCAAAGATAATTGTTGTAGGTGTCGGCGGCGGCGGTAACAACGCTGTGAACCGTATGATCGACGAGCAGATTGCCGGTGTTGAATTTATAGCTGTTAATACAGATAAGCAGGCACTTCAGTTGTGCAAGGCTCCGACACTGATGCAGGTTGGAGATAAGATTACAAAAGGACTTGGCGCTGGTGCCAGACCGGAGATTGGTGAAAAAGCTGCTGAGGAAAGTGCAGAAGAGATTTCGGCAGCACTGAAAGGTGCGGACATGGTATTTGTTACCTGTGGTATGGGTGGCGGTACCGGTACAGGAGCCACACCGGTAATCGCACGTATTGCCAAGGAGCAGGGTGCACTTACTGTTGGTGTTGTAACCAAGCCTTTCCGTTTTGAGTCTAAGACTCGTATGAACAATGCCCTTGCTGGTATTGAGAAGTTAAAAGAAAGTGTAGATACGCTAATTGTCATTCCAAATGACAAGCTGCTTGATATTGTAGACAGACGGACAACCATGCCAGAAGCTTTGAAGAAGGCTGACGAGGTATTGCAGCAGGGTATTCAGGGTATCACAGACCTGATCAATGTACCATCACTGATCAACCTCGACTTCGCTGATGTACAGACTGTTATGACAGATAAGGGCATTGCTCATATCGGTATCGGTCAGGGACGCGGCGATGATAAGGCTCTGGAAGCTGTTAAGCAGGCTGTTGCCAGTCCGCTTCTTGAGACTACGATCGCGGGTGCATCTCATGTTATCATCAATATTTCCGGTGATATCACTCTTATGGATGCAGCAGATGCAGCTGAATATGTTCAGGAACTTGCAGGTGAAGAGGCTAATATTATCTTTGGTGCTATGTACGATGATTCAAGAGCTGATGAAGCTACAATCACAGTTATTGCTACAGGCTTACATAATGTAGGCGGCACAACCTCTAAATTAAAATCCAGACTGGAAGGCGTACAGCGTCAGGGTATGGTTCCACCGGCATCTTCTTATGAGAGACAGTCATATACTGAGAGACCGACTTACGCATCACATGCAGCTAAGCAGGATATGGGAGCTGCACCGACTTCTAACGGTGGTACAACAGCAGTTCCAAGAAGAACAGTAGGCGGTACATCACCGACACTGGATACACCGAAGATCCCGACTGCTAAGGTGAAAGAGCAGTCCATTAAGATTCCGGATTTCTTCAAAAAATAATTAATATTGACACGATTCGAAGAACCGTTGTAACGGCAGATGTTTTATTCTGCAATTACAGCGGTTCTTTTACGTAATAGTCATTATTGCAACAAAAAAAGGAAAGAATCTTGGCAGTAAAAATGTTATGCGTCTGTTCTGTTTTTGACAAAATATTTATCTCTCGTTCTTTATAATAGGTCTTGTTTGATTACCAAATCGATTTAGTATTCAGAAGAAAAAACAGAAAAAAACGAATTATTATTCAAGAGAGGATATCGTGTGTATTATGAGCTGTATATAGACGTATTATTTCTGGAGAATTTCCTGATGGACTACATATTGCTCCTGATCACAAAGCATGTACTGTGTTCTCGCGAGCCTGTCTGGCGGATCTGTCTGGCAGCACTTGCCGGGGCGCTTGCAACCTGCGTAGTGGTCGCTGTCAGGATACCTTATACGTTTATAAAATATGGACTTTTTTATTTGATTATTCCTGGAATTATGCTGATAGTGGGATTGAGGATCCGCAAAGGACCGGAGCTTGCAAGGGGAATGATTACTCTGTATATCGGTGGATTCCTGACAGGGGGGATATTTTCCTTTCTCGGACAGTATGCACAGGTTGGAAGTCTGTTCTTTGCACTTGCGGTAGCGAGCTATTATCTGGCTTCCGGGGCGCTGAAAATGTTATCACTGTTATTTCATTTTGGAGAGATCCACTGTGAAGTACGGCTGGTGTATGGGGAAAGAACGTGTTCGGCAGCGGCTGTGATTGATACAGGAAATCATCTGCGGGATCCGGTGAGTGGGAAGGCAGTCAGTATTATCACAAGGCATATGGCAGAGAAGCTGATGTCTTTGGAAGAATTGAAAAGTCTGCGCAAGATTGAATATCACACCATCGGAAAAGGCAGAGGAATGCTGCCGGTGGTTACCATCGACAGCCTGTGGATCGAAGGAGAAGAGCAGAGCTATGAGAAACCCATGATCGCAGTAAGTGATGACGCCTCTTTTGGAACGAGATATGACATGATATTAAATCCAGATATATAGCAGGAGGGTGTAATGATGAGTATGGCAGCAGGACTTGGATGGAAGATATTTCCACAGGTGAGAACATTTTTATTTCCGGAAACGAAAGAAGTTTTTTATATTGGTGGTGCCGATATCCTTCCGACACCGTTAAATGCAAGAGAGGAAGCGGAAGCTATCTCCGGGATTGGCACCGAACGGGAGGAGGAAGTGAAAAAGAAGCTGATTGAGCATAACCTCAGACTTGTCGTATACATAGCTAAAAAGTTCGATAATACAGGAGTTGGTGTGGAGGATCTGATTTCCATTGGTACGATCGGATTGATCAAGGCGATCAATACCTATGATCCGGAGAAGAAGATCAAGCTTGCAACCTATGCATCCAGATGTATTGAAAATGAGATTTTGATGTATCTCAGGAGAAATAATAAGACCAGGCTGGAAGTGTCCATTGATGAGCCGTTAAATGTGGACTGGGATGGGAATGAATTGCTGTTGTCAGATATACTGGGGACGGAAGAGGATACAATCACCCGGGATCTGGAGCATGAAGCAGAGTGCAGAGTACTTCTGAAAGCGCTTGGAAGACTGAGCAGAAGGGAGCAGATGATCGTCCGGATGCGCTTCGGGATCGGTACCGGAGACGGGGAGGAAAAGACTCAGAAAGAGGTGGCGGATATACTTGGGATCTCCCAGTCTTATATCTCAAGACTGGAGAAGAAAATCATGCAGAGATTGCGCAGAGAAATGGTAAAATATGTGTGAATGTAGTATAATAAACCTAACAATAGAACCGTGACAGATACATAAGAAAAAGGGGATGACGGTATGAAACTTACGTTTATAGGAGCAGCCCATGAAGTGACTGGAAGCTGTCATTTGCTTCAGGCATGTGGCAGGAATATTCTGATTGACTGTGGTATGGAACAGGGACCGGATCTGTATGAGAATCAGGAGCTTCCGGTTAATGCGGGTGACATCGATTACGTATTATTGACCCATGCGCACATCGATCATTCCGGTAAGCTTCCTCTGCTGGCAAAAGAAGGATTCCGGGGTGAGATCATTACGACATTTGCTACAGCAGATCTGTGTGATATTATGCTGCGTGACAGTGCGCACATCCAGGAATTTGAGGCAGAATGGCGCAACCGAAAGGCAAGACGAAGCGGTGCAGAGATCTATGAACCAATGTATACCATGGCGGATGCAGATGCAGCGATCCGTCTGCTGGCTCCGTGTGATTATAATCAGAGGATCACACTGTGTGAAGGCATTGAGGTAAGATTTACCGATGTGGGACATTTGCTAGGATCAGCCTGTATTGAGATCTGGATCAATGAGGATGGCGTGTCTAAAAAGATTGTATTTTCCGGAGATGTAGGCAATCTGAACCAGCCGATCATCAAAGATCCTCAGTGTGTAAAAGAGACAGATTATGTGGTGATCGAATCTACATACGGGGACCGGACACACGGAGATAAGATTCCGGATTATGTAGGCGAATTTACCCGTATTTTGAAAGAGACATTTGACAGGGGCGGTAATGTAGTGATCCCATCCTTTGCCGTAGGAAGGACGCAGGAGATCCTGTATTTTATCCGGGAGATTAAGGAAGAGAACCGGATTCCAGAGTATCCGGATTTTGAAGTTTATGTGGATAGTCCACTGGCGATTGAAGCTACCAGAGTGTTCAATAAGAATGTAAAGTCCTGCTTTGACGAGGATGCTATGAAGCTGATCGAACAGGGTATTAACCCACTGGTATTTCCGGGATTAAAGACGTCTATCACGAGCGATGACTCTAAGGAGATTAATTTTGATGAGAAGCCGAAGGTTATCATCTCAGCTTCCGGCATGTGTGATGCAGGACGTATCAGACATCATCTGAAGCACAATCTCTGGCGTAAAGAATGTACCATTTGCTTTGTAGGATATCAGGCAGTGGGAACTCTTGGACGAAAGCTTGTAGAAGGTGCAGAGTGCGTTAAGATCTTTGGCGAGAGTATTATGGTCAATGCGAAGATTGAATGCCTGCAGGGGATCAGTGGTCACGCAGATATGAACGGACTTCTGGCATGGCTGCATGGTTTTGAGAAGAAGCCAGAGAGGATCATGGTTGTACATGGTGAGGATCATGTGACAGACAGCTTTGCAGAGCTTGCATCCAAAGAGATCGGATGCCCAGCATTTGCACCGTATTCCGGTGGTTGTGTGGATCTGGCGACGAATACAGTGATTACGGCAGGTACACCGGTACCGAAGAAGGCTGCTGAGAAGCCGGCAAGAGCACGTGCCAATGCTGCATTTGAACGTGTGGTTGCAGCTGCTAAAAGACTGCTGCAGGTGGTTCTTAAGAATGAAGGACTGGCGAACAAAGATCTGGCCAAATTCGAGACACAGATTCAGAATCTGGCAGACAAATGGGATCGTTAATGTCAAGGACTAAAAATTTTTTTATTTTCCTCAAGGGAGAATAACACCTGACCATATGGAGAGAATTTCTACTAGATAGAGCTGTGGATACAGCCAATATACATCTGGTGGAGGTTCGTAATGGCACAGGGAAAAGTGGAAATATGTGGAGTGAATACAGCAAAGCTTCCTATCCTGAGTAATCAGGAGAAGGAAGCTTTGTTTGCGCGTATCAAGGCAGGGGATGAAGAGGCGAAAGAACAGTATATTAAGGGAAATCTGAGATTGGTGTTAAGTGTTATCAAACGGTTCGGTAATAGCAATGAAAACCCGGATGATCTGTTTCAGATCGGATGTATCGGTCTGATCAAGGCAATCAATAATTTTAATACGGAGCTGGATGTGAAATTCAGCACTTATGCTGTCCCGATGATAATAGGGGAAATCCGAAGATACATGCGGGACAACAACAGCATACGGGTGAGCAGATCGTTACGGGATACGGCATATAAGGCAATCTATGCCAGGGAAACCTATGTGAAGCGTAATCAGAAGGAGCCTACGGTGGAAGAAATCGCGCAGGAGATAGGTATCTCAGGTGAGGATATTGTCTATGCGCTGGATGCCATACAGGCACCGATGAGTCTGCAGGAGCCGGTCTATAATGACGGTGGGGATCCACTGTACGTGATGGATCAGATCAGTGACCGCAAGAACAAAGAAGAAAAATGGGTGGAGAATCTGTCACTGGAGGCAGCATTGGATCGCCTTGGAAAGCGGGAACGGTATATCATAGAGCTTCGATTTTTTGAAGGAAAGACACAGATGGAAGTGGCAGATATGATCTGCATTTCCCAGGCGCAGGTAAGCCGCCTGGAGAAATGTGCCCTCAAAAGTATGCGTCAGTATCTGAGTTAATTAGCGGTTGCTTTTTCATTCCTTTCATACTATGATAGATACAGAAAGGAGCGGATTATGAAAGCATGCATTTTTGACCTTGACGGAACATTGACAGACACACTTGATTCACTGGTATATTCAGTGAACCTGACTTTGCAGGAGATGGGACTTACTGAGATCAGCAGAGACCAGTGCCGAAGATTTGTAGGGAATGGAGCACGGAAGCTGATAGAAGAGGCATTGAATGCAGCAGGCGATAAAGGAGCGACACGGATTGAAGAGGGAATGCAGGTATATGGCAGAGTCTTCGGGGAGAACTGTACGTACCATGTAGCACCTTATGCAGGAATCCCGGAAGCATTGGAAGAGCTGAAGGACAGAGGAATAAGGCTTGCAGTGTTGTCGAATAAGCCGCATCAACAGACCCTAGATGTGGTAGAGACCTTTTTCGGAAAAGAGTTGTTTGATTATGTACAGGGACAGATGGATGGAATTCCGCGCAAACCGGATCCGGCTGGTATCCATTACATTCTTAAGAATATGCAGATTCCTGAATCAGAGTGCCTGTATGTGGGAGATTCTGAGGTGGACATTGTCACAGGACGTGCGGCAGGAGTTAAGAGCGTTGGCGTAGAATGGGGCTTCCGTGACAGGAAGACACTTGAGGCTGCAGGAGCAGAGCATATTATCACTACACCGGATCAGTTATTACAATTCGTATCATAGTCGTGAGGGAGGATAAGAGATATGTATGAATACGATGAAGAATGTCTGCAGGCGTTTCTGGAACAACAGGGCAAGCTCTTTGATGAGCCGGTAGCTGATACGCTGGAAGAAGCAGAGGCATTTCTGGAAGATTGCATGGCAGCAGTTGTGAACAATATCGAAGAAGTTAAGGAATTTCTGGAAGAAGAGGGCATGGATGTAGATGGCATGTCAATGGAAGAGATTGAGGAAGCCGCAGAAGTATTTGCACTGCCGAGCGGACAGTATCTGATTGTAGAAGGATAGAAGAATCTGAGATAAAAATTGAAAAAGAAGAATAAGAACTGAGAAGCCGCAGCTAATTAGCCGCGGCTTTTTTCAATGCCTCATCGACAGCATTTATGATTGCCTGAGAGGTATAATGAGTCTCTTCTGTGTACTGGATATCATCGAGAGACTGGTTGGCGACGATCTGGTCGGCAATCTCCTCAACTGCCGGTTGAAGTAATGGATACATGGCAGAGACTGTCTCATTCAGATTGGAGAAATGAATGGATGTGATCTCGGTTTCTGAGACGGTTACTTCCAGCGAAAGCGTGGTATCTCCAACCGTCAGATCTGAAGTATAGACGCCTGGATTATATTTGGCTGTTTTGTTATGACTGCCCCGTACTTTAGGCAGAAACATGAAAATAAGCAGCAGGATCAGTACTATGGCTAAGACAGCAAAGATCGCTGTATAAATGATCTCTTTCATGTGTAAGACAACGATTCTGGTTTTGGAACTCATAATGGCCTCCTTATCAGTGGTCCTGGTATTATTTCTATAAATGTATGCAGGGAGGAAGGGATTTATGCGTGACAAATGGGAGCTTCTCTTGTAGAATAAGGAACGGAGGTAAGAACGATGTATATTATTGCAGGACTTGGTAATCCTACGAAACAGTACGAAGGTACAAGACATAATGTAGGATTTGATGTGATAGACCGCATTGCGGATGAATATAATATTTCTGTAGAGACACGGAAAGGAAAAGCACTGACGGGCACCGGGATCATTGCGGGACGCAAGGTCCTTCTGGCAAAGCCGCAGACTTATATGAATCTCAGCGGAGAGAGTCTCCGGGCACTGACAGATTTTTATAAGATCGATGTAGAGACAGAACTTCTTGTAATCTATGATGATATCAGTCTGGATGTGGGACAGCTCCGGATCCGTAAGAAAGGAAGTGCCGGAGGTCATAACGGAATCAAAAGCATTATCAGCCATTTGGGTACGAATGTATTTCCAAGGATCAAAGTAGGTGTCGGTGAGAAACCGTCCGGCTATGATCTGGCAGATTATGTGCTGGGACATTTTTCTAAGGATGACAGAGCAAAGATGCAGGAAGGCTATACCAGAGCCATGCACGCAGCAGAGATGCTTGTGGCGGGTGATGTAGAGCAGGCCATGAACGAATATAATAAAAAAGCAAAACAGGAGGCGTAGAGGCAGATGCAGGCGCTGATAGGGCCGTTGCAGGAACTAGCTGAATTTGAAGCAATTCAGAAAGAAAAACAGAAAGAAGCCGGAGTACTGCAGATATCCGGCTGTGTAAATTCTCAGAAAACGCATATGATGTACGCACTGGGCGATGGCTGTAAATACAGAGTCATCGCTTGTTCCAGTGAGTCAAAAGCAAGACAGGTATATGAGGAATATCATATGCTGGATTCAGAGACTTATTTTTATCCGGCAAAGGATTTCCTTTTTTATCAGGCAGATATCCGCAGCAAGGAACTTCAGGAATCCCGCATGACAGTAGTACAGGCAATTCTGGAGGAAAAACCGTTGACTGTAGTGGTGTCTTTTGATGCATTTATGGATGCACTTCCAGTGAAAGGTGCTATGAAAGACCGGGTGATCCGGATTGAAAACGGACAGACACTGGACTTTGATGAGATCCGGAAAGCGTTGACGGAGAATGGCTATGACAGGGAAGAACAGGTCGACGGACCGGGACAGTTTGCGATTCGCGGTGGTATCCTGGATATTTATCCGTTGACTGGGGAGCTTCCTGTGCGTATTGAGCTGTGGGGAGATGAAGTGGATTCTATTCGAAGCTTCGATACAGACAGTCAGCGTTCCGTGCAGAATCTGGATGAGGCAGTGATCTATCCGGCAGATGAGCTTCCGGGAAGACCGGTAAAACGAGTGTCATTTCTGGAATATTTTCCACCGGAAGATACGTTGGTATTTTTGGATGAACCGGCCAGACTGGTGGAAAAGGGCGAGGCGGTAGAACAGGAATTTGTAGAAGCGCAGGCAAAGCGCGTGGAAAGCGGTTATGAAGTATCGGATGATGAGATGGAGCTGTATGAGACGGCAGAGATCGTAAAGCGGATGAATACCTATTACTGTATTGGATTGTCTGCGCTGGATACTCATGGTAATGGTTTCAGATTCCGGAATAAATTCAGCATTAATACGAAGAGTGTGAATCCGTATAATAACAGTTTTGAGACGCTGACGAGAGATCTGAAGCGTCTGAAGCGGAATGATTACAGAGTGATATTGTTGTCAGGTTCCAGAACCAGGGCGAAGCGTCTGGCGGAGGATCTGCGAGATTATAATCTGAGCAGTTATTACAGTGAAGAGCAGGACAGAGAAGTGCAGCCTGGTGAGATTATGACAGCTTATGGTCATGTGGCAGAGGGCTATGAGTATCCGATGCTGAAGTTTACGGTGATCTCGGAAACGGACATTTTCGGTAAAGTGCGTAAGAAACGCAAGCGTAAAAAATACGAAGGTCGCAAGATCCGTGACTTTACGGAACTGAAGGTGGGCGACTATGTGGTACATGAGAATCACGGTGTCGGCATTTACCAGGGGATTGAGAAAATTGAATCGGATAAGATTGCCAAGGATTATATGAAGATTTCATATGCAGCAGGCGGTAATCTGTACATTCCGGCAACGCAGCTGGATCTGATCCAGAAATACGCCAGCGCCGATGCCAGGAAGCCAAAGCTGAACCGTCTTGGCACGCAGGACTGGACCAGAACGAGAAAACGCGTCAAAAGTGCGGTACAATTAATCGCAAAAGATCTGGTGAAGTTGTATGCGGCAAGACAGGAGCAG
The DNA here is from genome assembly GCF_025567415.1 of Dorea ammoniilytica. Taxonomy (NCBI): domain Bacteria; kingdom Bacillati; phylum Bacillota; class Clostridia; order Lachnospirales; family Lachnospiraceae; genus Dorea; species Dorea ammoniilytica. The sequence goes on from NZ_JAOQJV010000009.1 coordinate 72,669, forward strand.
GAAGGTTTCGTATATGGCGAGGATACCGTATGGCAGCGGGAATTTGAAGAGATGTTTCCGTTTGAGGAGACAGAAGATCAGATGCTTGCCATTGATGCGGTAAAACAGGATATGGAGAGCACTAAGATCATGGACCGTCTGATCTGTGGGGATGTGGGCTATGGCAAGACGGAAGTTGCAATCCGTGCGGCATTTAAGGCAGTGCAGGAGAATAAGCAGGTCGTATATCTGGTGCCGACGACGATTCTTGCCCAGCAGCATTACAATACCTTTGCCCAGCGTATGAAGGAATTTCCGGTGCGGGTGGATCTGATGTGCAGATTCCGGACGGCAGCCCAGCAGAAGAAGACTATCGAGGATACGAAAAAAGGCTTGGTAGATATTATTATCGGTACCCACCGGGTGCTCAGTGATGATCTGGAATTCAAAGATCTGGGGCTTTTGATCATTGACGAGGAACAGCGTTTTGGTGTCCAGCATAAGGAGAAGATCAAGAAGCTGAAGGAAAATGTAGATGTGCTGGCGCTTACGGCAACACCAATCCCGCGTACCCTTCATATGAGCCTGATCGGAATCCGTGATATGAGTGTGCTGGAAGAGGCACCGGAAGAGCGTATGCCGATTCAGACGTATGTAATGGAATATAATGACGAGATGGTGCGGGAAGCTATCCAGAGGGAGTGCGCCCGCCAGGGACAGGTTTATTATGTCTATAATCGGGTGGATAATATTGCGGAAGTCAGTGCGCATATTCAGAAGCTGGTACCGGAAGCTGTGGTAGCCTATGCCCATGGGCAGATGCGGGAGCATCAGCTTGAGAAGATCATGCTGGACTTTATCAATGGCGAGATTGACGTGCTGGTATCGACCACGATCATTGAGACAGGACTGGATATTTCCAATGCCAATACTATGATCATCCACGATGCAGACCGGCTGGGACTGTCGCAGTTGTATCAGCTCCGTGGACGTGTGGGACGATCTAACCGTATGGCATATGCGTTTTTAATGTATCAGAGAAATAAATTACTGCGGGAAGAAGCAGAGAAGCGTCTGGCAGCGATCCGTGAATTTACGGATCTTGGGTCTGGATTTAAGATCGCCATGAGGGATCTGGAGATCCGGGGCGCAGGTAACCTGCTGGGAGCAGAGCAGCATGGACATATGGAAGCGGTTGGATATGATATGTACTGCAAAATGTTGAACGAGGCAGTGCGTACGCTGAAAGGTGAAGCGGAGGATGAGGGCTTTACGACTACAATGGATCTGAATGTAGATGCATTTATTCCGGATTCATATATTCCGAATGAGTATCAGAAGTTGGATATCTACAAACGGATCGCGGCGATTGAGAATGAAGAAGAGATGGAAGATATGACGGAAGAGCTGATCGACCGTTATGGTGATATTCCTCGAAAGGTTATGAAGCTTCTGGAAGTGGCAACGCTGAAGGCATTGGCGCATAGTGTTTATGTGACAGCAGTGGAGCAGAAAGGTGAGCAGTATATATTTACCATGTACGAGAAAGCGAAGGTGCGTCCGGAGAAGATACCGGAGCTGATCCAGCAGTACAAAGGGGATCTGACCTTTAAACCAGAGGAGCCGCCGGTGTTTATTTATGAAGAAAAGAAGAAGAACCGGAAGGCGAAGGCTGTGGATGCTCTGGTAGTTGTGAAAAATGTCTTAAATGCCATGAAAGCATTGCTTGATACTTAAAATAATGCTAAAATTAATAGATGTTGTGGGTGATATAATGAAGCATCCACATGAGAAGCAGGAGGAAATGCAATATGAAAAAAAGACTGGCAATGCTTGTACTGGCAGGTGCGATGGTAACGTCATCACTGACAGGATGCGGGCTGAAAGATAGTGCCACTGTGGCGACGGTAGCAGGAGATGAGATTCCGGCAGGACTTGCGAATTTCTATGCAAGAATGACACAGGCACAGTATGAGAGTATGTATTCCAGCTATCTGGGAGATAATATGTGGACGACGGAAGCATCCGAAGGCAAGACTTATGAGAAGCTTGTAAAGGATGAGGTGTTGAAGGATCTGGAGAATATGTATCTCTTGGAAGATCATATGGATGATTATAAGATCAGTCTTTCTGATGATGAGAAGAAAGCGATTAAAGATGCTGCCAAGGAATTCAGCAAGGATAACGACAAAGACGATAAGGAAAAGGTATCCGGAGATACTGAGTATGTAGAGCGTTATCTGACACTGGCTACGATCAAGCAGAAGATGACGGATGCCATCGAAGCAGAGGCAGATACGAACGTAACAGATGATGAGGCGAAGCAGAAAGCCATGCAGTATGTACTGTTCTCGGTTAACACGACAGATGCCAATGGTGTTTATCAGTCACTCAGCGATGAAGAAAAAGCCAATGTAAAGGCGAATGCAGAGGCATTTGCGGAAGGTGCGAAAGAGACAAGTGATTTTGAAGGCTTTGCACAGACACAGGGATATACGGTATCGGAAGCAAGCTTTGACGGAGAGGGATCTGCATCCGTACCAGAGGCACTTGCGAAGGCAGCAGATGCACTGGATGAAGGCGGCGTGACAGACTGCATCGAGACGGATAATGGCTATTATGTAGCAAAGGTTACCAGCCTGTTTGATCAGGAAGCGACCGAAGAAAAGAAACAGACGATCATTTCCCAGAGAAAACAGGACAAGTATGATGAAGTGATTAAGGGCTGGAGAAAGAAAGGCGACATCAGTGTGAAGAAGAGTGTGTGGAAGAAAGTAGATTTTAATGATCTGAAGGTTACTCTGCATACAGAAGACAGCGAGGAAAGCACGGATTCAGCCAACTAAAAGCTAATAAAGACATGACCTCTGAGTCGCTAATGCCAGATGGCAGACGGTTCGGAGGTCTTTTTAATAATATCAGGGGCATTATATTAAAGCGCTAAAACGTTAAAGGAGGAAATACATGCTTCAGATACAACATATCTGTAAAGAGTATCGGACGGGGAATCTGGTACAGAAGGCACTGGATGATGTAAGTCTGAATCTGCGGGATAATGAGTTCGTGGCAATCTTAGGTCCCAGCGGTTCCGGTAAGACGACGCTGTTGAATGTGATCGGTGGACTGGACCGGTACGACAGCGGTGACCTAATCATCAATGGAATATCCACGAAGAAATACAAGGACAGAGACTGGGATTCTTATCGGAATCATACCATCGGATTCGTATTCCAGAGTTATAATCTGATTCCGCATCAGACGGTATTTGCCAATGTGGAACTGGCGTTGACCATTTCGGGTATCGGTAAGAATGAGCGCAGAAAGCGTGCAGTGGATGCGTTGGAGAAGGTGGGACTTGGCAATCAGCTCCACAAGAGGCCGAGTCAGATGTCCGGTGGACAGATGCAGCGAGTGGCGATCGCGAGAGCGCTGGTTAATGACCCGGATATCCTTCTTGCAGATGAGCCGACCGGAGCACTGGACAGTGATACCAGCGTACAGGTGATGGATCTTTTAAGGGATGTGGCGAAGGACAAGTTAGTAGTCATGGTTACCCATAATCCGGAACTTGCAGAACAGTACGCTACCCGAATTGTGAACTTAAAAGATGGAAAGATCTGTTCCGATACGGATGAATATATGCTAAATGAACCGGCTATGAAAGAACCGGAGCATAAGAATATGGGCAAGTCATCCATGTCATTTCTGACAGCACTGTCCCTGAGTTTTCACAATCTGTGGACGAAAAAAGCGCGTACGTTGCTGACATCATTTGCAGGATCTATCGGTATTATCGGCATTGCACTGATCCTTGCACTGTCCAATGGTGTTAATGGCTATATTAAATCCGTGGAAGAGGATACATTATCTGAATACCCGTTGCAGATCCAGAGTACGGGATTTGACATATCATCTATGATGGTAGGAAATGCAGCGGCGGCATCGGATAAGGATAACAGTGGTAAGAAGTCGGATGGTAAAGTCAAGGTCATGGAGATGGTGACGAATATGTTTTCCCAGATGAATTCCAATGATCTGAAATCTCTGAAACAATATCTGGACAGTGACGAGTCCGGGATTGAAAAGTATACGACTGCAGTAGAGTATACGTATGGAGTGACACCGCAGATCTACAGACAGGATGCAGACAGTGTGCGTCAGGTGAATCCGGATCAGTCATTTGCGGCACTTGGACTTGGATCGACCGCGGGAACGAACAGTATGATGTCTTCGATGATGAGCACCAATGTGTTCTATGAGATGCCGGAGAATGCGAGGCTCTATAAGAATCAATATGAAGTGAAGGCAGGACGCTGGCCGGAGAATTATCATGAATGTGTGCTAGTGCTTACTTCCAACGGAAGTATCAGTGACTTTATGCTGTATACATTGGGACTCAGAGACCAGATGGAACTGGATGATATGATTCGGGAGTTTGCAAATGAGGAAGATATCCAGACACCGACAGATCTGGGAGAATATACCTATGATGATATTCTGGGTAAGAAGTTCAAACTGGTGAACAGCGCAGACTATTATGAATATGATAGTCAGTATAATGTCTGGAAGGATAAGACGGACAATGAAGAATACATGAAGAATCTGGTGAATCAGGGCGAGGATCTGGAGATTGTAGGAATTGTACAGCCGGGTGAGGATGCCAAGGCATCGGCACTGACACCGGGTATTAATTATCCGGCATCTCTGGTGCGTCATGTGGCAGAGAATGCAGCGGACAGTGAGATCGTAAAGACGCAGTTAGCTGATTCCGGTACGAATGTATTTACCGGAGAGACCTTTGGAGAAGACGGTGACAGTGGATTCGATATGAATTCTCTGTTTACCGTCGATGAATCAGCACTGCAGAAAGCATTTGGCATGGATGGAAGTTCATTGAATGGATTGAGTGATGCGTTGGCACTTCCGTCGTCTATGAATCTGCAGGATACATTTACACTGGATGGCGGTTCTATGAATCTGTCTGGCATGGTGGATCTCAGCCAGATTAATCTGGATGTATCGGATATGCCGGAGTTTAATCTTGGAGATATGCTGTCACATCTTGATATCACGATGAAGCCTGGCGGTATGGAGAAGATGATCCAGATTCTGAATGAAGGATACAGTGAATATGTGAAGGACCATCCGGAGGCGGATTACTATACGCTGGGTGAGCATTTTTCGGAGTATCTGACAACGGATGATGCGAAGAATATTATCCGCAAATATCTTGGATCCATCCTGCAGCAGAATGGGGATGTGGTGATCACAACAGCACAGATGCAAAATCTGATCACCCGTGTCATGACTGGGATGCAGAGCTATGTACAGGGAAAGGCAGAGACAAGTGCTGACTACTTTGGAGAATATCTGCAGGAGTATCTGCAGACCTCTGAAGCGAAGCAGATCATGACAAACTGGGCGAATGAGGTGTTCGGTGCAGCTACGTTTGATATATCGGATGCAGACCTTCAGGGAATGGCGAAGGAACTTGCACAGGGATATTCGGCATATGCGAATGCTTACGGTTATCCGGATCCGGCGCAGATGGGACAGCATTTTATGAAATACCTGCAGACGGAAGACGGACAGAAACGATTGATGCAGGGGATGTCAGAAGCCATCGATATGGACAGTCTGCAAAGCCAGCTTACAGCTGCTATGAATGATTATATGAAGCAGGTGATGGGTGCTTATACAGGTGCGTTGTCAGAAGCACTACAGACACAGATCACATCGGCAATGCAGCAGATTATGACTCAGCTTGCAGCCGGACTTCAGACCGGTATGCAACAGACGATGGCGCAGATCGGAAGTAATCTGCAGAACGCGTTAGGAGGTGCGATGCAGATTGATGCGGATGCATTTGCAGATGCATTCCAGTTCCATATGACGGAACAGGATCTGTCAGAGCTTATGATGTCCATGAGTAATACCCAGAGCGCGAACTACGACAGCAACTTAGAGAAGCTTGGCTATGTGGACTTTGATGAACCGGGACAGATTTCCATTTACCCGAAAGACTTTGATAATAAAGAAAAAGTGGTAAAACTTCTGGATGATTATAACCAGAGAATGGAAAAAGAAGGAAAGGATGAACAGGTGATTTCCTATACAGATGTGGTGGGAACACTCATGTCGTCTGTGACTGATATTGTAGATACGATCAGCTATGTGCTGATCGCATTTGTGGCGATTTCGCTGGTGGTTTCTTCCATTATGATCGGTGTCATTACGTACATCAGCGTGCTGGAGCGTAAGAAAGAGATCGGTATCCTCCGGGCGATTGGAGCATCTAAGAGGAATATCTCACAGGTATTTAATGCAGAGACCTTTATCATCGGTCTGTGTGCAGGACTGATCGGTATCGGCCTTTCGTTATTGTTTCTAATACCGGGCAATATGATCATTCACCATGTGGCAGATAATACCAGTGTCAATGCGGTGCTGCCTCCGGTGCCGGCTGTGATCCTGATCATCCTTAGTGTAGTGCTGACGCTGATCGGCGGACTGATTCCGTCGAAGAAAGCGGCGAAGAGTGATCCGGTAACAGCGCTTCGGACAGAGTAGGAAAATATAGTAGGATAATAAAAATCCGCCTGCGGGAATCCGGGCACATATCAGTGCGTAGATTCCCGTAAGCGGATTTGTTTATTACTGCATATGTTTCATCAGTAACTGATTGACCAGTTTGCCGTCGGCTTTGCCCTTTACCTTAGGCATCAGAGTCTTCATGATGCGGCCTTTGTCCTTGCCGGTAGGAGCATCAATGCCAAGCTCGGCAAGTGTTGCCTGAATGACAGCTTCGATCTCGTCTTCATCCATCATCTTAGGAGCATAGGCTTCCAGAACAGCCAGTCTCTTCTTGCATTCCTCAATAATGTCGGTGCGGTCAGCAGGAGTCAGTTCCAGAGTTTCTTTTGTCTGTTTGATCTCTTTCATGATAACCTGAGTCTCTTCTTCCGGAGTCAGGTCAGCACGTTTGTCAATGGCTTTATTTTTCAGTGCTGCAAGCAGAAGGGATAAGGTGTCTTTCTTTTCCTTTTCTCCGGCTTTCATTGCCTTGACCATATCGGCTCTTACTTCATCAATTTTACTCATGTGCTTGTCCTCCTTGTTTACAAATATGTTTATATATTAACAGATGTGCAGAAGGATTGCAATTGCGGAACCGACCATGTATGATAAAAGTAATTGAACGATGGGGAGGAAAATATGAGAAAAGCAGTATTATTTGATATGGATGGCGTGATCACGGATACGGAACGTTTTTATGTGGATGGCATGCTGGATTTGTTGAAGAGAAATGGGATTCATCTGGAGCCAACAGATCTGCAGGAGTTCTTTGGCAGTCCATTACTTCATAATTGTACGGTGTTGCAGGCGCGTTATCATCTGGCGAAGACACCGCAGGAGTGTATGGACGAAGTGGTTACCTACAGAGATCAGCAGATTCAGATAGGTGGTCTGCAGCCGATGGACGGCGTGCTGGAATTGATCCGTGAATTGCACGATGCGGATGTAAAAATGGCTGTGGCATCCAGTTCGACGATGGATAATATTGTTCATAATATGGAGACATTGGGGATTAAAGGATGTTTTAAGGCGTTGGTCAGCGGTGCGGAATGTGAACATGGGAAACCGGCGCCGGATGTGTATTTGAAAGCGGCAAAAGAGATAAGCATGAAACCAGAGGAGTGTGTGGTGATTGAGGACGCATATAATGGCGTAATCGCAGCAAAGACAGCGGGTATGTATTGTCACGCATATGTGCCACCGCAGGCATACCGACAGGATGTCAGTCTGGCAGATGATGTGATTACATCCTATCGGGATGTGACGGTGGAAGATATATTGGCGAATAATTAATAGATGAATATAATCAGCGCAGATTCTTACGGCATTTGCCGGTAGAATTACGTACGATCAGCTGGGGTTCATATTCCAGGCGGACAGTATAAGAAGGCTGTCTGCCGGAATGATCCTGGCTGTGTTTTTTATGGATAAGATCAACGGCTTCATGACCCTTTTGAACAGTGGCATGTTCAATCGTAGTCAGGGAGATCTGCTTCATGGAAGCGAGCGGAATATTGTCGAATCCGCAGACGGAATAATCGAATGGAATTTTATATCCCAGTTTTGTGATCGCATCCATAATACCCAATGCAGTCATATCATTATTACCGATAAATGCGGTGGAGGCAGTACCATTTTGCAGTGCTTCGATGGTTCGGTCATAGCCGTTCTGATATTCGGCCCGATCGCCCGGATATTTTGCGAATTCCTTTCTTGATGTAGAAAGAATTTCCAGATGATCTTCCGGGAGTCCGTGTTCTTCCAGACATTGTCTGATACCTGCCAGTCTGCGGATTCGGCCAACTTCCTGACCATGTACAGGAGTTGTGACATATGCGAAATGTGTATGACCAAGTGAAAGAAGATGCTCAGCAATCATCATGGCTGGCTTCTTGCTGTCCAATACGACGGCATCAAAATGATAGCTACCCGGTTTGTCACCTATGGAAATGACTGGAACTTTGCCCGCCAGTTCATTCAGTTTAGGAATCTGAGCCATCGGATAGAGAACGATGATACCGGCTAACTGGTTTCTTGCCAGCAGATCAAGATAGATATGTTCAATCCGGGCATCACGGAGCGTAGTCACAGTCAGAACAGTATATTTATGTTGATTCGCCTGTTCAATGATCGAATGGAGCAGCATGGAATAATATCCGCCGGACAGATTCGGACAGATGGCAATGATGGTATTTGCCAGCGCCTTGCTCTTGCGGCTGACATCAGGAACCTGTTCGGCATAGCCCATCTGTTCAGCCATAGCGCGGACTTTATCTACGGTATCCTGTGAAAATGATACCCGCGGCTTTTCGCTGAGGATCATGGACACGGTAGACTGGGAAACACCCAATGCTTCTGCAATATCTCTGGTCGTGACTTTCTTTCTTTTTCCCATAAATGTATGTACCTCCGGCCTATGATTAATCAAACAATTTTGATTAATAAACAGCTATTAATCAAAGTGACTTTTGATTATTAATATTATATGTTTGATTAATTATGGAGTCAAGAACAGTACTATAAATCAAAGGGAAAATGAATCTTGAGAAAAAGAGCAGTGAGAAAGCAGAGAAAAATGCTAATTAATCAAAACGAATGATTAGTAGTAAATATAAGAAAATGACGGAAAACTGCCGCCTGGAGCATTTGACAGAGAGAAAAAAACGTGATTTAATCACAGCGTAATAAGAACGGAACGAAATTGAAGAGGAGATTAAACATGAGCGTAATTACATTTGTATGTGCAGGACAGATGGCATCAGCACTGACATTCCCGGTATTTGAAAACGGACACGAGGTACGTCTGGTTGGCTCGCCGTTGGATCGCGAAATCATCAACGGACTGAGAAAAGACAATTATCATATCACATTAAAAAGAACACTTCATGATGGTATTAAGTATTATCAGATTGAGGAATTTGAAGAAGCACTGGAAGGCGCGGATTTGATCATTGGCGGTGTCAGCAGTTTTGGACTGGACTGGTTCTGCGATGAGATTCTGCCGGTGCTTCCGGAAGAAGTGCCGCTTCTTACTGTGACCAAAGGAATGGTAGACCGGGAAGACGGGACGATGGTACCTTATCCATACATTTTTGAAGAGCGTCAGCCGGAAGGAAAACATCTGAACTTTAATGCGATCGGAGGTCCTTGTACCAGCTATGAACTGGCAGATCATGATAACAGTCATGTGGCATTTTGCGGTAAAGATCCGAAGACATTAAAATATATCCGTTCATTGATGGCAACAGATTATTACCATATCAGTATTTCTACCGATGTGGTAGGGGTAGAGTGTGCGGTTGCGCTGAAGAATGCTTATGCTCTGGGAGTTACTCTGGCGGTAGGACTGGCTGAAAAGAAAGATGGTAAGATCGGTGCACAGCACTACAATTCACAGGCAGCTCTGTTTGGTCAGAGTATGAAAGAAATGGGTAAACTCCTGAATCTTGTCGGCGGAAAGCCGGAACATCTGGTACACGGTGTGGGAGACCTGTATGTGACGGTATTCGGCGGAAGAACAAGAATGATCGGAACTCTGCTTGGACGAGGACTGACTTTTGAGCAGGCAATGGAAGATTTGAAAGGTGTGACACTGGAATCTATCGTGATCGCTACCAGAACGGCAAGAGCAGTGAAGAAGCTTGCGGAGAGAGGTAAAGTAGATCTGAAGGAATATCCACTTCTGATGCATATCGATGCAATTCTCAATCAGGGCGCAGAAGTGGATATCCCGTGGGATGCATTTACATGGGATGATCTGGATTAGAATAATACAAAATCCTTATATTAATCAGAAGTGCGGCTGACTTTTGGGCCGGCCGCTTGTCAACGCTATGCTTCTATGATATTCTGGAGCCGTTCCTTTGTTCAAAGTTTATTGTTTTAGAGTTTTATGATGATGGAGTGAGCGAATGACAATGTGGGTAATCGCAACGTTTGTTGCATTTTTTGTGAAAGGTGTCTGTGGATTTGCGAACACACTGGTATTTACATCGATTCTTAGCTATGGGACAGCGAATGTAAATATATCACCGACGGAGCTTCTGATCGGATATCCGATGAATCTGCTGATGACATGGAATAATCGAAAGGAATTAAAGACAAAAGTCTGGCTGCCGTTATCTTTACTCGTATTGTTTGGCAGTATTCCGGGAGCTTTTATTTTGAAGAACGTAGATGCGGGCATTATAAAAGTATTTTTCGGGATTGTAGTGTCTGTGCTGGGAGTTCAGATGTTTCTGCAGGAATATCAGCATAAGACATCCAAACCATCAAAAATAACAATGCTGATCATGGGAATAGTTGGCGGAATGCTTTGTGGACTTTTTGGAGTTGGAGCCATGCTGGGTGTATGCGTGACGCGTATGACAGATACGATGACTGAATTCAAGGGCAATGTGAGTATGGTGTTTGCAGTGGAAAATACGATCCGCCTGATTACATATGCTGTGTTGGGACTTTTTACGATGTCGGCAATCCGCACGGCCATGATTCTGATCGTAATTGCACTGATCGGTATGTTTGCGGGTATGCAGTGCAGTAAATTCATGAAAGATACTACAGTTAAAAAGATAGTTATTATACTACTGATTTTATCGGGAATATCACTGATTATTCAAAATATATAATTTATACATAATCCTCCTGGATTTCCACATACTATCCATACATTACAATATGGAAAAATATGTAGAAAACAGGAGGATTAATTATATGAAAGCCACAGGAATTGTTCGCCGGATCGATGATCTGGGGCGGGTGGTGATACCGAAGGAGATACGAAGGACGCTCCGCATTCGAGAGGGCGATCCGTTAGAGATATTTACAGACCGGGAAGGGGAAGTGATCCTGAAGAAATATTCGCCGATCGGAGAGCTGGCGAATTTCGCCGGGCAGTATGCAGAGAGCATTGCACAGGCATTGGGGTGTCTTGTGTGTATCTGTGATACCGATCAGGTGATTACAGCATCGGGAAATGGCAGGAAGGAACTGCAGGATAAGTATATCAGCAGTGCATTGCGGAAGGTCATGGATGGAAGAAAGACGGTGCTTGCTTCCGAAGGAAGTCAGGACTATGTAAGGATTGTGGCAGAACAGGAGGCAGTGTATGCAGAAGAGGTGATTGCACCGATTATTTGCGTAGGGGACAGCATAGGAGCAGTGGTACTCCTGAATCAGGATAGTAAGAAAGAATTTGGAGAGCCGGAAAAGAAGGCTGCATTATGCGCGGCAGGATTTCTGGGGCGTCAGATGGAATAGATTATTTTGCGAATATATTTCCAAAGCCTGTCATAAGGATAAGTAGACTGGATGAATGACAGGAGGGGTACGATGAAAACAAACGGAGCAGTATCGGGAAAGATTGGCTGGTTGTTGAAATCACTGTTGGCGGCATATGCACTGACCGGGATTCTGCTGCTTGGCCTGGCGATGATTCTGTATAAATTAAATGTGGAAGAGAGTGTGGTGTCTGCCGGGATTATCGGAATCTATGTGACATCTACATTTTTCGGAGGATTGATTATTGGAAAGATGGCGAAGGTGAGGAGATTTTTCTGGGGACTGCTCCTGGGAGTTAGCTATTTCCTGTTACTTTTAATCATTACACTGGGTGTGTATCGGACACTCGATGGAGCGGTGGCAGGCTTTGCCAGTACATTTTTCCTGTGTGCCGGAGGAGGAATGTTTGGAGGTATGATATCCTAAGAAAAAGATTGCGAAACTCATGTCAAAATGTTATAATGACGTAAGTTAAGCAAAAGTAAGGAGGGATACGGTCATGAAACATGTAAAATCATTGAACAAACCCATGAACAGCAACCTGGAGAAAAAGGGATGCGGTGAGTGTCAGACATCTTGCCAGTCAGCATGTAAGACATCCTGCACAGTAGGAAATCAGACTTGCGAGCAGAGCAAATAGTTCTGAAATAATATGAATACTCGGGACAGCGGTCTTTTGGGTCGCTGTTTCTTGTTGTATAGGAATCTTTATTTCCCATGATGGAATAAATGAGATAAATAAAAAAGAAATATAATTATAATAGAAGGGGGTACGATATGATTCATCAGTACCGTAATAATGGATACAATATCGTGATGGATGTCTATAGTGGAGCAGTTCACGTGGTAGATGATGTCTGTTATGATGTGATCGCTGAGGTGAACCGGGCAGAGGAAGAACCGACAGCAGAAAGCCTGAAGACTCCAGAGGTGAAGGCAGGACTTCTTGCGAAGCTTGGTAGTCGCTATGAGGCGGCAGATATTGAAGATGCCCTGTCAGACGTGATTGAACTGACAGAAGGCAATCAGTTATTTATGAAAGATATATACGAAGGTATGGTTGAGGTTGTTAAGGAACGTAAGACCGTGGTAAAGGCATTGTGTATGCACATTGCCCACGACTGTAACCTGGCGTGCAGATACTGCTTTGCAGAGGAAGGCGAATATCATGGACGAAGAGCCATGATGAGTTATGAAGTAGGTAAGAAAGCGTTGGATTTTCTGATCGCTAATTCCGGCAGCAGACGGAATCTGGAAGTGGATTTCTTTGGCGGAGAGCCGTTGATGAACTGGCAGGTAGTTAAGGATCTGGTAGCATACGGAAGAGAACAGGAAAAGAAGTTCAACAAGCATTTCCGATTTACTGTTACGACCAATGGTGTTCTGCTGAATGACGAGATCCAGGACTTTATTAATAAGGAAATGGATAATGTAGTACTGTCACTGGACGGCAGAAAAGAGATCAATGACAAGATGCGTCCATTTCGTAACGGTAAGGGAAGCTATGATCTGATCGTGCCGAAGTTCCAGAAGCTTGCAGACAGCAGAAATCAGGAGCGTTATTACATAAGAGGTACATTTACCCGCAACAACCTGGATTTTTCCAATGATATCCTGCATTATGCTGACCTTGGATTCAAGCAGATGTCCATTGAGCCGGTGGTTGGAGAAGAGACAGATCCATATGCGATCCGTGAGGAAGATCTGCCACAGATCTTTGAAGAATACGACAAGCTGGCAAAGGTTATGATTGAACGTGAAAAAGAAGGAAAAGGTTTCAACTTCTTCCATTTTATGATAGACTTAGAAGGTGGACCTTGCATTTACAAACGTTTGTCCGGATGTGGTTCCGGTACGGAATATTTATCTGTAACTCCATGGGGAGATTTGTATCCATGTCATCAGTTTGTAGGACAGGATGAATTCCTGATGGGTAATGTGGACGAAGGTATTACGAAGCCTGAGATCGCAGATGAATTCAGAAGCTGTAGTGTATATTCCAAAGATAAATGCAGGAACTGTTTCGCTAAGTTTTATTGCAGCGGTGGCTGCATGGCTAACGCATATAATTTCCATGGCACGATCCATGATGCATATGACATTGGATGTGAGATGCAGCGGAAACGTGTGGAATGTGCGATCATGATGAAAGCTGCACTTGCGGAGCAATAAAGAGAAAGGAATATAAGACATGAACAAAAAGAAAGGCATTATCAGTCTCATTCTCACAGCTGTTCTAATCGGACTGCTGGGATTCACGACAATCGTAGGATTCGGCGATGCCCATATCGGAGCTTCTAAGAATATCAAACTTGGTCTGGATCTGGCAGGTGGTGTAAGTATCACTTATCAGGTTAAGAATGACAATCCTACGAGTGAAGAAATGAGCGATACGATCTACAAGCTGCAGAGGCGTGTAGAACAGTACAGTACCGAGGCATCTGTATATCAGGAGGGAGACGACCGAATCAATATCGAGATTCCGGGTGTAACAGATGCAAATAAGATTCTTGATGAGCTTGGCAAGCCGGGGTCTTTGGAATTCCAGGATCCGAATGGCGAGACAGTAATTACCGGATCTGATGTCAAGACAGCGACTGTTAAGACGGGTCAGGACGATCTGAATAACAAAGAGTATTCAGTAGAGTTAACATTGAACGATGACGGAACAAAGAAGTTTGCAGATGCTACAACGGAGTTTGTGGGTCAGCAGATTTCAATTATATATGATGGTGAGACTATTAGTGCACCTAGCGTAAAACAGGCTATTACCGGCGGACAGGCATATATCACCGGTAACTTTACATACGAAGAAGCGGAGAATCTTGCCTCTACGATCCGTATCGGAGGTTTGAAGCTGGAATTGGAAGAGCTTCGTTCTAACGTAGTAGGTGCTCAGCTTGGAGCGCAGGCAATCAGCACCAGTGTAAAGGCCGGTATCGCAGGACTGGTACTGGTATTTTTGCTGATGTGCTTCCTGTATCTTCTGCCTGGACTTGCATCCAGTCTGGCATTGGTTATTTATACAGGACTGGTACTGGTTATCCTGAATGCCTTTGATATTACACTGACCTTACCGGGTCTTGCAGGTATTATTCTTGGTATTGGTATGGCAGTAGACGCCAATGTTATCATCTTCGCCCGTGTGAAGGAAGAGATGAGCAAAGGCAGAAGCGTGCGCAATTCTTTGAAAGAAGGTTTCCACAAGGCAATGTCAGCCATTGTGGATGGTAATGTAACTACCCTGATCGCAGCAGCAGTACTGTGGCTGAAGGGCTCCGGTAGTGTTAAGGGATTTGCCCAGACACTGGCAATCGGTATCATCGTGTCTATGTTTACGGCACTGGTGATCACGCGTATGATCGTATATGCGTTCTATGCAGTCGGCATCCACAGTGAGAAGTTGTATTACAGACCGAAGAAAGAACGCAAGCCATTCGACTTCGTGGCAAAGAGAAAAGTATTCTATCCGATCGCGGCAGCAGTAATCATTGCAGGATTTGTTGTAATGGGAGTAGGTTCTGCATCAGGAAGAGGTGCATTTGCATACAGCCTTGAGTTTGAAGGCGGTACTTCTACAACGGTAGAATTCGACAAAGACTACAGCATTGACGAGTTGGACGAAAAGGTTGTTCCTGTAGTAGAAGAGATTACAGGAGATAAGAACGTACAGACACAGAAAGTTGCCGGAGGCAATCAGGTTATCATTAAGACCAAGACTCTGGATCTGGATACTCGTGAGAAGCTGAATCAGGCGATGGCTGATAACTTTGGCGTAGATGCTTCTACGATCACAGCTGAGAATATCAGTTCTACTACAAGTAAAGAGATGCGTCAGGATGCCGTTATTGCGGTTATCGTTGCTACTATCTGTATGCTGATCTACATCTGGTTACGATTTAAGGATATCCGTTTTGCCGGAAGTGCGGTACTGGCATTGATCCATGACGTACTGGTGGTTATCGCATTCTATGCGGTATCCAGAATTTCTGTGGGTAATACCTTTATCGCATGTATGTTGACAATCGTTGGTTACTCTATCAACGCAACCATCGTTATCTTCGACCGTATCCGTGAGCAGTTGAAGACAAAGACGAAGAATGCAGACCTGAAAGAGATCGTTAATGATAGTATTACACAGACACTTACCAGAAGTATCTATACATCACTGACAACCTTTATCATGGTATTCTGTCTGTTTATTATAGGTGTAAGTTCTATGAGAGAATTTGCATTACCACTGATGGTAGGTATTCTGGCAGGAGCATATTCTTCTGTATGTATCACCGGTACACTGTGGTATACATTGAAGGGCAAATCAAAGAAAAAGAAATAAAAGTAATTGTTAGAAGTGACGGTTACAGACAGCCATGCCGGTTCAGGCGTGGCTGTCTTTGTATAATGAAAGTATGAAATGGAGAATATTATGGAACGCTGGGTATTGCTCAGAAAAGGCGCAGACTATCAGGCAATCGGGAAAAAATTTCATATTGCGCCGAGAATCGCATGCCTGATCCGCAATCGGGAAGTGATCGGAGATGAAGCCATTGATCAGTATCTGAATGGCACGATTGCAGATCTGCATGATGGTATGCTGATGAAAGGTATGGATCAGGCGGTGGATATTCTGATGGAAAAGATTCGGGAAGGTGCAAGGATACGTGTGATCGGAGATTATGATATCGATGGCGTGAATGCAACCTATATTCTGCTGGAGGCACTGGAAGGACTGCGCGGAGAGGTAGATATGGATATTCCGGATCGGATTACGGATGGATATGGTCTGAACCGCAATCTCATTGACCGGGCATTTGACGATGGTATTGATACGATCATTACCTGCGATAATGGAATTGCGGCGGAATCAGAGATTGCATATGCAAAAGAAATGGGAATGACTGTGATCGTTACGGATCATCATGAAGTGCCGTATACAGATGAAGGAGAAGAGCGGATTTATCATTTACCGCCAGCAGATGCAGTGGTCGATCCAAAGCAGCCGGGATGTGAATATCCATTTAAAGGACTTTGTGGAGCCGCGGTAGCGTATAAATGCATGGAATGTCTGTATGAAGCCATGGGAGAGGACTCGACAGACCTGGATTATCTGCTGGAACCAGTTGGCATTGCAACCATTGGAGATGTGATGGATCTGACAGATGAGAACAGAATCTTTGTAAAACAGGCACTGGAAATGATGGGACACAGCTCTAATCCAGGACTTCGTGCACTGATGCAGTGTACGGGGGTACCGATAGATCAGGTGCGTGCATATCATGTCGGGTTTGTGCTTGGCCCATGTATCAATGCGGGAGGCAGACTGGATACGGCAAAACGTGCACTGGCACTTCTCAGAGCAAAAAATGAACGGGATGCCATGGTACTTGCCGGCGACTTGAAGGCATTGAATGACAGTAGAAAGGAACTGACCGAGTGGGCAGTAGAAGAAGCTGTCCATATAGTGGAGGAAAAAGGATATCTGGATGATCGTGTATTAGTGATTTATTTACCGGATTGTCATGAAAGCATTGCCGGAATTGTAGCAGGAAGGATCAGAGAGCGGTATTACCGTCCGGTATATGTGCTGACCGACAGCGAGGATGGCGTTAAAGGATCAGGCAGATCGATTGAAGCATATCATATGTTTGAAGAACTGATTAAGTGCAGTGATCTGCTGACAAAGTTTGGCGGACACAGACAGGCAGCAGGACTTTCAATGGAGCCGGGAAAGGTAGACGCATTTCGCAGAAGATTAAATGAGAACTGCACGCTCACAGAAAAAGATCTGCAAGAGAAGGTCTCAATAGATATGGAACTTCCATTTTCCAACATTACAGAACAGTTTATCGAAGAGCTGGAACTGTTAGAACCATTTGGAAAAGGCAATACCAAGCCGGTATTTGCAGTGCGGAATGCAGAACTCTTATCTGCCAGAATAATTGGCAAAGAGCGTAATATGCTGAAGTTTCAGATTCGGGATGACAGCCGTGTGACGATGGAAGCATTATACTTCGGAGATGCGTCTGTATTTATGGAAACAGTGACTGCCAGATATGGAAGAGACTGCGCAGAACGGCTGCTTGCAGGTAAATCATCCGGTATTCGGATGTCATTTACTTTTTATCCGGGCATTAATGAATACATGGGTAACCGAAATGTGCAAATTATCATTACCCATTATATGTAATTATAATTACCTATAAATAGGTATAATATGTAAAAGAGTTTGAAAACATTGTATCCAAATGCTATACTATAACATAGTATATTCGATACTGAAAGGAAGGAGGGCATTGATATGGCAGATGTGAAGAAACAGATGGAGCCGAGCAGCAGTATCAGACCGGAAGTTATTACAGAGAACCAGGCAATTGGTCTGGAAGTTGTAGATGGTCATGCAGTGAAAGCACCTGCAGATTATCAAGACCCTGAGGAATTATATCAGATTCTGATTAACAAAGTGAAAACGTATCATCCATCAGAAGATGTGTCCATGATAGAGAAAGCATATAAGATTGCAAAGGAAGCTCACAAAGGACAATTCCGTAAATCTGGGGAAGCATACATTATTCATCCTCTGTGGGTAGCCATTATACTGGCGAATCTGGAACTGGATAAGGAGACAATCGTAGCCGGAATACTCCATGATGTGGTAGAGGATACGGTTATGACAGATGAAGAGATACGGAAAGAATTTGGAGATGAGGTAGCACTTTTGGTAGATGGTGTTACCAAGCTGGGACAGTTGTCTTATTCTACAGATAAACTGGAAGTACAGGCAGAGAACCTGAGAAAGATGTTCCTGGCTATGGCAAAAGATATCCGTGTTGTCATTATTAAGTTGGCTGACCGCCTGCACAATATGCGGACACTGCAGTTTATGCGCCCGGAGAAGCAGAAAGAAAAAGCAAGAGAGACGATGGATATTTATGCACCAATCGCGCAGAGGCTTGGTATCTCCAGGATTAAGACGGAGTTAGACGATCTGTCTTTGAAATATCTGAAGCCAGAGGTGTTTTATGATCTGGTAGATCAGATCAATGCACGTAAGACAGAACGAGAAGAATTTATCCAACAGATTGTTGAGGAAGTATCCAATCATATTAAGAATGCGAATATTGATGCGGATGTTTACGGAAGGGTAAAGCATTTCTTCAGTATCTATAAGAAAATGGTGAATCAGGATAAAACAGTTGACCAGATTTATGACCTGTTTGCTGTACGTATTGTAGTAGATTCCGTCAAGGACTGTTATGCGGCGCTGGGTGTGATCCACGAGATGTATACACCGATTCCGGGCAGATTTAAGGATTATATCGCTATGCCAAAGGCGAATATGTACCAATCTCTGCATACGACACTGATGAGTTCTGCGGGACAGCCATTTGAGGTGCAGATCCGCACTCATGAGATGCATAAGACAGCAGAATATGGTATTGCAGCACATTGGAAATACAAAGAGTCCAATGATGGCAAGAAGAGTGTGGAAGTTCAGGAAGAAGAGAAGCTGAACTGGCTCAGACAGATCCTGGAGTGGCAGAGGGATATGTCTGATAACAAGGAGTTCCTTTCTATGCTGAAAGGAGACCTGGATCTGTTTAAAGAAGATGTATATTGCTTTACGCCAAACGGAGAAGTAAAGCGTCTGCCGAATGGTTCTACTCCGATTGATTTTGCCTATGCGATCCACAGCGCGGTAGGTAATAAGATGGTCGGTGCCAGAGTGAACGGTAAGCTTGTAACTATTGATTACAAGATTCAGAACGGAGACAGAATCGAGATCCTGACTTCGCAGAATTCCAAAGGACCAAGCCGTGACTGGTTGAACATCGTGGCGAGTTCACAGGCGAAGTCTAAGATCAATCAGTGGTTTAAAAAGCAGTTTAAAGAAGAGAATATTATACGCGGTAAGGAACTGATGGCAGTTTACTGCCGGTCTAAGAGTATTGAAATTACGAATATTACCAAGCCGAAGTATCAGGAGATTGTGCAGAGAAAATACGGATTCAAAGATTGGGAGTCTGTACTTGCGGCGGTTGGACATGGCGGCTTAAAAGAAGGTCAGGTAGTGAACCGACTTGTGGAGGAATACAGCAAGGAGCACAAGAAAGAGATTACCAATGAGGCTGTTCTTGAAAAGGTAGCAGAAGCGACCAAGAATAAGGTGCACATTGCGAAGTCTAAGAGTGGTATCGTGGTCAAAGGTATTGATGATGTGGCTGTTCGTTTCTCACGTTGCTGTAATCCGGTGCCGGGTGACGAGATCGTGGGATTTGTAACCCGCGGAAGAGGACTTTCTATTCACCGTACAGATTGCGTGAATGTATTAAATCTGACGGATGCTGAGAGAGCCCGTCTGATCAATGCAGAATGGGAAAGCACCGTTACCGGCAAAGAAGGCGGTCAGTATCTGACAGATATCAAGATGTACGCTGAGGACAGACAGGGACTTTTGATGGAGATGTCCCGTGTATTTACGGAAGAGAAGATAGATGTTAAGACCATGAATGTGCGTACAAGTAAGAAGAATACAGCCACGATTGAAGTTGGATTTATCGTACACGGCAGAGAGGAACTGGAGCGTGTAGTTAAGAAACTGCAACAGCTGTCAGGTGTGATCGATATTGAACGTACGGCTGGCTAATCCAGCGGGAGGATAATGTATGAATTTTGGGATTATTGGAACGAATTTTATTTCTGACTGGTTTGTAAATGCAGGAAGGCGTTGCGAAGGATTCTATGTGCAGGCAGTGTATTCCCGCACCATGGAGAAGGGAAGAACTTTCGCAGATAAACATGGAATTCCGGATTGCTATGATTCACTGGAAGCACTTGCATCAGCAGATAATGTGGATGCAGTGTATATTGCAAGCCCAACAGCCTGTCATGCTGCACAGAGTATCCAGATGCTGAATGCGGGGAAACATGTACTCTGTGAGAAACCGGTAGCGTCTAACGAGAAGGAGCTCCGGGCAATGCTTGCAGCAGCAAAGGAACATGGCGTGGTCTTTATGGAGGCAATGAAGCTGGTGATCAATCCGGCATTTGATGCTATTATGGAGAATTTGCCAAAGCTTGGTAAGATCCGAAGAGTAACATTTCAGATGTGCCAGTATTCCAGCAGATATGATAAGTTTAAGAATGGAATCATTGAAAATGCATTCCGTCCGGAATTATCCAACGGAAGCCTGATGGATATCGGTGTCTACTGTGTACATCCGATGGTAAAGATCCTTGGAAAACCAGACCGTGTGATGGCATCCTGTGTGAAACTGCATAACGGTGTGGATGGCATGGGGACGATTCTTGCATCCTATGATGAACAGGGAGCACAGGCAGAACTGATCTATTCTAAGATCACAGATTCGCCGGTTCCAAGCCAGATTCAGGGAGAAGATGGCACGATGTATATGGAAAGCCTGCCTATCCTAACGAAGGTATGGATCAGATACCGGGATAAGAGCAGGGAAGATATTTCATTTGAACTGAAAGATCCTGGTAATAATATGAATTATGAGATTGCAGAATTTATGCGCATTGCGGAAGCGAATGAATCCGCTGAAACACATAACCAATATTCGGTATGGGAGATGCAGGTTATGGATGAAGCGCGCCGTCAGATGGGAATTGTATTTCCGGCTGACAAAGTATAAGAGTGTATAGGTATAATATAGGCAGAGGGATAGAATATGACAGTAAAACAATTTCTGGCAGGTCCGATTGGGACAAACTGTTATTTATTGATCAATGAAAAAACAAAAGAAGCGGTTATCGTAGATCCGGCGTCCTGTCCGGATTATATGATGAATTATATCAAGACGGAAGAGATTAAATTGAAAGCAGTTCTGCTTACACATGCGCATTTTGACCATATTATGGGAATTGATGATGTTCTTAACAAATATGGTAAGATGCCGGTATATGTGCATGAGGCAGATAAGCCGATGCTGGAGGATCCACAGCAGAATATGACGATGTCCTGTGGCTTTCCTTATGCTTACAAAGGGGCACAGGCAGTGCAGGATGGTCAGGTGTTGTCACTGATCGGTTATGAATTCAAAGTTCTTCATACACCGGGACATACACCGGGAGGATGCTGTTATTATATTGCATCGGAGCATGTGCTGATCAGTGGAGATACGCTGTTCCAGCAGTCCATCGGAAGAACGGATTTCCCTGGCGGAAGCATGAGTGATCTTGTCCGTGCAGTGAAAGAGAAGCTGATGGTACTTCCGGAGGAT
This sequence comes from Dorea ammoniilytica, assembly GCF_025567415.1. Lineage (NCBI taxonomy): Bacteria > Bacillati > Bacillota > Clostridia > Lachnospirales > Lachnospiraceae > Dorea > Dorea ammoniilytica. The sequence continues at coordinate 94,745 of NZ_JAOQJV010000009.1, forward strand.
ACCGTGGTATATCCAGGACATATGGGAACGACCACAATCGCAGATGAAAAGAGAATGAATCCATTTTTGTAGTGAATGGATCATTTAGTATAGTAAGAAGAGAAAGAGCCGGGCATCTGATGTGATTTCAGATGCCTGTTCAAGTAAAGGAACTATTATGATAAAGATAGAAGCAAAAGAAGAACGGTATCTGTACAATGTGTATCATATGGTCAAAGCCTTTTATGCATCGGAAGAGATTGAACAGTGCTGCAAGAAGAATCAGAAGGAAGATCTGAAACTGACGGAGACAGACGGAACATCACAGATTTTTACAATAGATACAGACCATACCCATTGTGTGAACGATATCCGGCGAGAGCTTGACAGAAAGGTATATCAGTATCTGGCTCATCGAACAGGTAAAGAACTTGCGTGGGGAATGCTGACCGGAGTCCGACCTGCTAAGCTTGCTACAAAGGCGGTAGAGCAAGGTGTAGAGAAAACAGAGTTTATAAAGCAATTCCGGGAAGAATATCTGGTGTCAGCGGAAAAGGCAGGACTTGCATATGACATTGCAGTGCGGGAGCGGGATGTATTATCAGAACTCGATTATAAGGATGGCTACAGTCTGTATGTAGGCATTCCGTTCTGTCCAAGTGTGTGTAGTTACTGTTCGTTCAGTTCTGGACCGATAGATAAATGGCGAGATCAGATTCCGGCGTATCTGGATGCGCTTTGCAAAGAACTTACATATATCGGAAAAGTATCCTCAGAGAAGAAACTGAATACTATTTACATCGGAGGCGGTACACCTACCAGCCTGGATGCAGAGCAGCTGGATCAGATTCTGACCTGTATTGATCAGTCATTTTCCAGAGAGCATCTGCTGGAATATACGGTGGAAGCCGGAAGACCAGACAGTATTACGGAAAAGAAACTTCAGGTGATAAAACGGCATGGAGTTACACGTATTTCTATTAATCCACAGACTATGCAGCAGAAGACGTTGGATCGGATTGGAAGAAAGCACAGTGTGCAGGAAGTAAAAGACATTTACCGGATGGCGCGGAAACATGGATTTGACAATATCAATATGGATCTGATCGCCGGGCTCCCAGGAGAGGGTCTGGAAGATATGAAGGATACGCTTGCGCAGATCCAGGAGCTTGCACCGGACAGCCTGACCGTGCATTCACTTGCAATCAAGCGTGCGGCGCAGATGGGGCAGGAGAAGAGTACTCTTGGCTATGTGCGGGATCTGGAGGAACAGACGGAGCATCCGGAAAGAATGGCAGAGACATTATCAGCGATGATCGAATGTGCGCATGAGACGGCCTATGAGATGGAACTAGTGCCATATTATCTGTACCGGCAGAAGAATATTGCGGGTAATTTTGAAAATGTTGGTTATGCAAAGGTTGACAAAGCCGGAATATACAATATACTTATTATGGAAGAAAAACAGTCGATTATTGCGGCAGGTGCAGGTGCATCAACCAAGATCGTACTGCCAGTGCCTGTTCCTGTACCAGGTAGCAGGAATGGAAAAACCACGACATTGATTCGTGTGGAAAATGTAAAAAGCATTCGGGATTACATTGCCCGGATTGATGAAATGATAGAGCGAAAAGGAGAATGGTTATGGCATTAAAGAAGAAACCAGTCACCGGTATGAAGGACATGATGCCGGACGAGATGGAGATCCGTGATTACGTGATCCACCTGATCAAAGAGACTTATAAGACATATGGATTTACCTCGATGGAGACACCATGTGTAGAGCATATTGAGAACCTGTGCAGCAAGCAGGGGGGAGATAATGAGAAACTGATCTTTAAGATCCTGAAGCGTGGCGAGAAGCTGAAGCTTGAGACTGCAAAGGATGAGGCAGATCTGGTAGACGGAGGACTTCGTTATGATCTGACTGTACCGCTTGCAAGATACTATGCAAATCATGCTAACGATCTGCCGTCACCGTTCAAGGCATTGCAGATCGGTAATGTATGGCGTGCAGACCGTCCGCAGAGAGGACGTTTCCGTCAGTTCATGCAGTGTGATATTGACATTCTCGGTGAGGCATCGAACCTCGCAGAGATCGAGCTGATCCTTGCAACGACAGCAATGCTTGGTAAGCTTGATTTTACGAATTTTACAGTTAAGATCAATGACCGTAATATCCTGAAAGCCATGGCGGCTTACTGTGGATTTAAGGAAGAAGATTATGATGAAGTATTTATTATCTTGGATAAGATGGACAAGATCGGTAAAGATGGCGTAGCAGAAGAACTCTGTGAGATGGGTTATGACAGATCAGCGGTTGATCAGTATCTTGGATTGTTTGATGAGATCACACCGGATGTATCCGGTATCCGTTATCTGAAAGAGAAGCTTGGCGATTGCCTGAAAGATGAGACGGCAGACGGTATGGGACAGATTATTTCCAGCGTAGAAGCCGCAAAGGAATGTGACTTCAAGTTACAGTTTGATCCGACACTGGTGCGTGGACAGTCATACTACACAGGAACCATTTTCGAGGTGACGATGGATGACTTCGGCGGCTCTGTTGCCGGAGGCGGAAGATACGATAAGATGATCGGTAAATTTACCGGACAGGACACACCGGCATGTGGATTCTCTATCGGATTCGAGCGTATTGTCATGCTGCTTCTGGAAAATGGATATCAGATTCCGTCTAAGCGTGCAAAAAAAGCATATCTGCTGGAGAAGAAGATGCCGCAGGAAGGCATCCTGAAAGTGCTGAATCTTGCCAAAGCAGATCGTGCGGCAGGCAAGCAGGTGTTGATTGTGAATATGAAAAAGAATAAAAAGTTCCAGAAGGAACAGCTGGCAGCAGACGGTTACGAAGAAATCGTGGACTGCTACCGTGATTCCATAATGGAGCTGTAAGATTGATAGCTATACAATCAATATAGAAGTTAATATAGAAGAGAACAATCGAGGAGGATTATCATGGCTGAGTCAATGAAAGGACTTAAGAGAACGCACAGATGTGCGGAGCTGTCAGCAGCTAATATCGGCGAGACAGTTACAATTATGGGATGGGTGCAGAAGAACAGAAATAAAGGTGGACTGGTGTTTGTGGACGTGAGAGATCGTTCCGGTATCATCCAGATCGTGTGTGAGGAAGGAAAGACGGATGCCGCAGTAATCGAAAAGGCGACAAAGCTGCGTTCTGAATATGTAGTAGCTGTAGTTGGTACGGTTGCAAAACGTTCCGGTGCAGTGAATGAGAACCTGGCAACAGGAGAGATCGAAGTACTGCCGACAGAACTTCGGATTCTGGCAGAGGCTGAGACACCTCCGTTCCACATTGAAGAGAATTCTAAGACAAAAGAAGAAATCCGTCTGAAGTACCGTTATCTGGATCTGAGAAGACCGGATATGCAGAGAAACCTGATGATGAGAAGTAAAGTAGCGACCCTCACCCGTCAGTTCTTAGCAGAAGAAGGATTCCTTGAGATTGAAACTCCGGTACTGATTGGAAGTACACCGGAAGGAGCCAGAGATTATCTGGTGCCAAGCCGTATCCATCAGGGACATTTTTATGCGCTGCCACAGTCACCACAGCTGTTTAAACAGCTTCTGATGTGCTCAGGCTGTGACCGTTATTTCCAGCTTGCCAAATGTTTCCGCGACGAAGACCTTCGTGCGGACAGACAGCCGGAATTTACACAGATCGATATGGAGCTGTCTTTCGTAGATGTTGACGATGTAATTGAAGTCAATGAGAGACTGCTTGCCAAACTGTTCAAAGAAGTGCTTGGCGTAGAGGTATCTCTGCCAATTCAGCGTATGACATGGCAGGAAGCGATGGATCGCTTCGGTTCTGACAAGCCGGATATCCGTTTTGGTATGGAACTGAATGACGTTACAGACGTTGTACGTGACTGCGAGTTTGTCGTATTTAAGAATGCGATTGAAAATGGCGGAACTGTTCGCGGTATCAATGCCAAAGGACAGGGTGGTATGCCGAGAAAGAAAATCGATAAGCTGGTTGCATTTGCCAAAGATTATGGTGCAAAGGGATTGGCATACATTGCAATTCAGGAAGATGGTACAGTCAAGTCATCATTTGCCAAATTTATGACAGACGAGCAGATGAAAGCCCTGATTGATGCGATGGGAGGAGAAAACGGAGACCTGCTTCTCTTTGCGGCAGATAAGAATAAAGTCGTATGGGCAGTACTTGGCGCACTGCGTCTGGAACTGGCTGCACAGATGGATCTGTTAGATAAGAATGAATACAAATTCCTGTGGGTAACAGAGTTCCCACTGCTTGAGTGGAATGATGAGCAGAACCGTTTCACAGCAATGCATCATCCATTTACCATGCCGATGGAAGAAGACCTGCAGTACATCGACAGTGATCCGGGACGCGTTCGTGCGAAAGCATACGATATCGTGCTGAATGGTAACGAGATTGGCGGAGGAAGTGTGCGTATCTTCAATCCTGAGATCCAGAGCAAGATGTTCGAGGTACTTGGATTTACACCGGAACAGGCACAGGAACAGTTCGGATTCCTGCTGACAGCATTCAAGTACGGAGTACCGCCGCACGCAGGACTTGCGTATGGTCTGGATCGTCTGGTAATGCTGATGGCAAAAGAAGACAGCATCCGTGACGTGATCGCATTCCCGAAGGTAAAGGATGCATCCGACCTGATGACAGAAGCTCCGACAAGAGTTGCACAGGAGCAGTTGGATGAACTGGGGCTTGCAATTACCGCAGAGACAGAAGAATAAGAAAATCATGAGATACCCGTTTGGAGAAGATCTGAACGGGTATTTTTTGCAGGACGAGTAGGGGCAACATACTCGAATCTTTTATTGGTGTAAAGAAATTGTTAGTTGAATAAAGAAAATAAAAATGAGAGTAATCACTTTCTAAGGTATAATGGTTTCGACGAAAAAAACATATATCAAAGGAGGATTACTCTCATGG